>JAGXSU010000136.1 GCA_018333785.1 Methylomicrobium sp. | reverse complement strand
CGGCAGCGCAGTGCGCATATTATCAGCATCGAAAACCTCTATGCGCGCAATACCGGCACTCGGCTGAACAGTAATGCCGTCAAACGCCTGACTCAAGAGCAGGTGCAGCAGCACTTCGCCGATCCGAACGTGGCGTTAGCGGTCGAAAGTAACCGGGTGATACTGGCGGCATTATCGGAACAAATCGAGGTGCTGGAACGCGCCATCTTGGCACAGGCCAAACTGGATCCGCGCTACCGCTTTTTGCTCAGTATCAGCGGTATCGGGCAAGTGCTGGCGCTGACGATCATGCTGGAAACCGGCGGTATCGAGCGCTTTCGGCAGGTCGGCAACTTTGCCTCGTATTGTCGCTGTGTCGGCAGTGAGAAACTCAGCAACGGCAAAAAGAAAGGCCGGGGCAATAACAAAAACGGCAATAAATACTTGGCCTGGGCCTTTATCGAGGCGGCCAACTTCGCGATACGCTACAACGATCGAGCGAAACGCTTTTATCAACGCAAGGCCGCCAAGTGCAACCGTGTCGTCGCACTCAAAGCGGTCGCGCATAAACTGGCGAGGGCGAGTTACTTCGTGATGCGGGACCACGTCCCCTTTAACGACACGAAATGTTTTGTATAACCGAATAAGCGAATAGGTTGAGCAGCTGAACTGAACACGGGGTTGGCTGATAACCACCAGACCTGATTGGCAAGTTGCTCAACCGACCCACTAATCGTTATCTCCGCAAGGGGAGCTGATACGCCCAAGCTTTGAGCCATTAGGGGTCTGGACCGTGTTAACGGAGAACCATAAAACCTGTTGTGCCGTGCACAATTGGACAAGGCTTGGCACCGATCATTTTTCTGGGGCTCAATTGAGCCAGGGGCGAACCACTTACCTCGGGTAAGAGGCCACGTCTTGATCCTGATGGGTGACTGACGCGCATCAGTTCGATGAGCGAATCACACGAGCGAGAAGACGGGCGCGTAGACAGCGAACCGAACAGAGTGACGAAAAAGAAAAACAAGCAAAGCGGTTTGAGAATTGACTGTCAGAGCAACTATTAGAGGAATAACCGGCGGACTTGTGGACGCGTCCTGCGGACCGGTCCGAGCAGAGCCGTGTGGATAAGTCATGGACAGCCTCCCTGCTGACCACAACTTATCCACACTCTCGGACCTCGCGATCACAAAGTCCGCCGGTTCAATAACAGGTTAAAGTGATTGATCTTAAAGACAGTTAATTCGAAAAAAAGCCAAAATAGGCTTGAGGGATTGTTTTGGCTTATTGACTACGGCAGGCTAATGGGTGACCCCTTTTCCCGATTCAAATCAGATCTGCCGCATCGTATCCCTCGCGAGTCACTCTGAAAACTTGCCGCTTTGGATCAGACGATTCTATAAATCCCTGTCGTTCCAATTCGTCAACAGATCCTTCCCAAATTGCTCGCGATCTAGGATTGCCGGATTCTACGAAATTGCGCCCTCCGGTTTGAACCTCTGATCCACCCAAAAAAGCGAGAACCATAATGTCACCTCCAGAGGCAACAGCGGTTTTAAGGAGCTCCGATGCCTCTCGTGAAAGTGTTGGAACAATAGCAGACGCAACAGCTGTCTTTGTGGACCCCGAAGAAGCAATCAAAAGATTTATAAAGTAGGGATTAGAGTTCAAAGTTTGGGACAGTTGTCGCCTGACTTTTTCATGAAACTGCGCTGGTGATTCGTAGGTTTCGTAAAGCCCCTTCGTTTGGCACGACTTCTTGAATGCGGTAAGCGCCTCATATTGGACCCGATCGACGCTATCGAGCGCAACAGGAGCGCTTGAAAAATATATCATTGCTGGTCTACCGGCCGCAATGTGTTTCTCGATTTCTTCTACAGTTCCACTACTTGCACTGGCAGTTGGCGTTCCTAGCCGTGTCCAGAAAACGGCGATAAGCAAATCGCTTTGCTCAAGTATCTGCCAGTTGATAATGGTCTGTGGTTCAGCGCCCATCAAAGGTGTCGAGTGTGTTTCCCAACCTACCGGCAAGAGGACTGCTTTTCGCGACTCAGCGTGAGTTGCGTTCCATTCGTGGACTACTTCGCGAACGATGTTGCGTTCGCTTTGAACATCGCCAGGGGAAGCGATCATTATATTGCAGACCGTCGCGGTGTATGACATATGTTTTTGATTCGCTCGCGTATTAGTTTCTATTGGATAACGCCGTTATAAGCGGTGGTTTTTAGGCTATTTTTCTTGTAATTTTTTCAAGTTCTGATTTGTATTTTTCAAGCTTTTTGGCTCCATCTATCCGACCCTGCTTGGAAACTTTTTCAAATACTGATATGGCTTTTTTTACAATTCGAAGTGCGTCATCATGCCGCCCAAGCTTTTTATACAAAATTATTAAACGGTCATATGGTCCATTTCCTTCAAATCTATTTTTTATGCATCCTTCGTAACAAGCGCAGGCTTTCTCAAGATCAGCTTCTTGCTCAAACTTTTTTCCAAGATAAATCTTGTCTGTATCTGACGCAGGTAAATCAAATCCATACTTTTCTTTAACTTCTTCGCGATAGCCGCTGCTTCTCTTAATAGGCTGCGGACTTTCGATGAATTGTTTTGCATCTTGTATATTTTGGAGTTCTATTGCTTCTTTACGCCCAAATAGTTTATCGAATAAATTTTTAATCATTTCTTTGCTTTCCTTTCGCCTAACGCTACGGTAATGCCTTGTTAGCTATTTCCAGTTTTAGATCGGACAATTGCTTGTCCACCTTTTCAAAATGCAGAAGGGGGTCAGGTCTTGCAATCAAGCATTTCTTTAGCTTACTTATGATTAACCGCTCTACTGACTGTAGAATATTGTACGCCAAAAGCGTCTGCAATTTGTTGCATGGTGTAATCACCACTCTCATAGGCTTTCTTCATTCCTTTCTTGGCATCGGCAAAGATTTCGACATAATGGCTTAATGGTTCAGCTGGAGGTCTCCGTTGCGCTTTTGGGATTTCTTTTAAGTCTCCCGCATCGATTTGAATTTGCTTTTGCAATCTTTGCAAAAATGCTTTTTCGCCAAGAAAAATCTGACTTTTAAGTTTTTCCCAAACGGGCGGTAAGCCAATGCCTGCAATAGATCTAATTTGTTCTGAAACAGATGTTCGTCAAGCTGAGCTTGAGGATAGGCGTTCCCAAGCTGGAGCTTGGGAACGAGACAAGCGATCAAGCAATAACTGGAGTCAAAGTAAATCTACGTTTACTCTAAACGCAGTTATTCCCTCTCAAGTTGTTCATGAGAGCTTTTGCAAAACTCCATTGTTATAGACTTCAGCGTTTTAGACGTTCTGGACTGATGCGGTTGCCACCATCGGCTGCAAATTTGGCGACTTGTTTATGTGAAAAATAAGCGTATTATTTGCATATAAATAGCGCCTTTTTAACGCAATAGGAGAACTGTATGGCAAACGATAAAGAAACAATTCGCCTCAGCTTGAGTGTGTCACCTGAGCTAAACGAACGACTGGAACAACTGGCCTCTTCGGGGCACACCACTAAAACCGAGATTCTACGCAAAGCCATTGCCTTGTATGACGTGGTCGCTGAAGCTAAATCGGAGAAAAAAAGATTAGGTATCCTTGATCAAAACAAACAATTATTGACCGAGATCGTAGGCATCTAGTGAACGGGATAAGCGACGAAAAACGCAGCGACTCCCAGATCAACCTGGGACAAATCGTCGGTAACGATCATAAGTACGAGTTGTCAGTCAGCAACGAAACTCCCGAGGATGCAACTGCCAGGCGAGCAAGGGAAATGGCAGAGGCCGAACTGAAACGAAAGATGACCTATTCGCTATTTTGTTTTGCTCTTCTCGTCGTGAGTGTTGTTTTTGGCGGCTGTGTTTATCTCTTCGCGGTAGGAACGGTGGAAGATAAAAAATGGGCCGCAGGCATTATCAGCGCAATTGCATCCGGCTTAATCGGCTTTTTGGTGGGGCAAGGGAGAAAATAATTGCTGTTAATTGACGAGCTGCCGCGACGATTAAAAAATAACTGGGGCAAAGTAAACTTAGGTTAACTTAACTCTGACCCCAGTTACGGAATGTCACGCTCGGACAACTTGCCAATCCAATTTAGATTGAATTACTCCGGTTTATTTACGCTGTACACTTTCATCTCGATTCGAACCCAATTGGCTCAGCAACCAGTCAACCTGCAAGCATCTTAACGGCAATGCTTGACTGATTGTCTCGTTCCCAAGCTCAAGCTTGGGAATGCCTACCTTCAAGCTCAGCTTGGTATTTCAATAGAGCAAAACGATAAGCAACAAAGCGTCTTTACCGACATAAGCCTGCGCACTTGAATAACGCCAATGTTCTAGCAAGTCCACATAGCCAAGTTTGACAGTAGTGTGGCAGGATGCGGTGAGGTACGTTCCGCATCTTTCGCGATTGATGCGGTCCCGTTTTTCACCGAGTCCTCCGTCCCATAGATCTAATTTATTCTGAAACAGATGTTCATCAAGCTGAGCTTGAGGGTAGGCATTCCCAAGCTGGAGCTTGGGAACGAGATATTCCGGCTGGGGTTGCCGGAATCCAGATCACATGGATAGCACGAAGCTTCCCATCCATGGCACTGGATGCCCGTTTTCAGACGGGCATGACGGACACTTATGGATTTATCTTGCTAATCAGGTTTTAGTTTGGATTACTCCGGCTTATCAACGCTGTACACTTTTTCCGCATCTATGCCTAAAAGTTGCTCGCCTTTTAAAAGACCTTCCAATTCCTGTCCGACCATGCTGTAACGCCAGCCCTGCCTGAGCAGGGAATCCGGGTCATCAAACAGCAACAGTTCCAGATCTTTCCGGCTGGCAAGAATCGCTGGATTTAAGTCGTTTTCATCAGCTCGAATGCGAACCAGCGCGGTTAAAATATCAAGAATCGCTTCTTGATGCTGGGACTTTTTTGCTGACCGTCCTTTGTCATTGAGTGGAACCGGAGGCCTTTGTTTTGCTTCATCAATCAACCGGCAGATGGTTTTGCCGTGTTTCGTCGCGATGCGTTCATTAAAGCCCCGCACGGCAATCAACTCGTCTATACCTGAGGGTTGAAGCTTGGCCAATTCAAACAGCATATCGTCCCGCAATAGCCAGTTTCTTGGCCTGTCTTCGTTCTGAGCAGTTTTCTCCCGCCATTCGCATAAGGCTTGCACAATGGATAACTGTTTGCCGGTCAATTTATTTTTGCCGCGAACTTTAAGCCAGGCATTTTTGGGGGATACATCGTATAACTCTGTGTTTTGTAACAGCTCAAAATCGAGTTTCAGCCAATCCAGACGGTTTAATTTTTCCAGCTTTTCCAGCATGAGCTTATAAATTTGACACAGATAAATCACATCATCTGCCGCATACTCAAGCTGAGCCTCGCTCAAAGGGCGCACCGTCCAATCCGTACGCGTATGAGCTTTGCTGAGGTTTACATTCAATAAACTGGATACCAGCATTGCATAGCCCGGATTTTCCTGAAATCCCAACAATGGCGCAGCGATTTGGGTATCAAAGACCGGGGAAGGAACTTTACCGGTGATTTGGTAAAAGATTTCCAGATCCTGCCTGCAGGAATGAAAGACTTTAATGATGTCCGGGTTGTAGATGGCGTCGAACAATTCATTCAGATTATCCAAAGCCAGGGGATCTATGCAGGCAACCCAGTCGGGCGTTGCAATCTGAAGCAGGCAAAACTTTGGATAATACGTTTTTTCTCTGAGAAATTCGGTATCCAGCGCCAACCAGGGTTCTTTACTGATTTGCCTGCAGAGTTCGCTTAGTTTGGGTGCTGTGTCTATGTATTGAATAATGGGCATAAAAAGTTAAAAAAATTAATGTGTTCAGCATATCGCCTCAATCAAAGCGTCTCTTGCTATCTGGTAATAAAGGTTAGGACATTTTCTGGAAAACTGTCAGCGCAAATCAAGAAAACCAGCGCCGGAAAAAATCAATGACTGCGAACGCTCAAAAAACGCAGCAGGCTTGACCATTCAGAACCGGGAACTTTTGCAATCCGCCTCATTCGACGGGACTTTTCTGGGATTGACCTAAACCTTGTTTTGATCGTTTAAAATTATGATGTCTTTTTTTTCTGTAACTGCTGCCGGTGCGTTTGATATTCAGCCGATGTTGATTGAACTCCACACATTTTAAGTGCTGGAAAATATCTTCAGGCATGCCCTCCGGCAATTCAACCAAAGTAAAAGCCATTCGAATATCCGGGTTGCCAATCAATTTTCGTTCAACGCCGGATTCTTCTACTAATAGATCAGTTAACGATTCTTTTGATAAACCCTGCTTACGTCCGACATCCAGACGGTAGCGGACCATTCTGGCCGGTGGGTTTATACTTGGAACATTGACCGCTTCATCATCAACAAGGCTGATGTCTTTCTCAGATTCAAGGGTTTCAATGGAATTGACCCAATACAGCAAGGCTGCAGCGCATTCCAGTGCATCGATTTTCAGTTCCTTCACAAGGTCACCGATGGCAGCTCTTTGTGCGGACAATGCCTGTGTTTCTACAATATTTTTTAGTTTCAGGACTAACTGGTCATCCATTTTCATATTGGTCATCCATTATGGAAACTATTGTCAATCGACGCCAAGGCAGCAAATTGCTTATAACCTGTCGTGAAAAATTTCAACGTAGCCCTCATCTCTGAGCCTGCGCAACCAAAGCTCGGTTTCTTCTTCAATTTTACGTTTGCGTATCGTCTCCCTGATCTGCTCTTTTTCAAACTCGGAACTGTTATCCTGTTGTTTTCTGTCCAGGACCTGGATTAAATGCCAGCCAAATTGCGTTTGTATCGGCTCACTGATTTCATTAATGGCCAATTTATCCATTGTCTGTTCAAACTCGGCCACTAATGCACCCGGTGTAACCCAATCCAGACTGCCTCCATTCAATGCCGAGCCTTTATCATCCGAGTGAGCCCTGGCCAGATTTTCAAAACTATCGCCGTCTGAAATTCGCCCCTTCAGGTTTATCAGTCTTTTCTTAGCCTCTTCATCATTAACCAATTCATTGGTTTTAATCAAAATATGCCTGACTTGGGTTTTAGTAACCATATGCTGGCCACTCCCTCCGCCTTTGGTCTCCAGTAATTTGATCACATGGACACCACTTGGACTTCTTATAGGATCAGAGATATCACCTTGTTTCATTTTAACCACTTCATCGACAAACAAAGTAGGCATCTGGCTGATCGGGCGCCAGCCCAAATCGCCGCCTTTCAAAGCATCACCGCCTTCCGATTGCTCCATGGCGACCTGTCCGAAATCCTGGCCTTCCCGTAACTGTTTAATGATCCCTTGCACTTTACTGTTAGCTTTCTGGATAGCCGATGCCGATGCGCCCTCCGGCAAAGACACCAGAATATGTCCCAATCGGTACTGAACTGCATCACCGCCTAATTTACCTTCGGTATCCTGATAATGTTCAACTTCCCTATCGGTTACTTTGACCCGTTCGCCAATCTCGCGGCCACGCAGCTGGTTGATGATAATTTCATTGCGCAGATTATCCAGAAAACTCTGGTATGAGATAGACTGCTTTTCCAGCTCGTTACGAAATTGCGCCGTGGTCATATTGTTTCTTCGGGCAATATCGTTGGCAGCATTGGCCAATGTTTCCTCATTGATGTTAATGCCGGACCGCTCGGCCAATTGCCGCTGCAATTTGTCCATGATGAGTTTATCCAAAACCTGCTTGCGGAGAATGTAGTCAGGCGGCATCATCGTTTTGCTCTCTTTGATCCGCTGCGAAATTATGGCGACCTCATTTTGTAACTCCCTTTCCAGAATGACATCTTCCTCAACAATCGCGACAATTCTATCCAGCACTTGCGCACCCACAGGGGCAATATAAAAACAACGCAATAACAGACAAATCAAAAACGCTAATTTCATAAAATTGAAGTACATCCTCTTATTGGGGCTTACGATAGCCATAGATATTTCTCTCAAAAAACGTATCCAGACTGGTACCAAAAGATGACAATCCCTTAAGTTCAAGCTGAACAAACACACCCGTTTGGCTTTCACCGGTATAAGCCTGCTCGGCGAATCTCAGATCATTAATCGCGTTGATATAACGGCGGCCGATGATGCGAAAACGCCAGCAACAGCTTTCTTTTTCAAATCCGGCAAAGCTTTCAACGGTCGAATTGAACAACATTGAGTACTGCCACCGGCCCACAACATACCAGTTGTTTACAATCGGCCATCGGATAGAAACATCGGTTTGTTCCAACAAGTCCTGCCGGTAACGATAACCTAGATTAACGATCTGATCGGTCCTGTTGTTATACCTCAAAGCCACTTCTGATCGGGTAATGTCATTTTGATAATGATCCCATTGCAGAGCCGTGACGAGTTTCAGATGGTCAGTCAACTGAGCATTAAACTCGGTGACCAGATTTGATAGACTGGTATCCAATGGTTGAGGTGCTTGAACTTGTGCGCCAGCGATGGATTGATTTCTGAGAATTTCACTTGTGGGGATATCGACCCGGCGATCTTGAAAATAAAATATTTCGCCGACACTCAATTTCAGTTGCTCTCTGCCCGTTTTTTGATCAATCAATCTCGTTGTCAATGCGGTAGTGATCTGGTTCGCATCCTGCACCCTATCTTCGCCACTGAAGCGATTTTCCCGGAACATACTGTTGAAGTTAAAATCGTATTCGGCGCTGTCAAAAATAGGGATGTCATCCTGATCGGTATTGGGTATATACAAATAAAACAGGCGTGGTTCGAGGGTATGTGTATAAGCCGACTGACCCAGGTTAAGGTCGCGCTCCATAATCGCACCGCTGTCCAAAGATAATATCGGCAACGTTCGGGAAATACTGTCCGATTTGCCTACAGCCTGATTGTTCAGCGAATACTGGGTATGTTGCAAGGAAAACTTGGGCGTCAGAAAAGTGCCTGGCGTTGCCAGTGGCATGCTCACTGAAGGTTTCACATTAAACCGGGCACCATCGACGATCTCATCATGCTGAAAATAGACAAACTCGGACCCCATCGCCACATCCAAAGGCATAAAATCAAACGAGTGGTCCAGGTCCAGCCTGGTTTGCGGTAATCGACGATACGGTTCCTGTTCCGGCAAAATCGTTTTATCAATGGTTTGATAATTTTCAAGCTGAGAAAAAAACGACACTCCCGGTAAATTGTAGCGAACGTCTCCGTGACTTCTCAAAAAACGGGTATCGTTAAAATTGATCGTATTGCCCATGTCGTCGATGTAATCATCATCCGAAACATAATTGGCATCAATGGTAGAAATCAAATTAGGCATAAAGGTTACGTTGTTTCTGAAAGCACCTTGAAACCGCGTCTCATCATTGCGCAACGCATCAGTCGTTAAAACGTCCAAACTCAATTCGCTCTGGCTTATGCGGGATAAATAGCGAGCATCACCCCCTATCATCATCCCCCGTTCGGAAATATAACGGGGACGGAATGTCGCGTCATAATCCGGTGCAATATTGAAGTAATAGGGCGCGGAAACATCATAGCCATTTCTGTCATTAAAACTTAAATTGGGCGACAAAAAACCGGACTTACGGCGATTATCGATTGGGAACGAAATGTAAGGCGTGTAAATGAAAGGCACCCCCTTAAATTCCAGCCAAGCATTTTTAGCCGAGCCCTCACCCGTTTCTTTATTCAGCTTTAAATTGGAAGCATGCATTACCCAGTCCTGATTTCCGGGAGCGCAACTGGTAAATGCCACATCAGTGAATCTGGATAAAAATTTACTGTCCCGGTAAACCGCTTTCGCAGCACCCCGGATAGGCGTAGATGGCGATATAAACTGGGCGTTTCTCAACCTGGCTTCATCCGATCCGAGTTTCAACATCATGCTTTCACTGTAAAGTGACAATTCATCTTCGCTGTAAAAAGAATGCCCTTGGGCATCCATTGTCTGGGAGACCGTATCATAGTGAACCGTATCGGCAGTCAAACGTTGATCAGCTCGGGCCACATCAACACTGCCAAAAAAACCGGTTACTTCATTATCGAAAATTTCGGAGTAATCGGCATTCACTTCCATGGGGGTCTTTTCTCTTAAATCTTTGCTCGATTTAAAATCAGGCGGCATTCCCAATGATGTGGTGCAAGTCGCCCAAGGATCGTAACTGAGCCTTGACTGAAGAACATCGAAAGTCTGCTCTTGATCATGATCGAATGTCGGCGTTAACAGCGTAAATCCGGCGTCGCTGTCTTCCATCACTCGGGGCTTTCCTCTTGGATCCGTGCCGCTCAGCTTGCAATTCCAGTTATCATTGTCGGCTTTGACATCACAATTCCAACCTTTTTGATCCGTTGCTGAAACTGACTGCGAAGTTGCTTTTGGCTTAGCGCCAGTGTAATTCACCATGACCGGAGGCTTTTCCGGCTTGGCTTTTTCTTCGGCAACGGGTTCACTCAGCAACTCAGCCTGCGTCTCATCAGCCAGTTTCTGATCTGGTTGGTCAATATCCGTTGAAGCGACGCCGTCTGCCTCCTCACTGAACGATTCAGGCGGCAAAGTTTTTATTTCAGGAGCTTCAGCTGACTCTATGTCACTGTCTTCAGGTTGTTCAGGAACCTTGTCGATGGGACGTTGCTCAGAGATCGGAGGAACCGGTTTTGCCTGCACAGGAGGAGGCGTGACGACTGGAGTTGCCGCGGGCTTTTCGGTTACACATTCCCATTCCTCGCTTTCACTGGTTTTTTCACAATCCCAAATTGCATCGTCAGCCAATACAGTCTTGGCAGCAGCAAAAAAAAATAAATAGAGAAAAAAACGGAAATGCATAGATAGAGTTTTGTATGATTGGCTGGATCGGTCTAAGCGAATAAAATGCCGGACACCTATTCTAACCGTTTTTTTACCTGATTTATAAACTTAAGTAACTCCCAAATATATGACCACTGATGACCCCCGTGTAAACCTTATGCTTGATTGGCTTGAAAATGATTTATCGCTGACACTCGATGAATTTGGCCCGGCCTCAAACGACGCCAGTTTTCGCCGGTATTTTCGAATTTCCGCTTCTAATAAAAGCTATATCGTGATGGATGCGCCACCCGATAAGGAAAACACCGCTAACTTTATAAAAATAGCCGAATTAATGCGCAAGGCATCGATTCATGTCCCTGAGATTTTCGAAAATAATCACGCGCTGGGTTTTATGTTGCTTGAGGATCTGGGCCACACCTGCTTTCTGGATATTCTCAGCGAAGAGAATGTTGATGCGCTTTATGGGCTGGCATTGGACAGTTTGCTCCGTCAACAAAAGTATTTCATGAATGCAACCGTGGACATTCCTCATTACGACCAACCGCTTTTGTCTCGTGAACTCACTATTTTTGACGAATGGTTTTTGCAAAAGCTATTGAATATCGCCATTCCGGACACTATCAAATCGGATCGGGATGAACTTTTGATAAACTCAGCCCTCTCGCAACCTTTGACATTTGTCCATCGCGATTACCATTCGCGAAATCTTATGGTTGCCGGAGCTAACGGACCAGGCGTTATAGATTTCCAGGATGCCGTAATGGGCCCCATCACTTACGATGCCGTCTCATTACTCAAAGATTGCTATATTAGCTGGCCGGAAACCGCCGTTGATGGTTGGCTCAAAAACTATTTCCAACAACTGAAACAAGTTCATCCCTTCGAGGCCGATTATCCGCAATTCCAACGCTGGTTCAACCTGATGGGCTTACAACGCCATCTTAAAGCCATTGGCATTTTTAGCCGTTTGCATCTTCGCGATGATAAATCCGGCTATCTGGCCGATATTCCCCGCACGCTGAACCACGTCGTATCGGTCTGCCGGCTTTATCCCGAGTTATCCGGATTTTCAGACTTTATGATGCAATCCGTGCTTCCAGTTTATGAGCGTCAAGCATGAAAGCGATGATACTGGCCGCCGGTCGCGGCGAACGGATGAGACCATTGACCGACCACACGCCCAAACCTCTGCTGCCAGCTGCCGATAAGGCTTTGATCGTTCACACCATAGAACAACTCTGCCAGGCAGGTTTCTCCGAAATTGTTATCAATCTCGCTCATTTAGGCAAACAGATAAAGCATTTTCTGGGCAATGGCAGTCGATTCAATGTTGCCATTGAATATTCCGATGAAGGTGATGGCGCACTCGAAACTGCAGGGGGCATTATTAAAGCCTTGCCCTTGCTGGGACCCTCGCCGTTTCTTGTCGTCAATGGCGACATTGCAACCGATTTTCCGTTTGCCTCACTCAGAACGCTGGAAATCAATCTCGCTCATCTGGTACTGGTCAATAACCCCGCGCACCATCCTGACGGCGATTTTGGTCTTGACCAATCGAACAATGTCGTGAATGATGCCCCTGTCAAGTTGACTTTCAGCGGTATAGGCGTTTACAGCCCTGCCTTATTCGAAGGCTGTCTTCACGGCAAGCAGAAATTGGCCCCCCTACTCAGATCAGCTATCGACCTGCAACGGATAACAGGCCAAAAATTCGAAGGATTTTGGCTGGATATAGGCACACCCGAAAGGTTACTCGAACTGGATCAACACTACCGAAGAGGCACACACTCATGAGCGATCATATCTATAAAAAAATTGAACTTACCGGCTCATCATCCGTTGGCTTACAACAAGCCATTGAGAATGCAATTGAAAAAGCGGGCCAAACCATTCCCAACATGCGCTGGTTTGAAGTCGTTGAAACGCGGGGCCATATTGAGCAAAACAAAATTGCGCATTGGCAAGTGACCATTAAAGTAGGCTTTAATCTGGGTTAAAACTGCGCAATCCTGGTCCGGAAGCATTGATATGCGTGCTTCCGGTGCAGGATTTTCAAGTTGAGGAAAATTTGAGAACAGTCACCAAACGCCGGTTTTCTATCCGTTATCATTCATTCCAGCCACAACAATCCGGTTTCTACCCTGCTGTTTTGCTTGATACAGCGCTATATCGGCACGTTTGAGAATGGCTTCCGGCGTCTGGTCAGCGTCTTCAAGCTGAGCCACACCGCCGCTGACTGTAAAGTTGATTTGATGATGATCTGTAGCAATTTGGGTTTCAGCCACTTTTTCACATAATCTTCCAGCGATTTGTGCGGCTTCTTCCAGTGTTGTTTCAGGCATCAGAATCGTGAACTCTTCCCCCCCAAAACGGCTGAAGACATCATTTTTCCTCAAGACTTCCGAACTGGTTCTAACGACTTCAATGATCACCTGATCACCAACATCGTGACCGAAACTGTCGTTGATATTTTTGAACCTATCAATATCGATCACCATTAAACTCGTCGGATGCTGGTAGCGTCTGGCGCGAGACATCTCGTTTTTAAGCATATCGATAAAATAGCGCCGATTATGGGCACCGGTTAGCGGGTCCGTCATGGCAAGCAGGGTTAACCGGGCATTCGCATCCTTTAAGGCCCGGGTCAAGCGCTGAAGCTTCAATTGGTGCCTCACGCGCGCTTTAACTACCGCCGAGGAAAACGGCTTGGTAATGTAGTCAACTGCACCCAACGTCAAGCCTTTTTCTTCGGTGTCGCTGTCGGGAATTCCGGTAATAAAAATAACCGGCAAATCGGCGGTTGAAGGCGATTGCTTCAAGCGCATCAAGACTTCAAAGCCGTCCAATCCCGGCATTGAGATATCAAGCAAAATCAGATCCGGTAGACTCTGCATCGCAGAAAGCAAGCCCTCTTCTCCGTTTTGCGCGAAGATGATATTGCCGTGCGACTTGAGTAAACGGGATAGCACAATGATGTTTTCCTTGGCATCATCAATAATCAATATCGTCTGTTGATATTCTTTAACCGGCATATAAATTCCCCGTTTATCTGGTTCAAATCGGAGCGTGCAAGCGCTCTTTGAGTTTGCGCGCACAATCTGCCGCAGCTTGAAACTCCAAATCCTCCAAATGGCTTTTAATCCGCTTCATTTCATGAGCATACACTTCGCCCAAGCGCCCGTTGATATGCGCCAGACAATCCTCTGCATGCCAATTGTTGGCATCCAGAAAACCGATTAATTTATCGAATAGCGTCACGATTTCATTGAGATCGGTTCCGGTTAACAGGATTTCATCGGTGTCAGCAAGATGAGTGTGCAGCTCAGGCTCATCAAAGCGCCAATGCGCTATTTCGTTAACAAACCCGTGGATTGCAGCAGCATAATCAGCCAATAAACGGCTTAGCTCTGCATTTTCATGATTGCGGAACGCGGTTTCCAGCTTTTTGGCTGCCTCAAAAACAGCGCTAATTTGCAAGTTGCCGGCAACGCCTTTGATTTGATGCGCTTTTTCGGCAGCCTTGTCCCATTCGTTATCGTTCAGCAATGCTTTAAATTGCTCTGGCGTCTGTTTTTGTTCGTCGGCAAATTTCAGCAGCAAACGCAGCAGGAGATTTTCGTCGCCCTGCAAAAGATGTAATGCGGAATGAACATTGACCGAGGCAAGATTTTGTAACGGGTTTGGAGTGGCCGAGTTGCCCTTGGGCGGGCTTGAAGAAGGCTTAGCTGAAGGATATTGGTGACGGCTGGCGGTCCATTTCGCCAATTTTGAAAAAAGCAGTTCCGGTTCTATCGGTTTACCGACATGGTCTTGCATCCCGGCTTCCAGACATTTCTGCTTGTCCGATTCTATGGTGTGCGCTGTCATCGCGATAATCGGCAAATTATCGAAACGCGGATTTTTGCGCAAGGTCAATGTCGCCTCGTAGCCATCCATTTCCGGCATCTGCAGATCCATCAGCACGGCATCGTAATAGCCATCGGCTGCGCTTGACAAACAATCAACAGCTTCCCGTCCGTTGCCGGCAATGTCAATGCTGACCCCTGCAGCCTCCAACGTTTTACGCACCACGACCTGATTGATTTCATTATCCTCCACGACTAAAACGCGAGTACCCCGCACTGATGCCTCGTAGAAAGCCAAATTCTTGGAATCATGTTTGGCTTGAATGGTTTTTATCAACGCTTCCTTCCCGCTGGCGTTCAGAATGGCGTCCATCAGACACGAAGGTGTGCTGGGTTTATTAAGAAATGAAATATTGCTGAAGCGATCCGACAGTTTTTTGATGCTTTCGGATTCAATTGAAGAAATGTTGATGATGATCGGCGTTTGAGCGCCGAATCCATCCGATTCCAGCGCATCAATGATGACCTGTTTTTGATTCGCCGGCATGTTCCAATCCAACAGCACCAATTCATGGGGAACGTGTTCGGATTTCTGCTGATTATCCAGGATTTGTTCCAGCGTCATGGCCCGTAAAGAGCAGACCGTCACTTTAAACCGCAAATCACGCAGCATTTTTTCGAAAATGGCACAGCCCGTTTCATTTTCCATAATCAATAAAACATGCCAACCTTCCAATTCAGCGGGCAGCATGCTTCCGGGTTGGGCGTCAGGAAGGACATTCAGCGGTAACGTAAAATAAAATTCGCTGCCGACACCTTCAATACTGTTAACGCCGATTTCACCCCCCATATGCTCGATCAAATGCTTACTGATCGACAAGCCCAGTCCGGTCCCTCCGTAGTTACGGGTTGTGGAGCTATCGGCTTGAGTAAATGACTCAAAAATCCGGCTTATCTGCTGTTCCGACAATCCGATACCGGTATCTTTAACGCTGAACCTCAGCGCCTCCTCTCCTTTGTTTAAAACGGATTCAACGGCAATAATGACTTCCCCTTGTGCGGTAAATTTGATCGCATTGCTGCACAGATTGGTTAACACCTGAACAAGCCGAAGCGGATCACCGATCATGATTAAAGGCACGCCAATACCACGGTCAACCAATAACTCCAGGCGTTTTTCCGCAGCAATCGGCTCGAGCATGGTGCCGATATTTTCCAACACTTTGTCAAGGTTGAATTCGATATGCTCGATCACCAATTTTCCGGATTCAATCTTGGAAAAATCAAGAATGTTATTGATGATGCCCAACAGATTTTCCGAAGAAAGTTGTACTTTATTCAAATAATCACGCTGGACTTTAGTCAATTCGGATTTTAGAACCAAGCGATTCAATCCGATAATAGCGTTCAACGGCGTTCTTATTTCATGACTCATATTGGCTAAAAATTCCGCCTTGGCCGACGCGGAAGCTTCTGCGGCCAATTTGGCTTTGGCGAGTTCCTCTTCCACTTTCTTACGCGAGGTGACATCCATCACCAGGCCTTCCCAAATGATATCGCCGTTGTCCTGCAATTGCGGTCTGGAAGCGGCATGAAACCATTTCCATTCCCCATTGCTGGTTTTCTGACGAGCTTCGAAATTCCAGGGGTTAAGGTGCATGGCCGATTCCAGAATGCTCTCCTGAAACATCGGAAAATCGTCAGGGTGAATCGTGTTTACGATTGGGGTTGCGTCGTTTTTGACACTGGCTGGCTCAACGCCAAAGACTTCTTTACAACCCCTACTGGCATAAGGAAAAGAAAATACACCGTCCGGCGTCATGCGAAATTTGTAAATGAAACCGGGAACATTAGACGCCAATCGCTCAAAACTGCCATTCTGCTGCTCCAACTCCCTGGCGATTTTAATCTGTTCGGTGATATCGACAAAACTGACCAGATAACGGGCGAAGTCGGATTCATTGTCCGACAGTTGCACGACCGTCATTCTGACATGCACTGTTTTTCCGGCCAGGTTTCGAAATTCATACTCGGAATTGGAGCGTTGCTGCTGCAGAACATCCCAAACTCGGGTTAAATATGATTTGGTCGGAGAAATAATTTCCAACAAGGGTAAACCTATCAAATCAGACTCTAAACCGCCGGCAAGTTTACAAAAAGCGGTATTGGTAAAACGGATGATGCCCAGCGTATCCAAGAGGCAGACGCTTTCACCGAGGTTGCGCAAAAAGAACGTCTGATCATGCTTTTGCAATGATTCCGTTGCTTTTAGCGGGCAGTGCTTGGGCCATAAATAAAATACCGCAAAATGGAGACCCGACACTTCAACCAGAGAAACCGAAGCCGTATATTCCAGAGCGATGCCTTTAGCATGACGCCAGGTCAGAGGAAATACCGGAAGATATCGTTCGGTCTCAATAATTTTCCACCATTCCTGTTGCCATTGATTCAGGTCGATGCCGGGCACTAACTGATCCAACGAAGTGCCTTGCAAGGCGTTGGGTCCATAGCCCATCGTTTCAGCAAAGCGCTGATTAAAATAACCGACGATGCCGGCCTGATCCACCCATAAACTCGCCACCGGAGCCTGCTCCAAGGCTGCCAGTTTGGCGACCGTTTTGGGCAATTTTGACCATACCGAGGTGTTCATCAGAAAAATCGACTCCGTAATGACATTAAAAACTCAGGAACGCGCACTAAACGAATCAAGCAAAACGAACGGCTTAATCGAGGGGCTCATCAAGTGTGGGCCGCAGATTAAAAATAGCCGGTAACCGAAAGTTCATCATACCGAGTGCAATCAGCCAGGACGAAATGGCGCCAATCAATGCGATTTTTGCAGCACTCCACCCACCCACCAATGCAACGGGAATGGCCGCCGCCAAACCGAATAACGCCAGTGTCAATAAACCGAATGAACAACCCACTACAAAGAACAGTTGTCTGCGCCACCGGGTCAAACGAAGATGATAAGCTTGATCGACGCCCGGCTGACGAACCCAGGTTGACGTATCTGCCGGCACAAAAAACGGCTTGCGTGAGTAGGCATCGCGCCAGCTGTCAATCAACAACTCACTCACTTCATTTAAACGATGGGCGGTTATCCAGCCTAAGTGTTTGAAGCGTTTATAAAATCTGGCGCGCAACCACAGACTGCAACTAAAAATGCCCCCAGCCAAGGTATAAAAAGGTTTACGCCAAAAAACCCGGGTTTCCTTGATTAAGGTATTGTCCAGCAAAAATGACGCATTCGTCATTCCAATTTGACTGATGATCATGGCGGCCGACAAGCGATGTGCAAAACCGGGAACATCCGGCAAGTAATCACCTAAAAAGCCGATCAGAGCCGAAGTCAATACGGCGCCTTCTTCGGATGCAGCCGCTTGTCTACTGTGAATTGCATCAAAAAGCGCTTCTGCATCCTGCCAGTTATCCGTCAATAATTCCGATCGTATACCCATAATGTAGCCCGTCACTTTCCATAAATGCAAAAAAGCTTCTTTTTGTTCCAGATTAAGCGGCAAGCCCCATTTTTCCAAGCCCCGGGGAATGACCAGTCCAAAGGTCAACAAGGTATACGCCAGGTCCTCCTGATTAACGGGAACACCCAGTTTTTCTGAATCCCAAGGCGTTTGCACCTGACTTAACTGTTCGGCAAAGGTCTGCGGCTGCTCTTTGTTGCCCCAGGGTTTGAAACTGTCCGGTTGCGTGAGCATGAAACGCATTGATGCATGCAAAAAGCGCACTTTTTTAGCGGTGATATAGCCTTTTCCCCACAGATAGCGTTTCGGTTTTCCGCGTAACAGCTCAATCTGCTCGGCTATTTTTTCGGAGTCGGCCGGAGTGCCGGTTTCACCTGCCGTGCGAATCAGGCGATGGCCTTGCTGTTGCCATCGTCCCTCGGCATCCAGCATATTAAGCGCTTGTAAAAGTAAAACATCGTCCTGGACGGCCGCATCTTCAGCCACTTTGATTCCACCTTTATCCATGCAGGCCGCCAGCATCAATCCGGTTTCATAAATACGCTGAAAAATGTATTGGTGATCACGCAGTTTATCGGTTTTGTACAAAGCCGGAATGCCGTTTTTCATCAAATAACAGGCGGGCAAACTGCCTGAATACAAAATAAGCAACATTATCAACGAGTTCTGTTGCCATAATTTAGAGCCTTGCTCAAGCTTTGCGGCATCGACCCAATCCGGCGCTTCCATCGGATCAAAATAATCAACAATCTCCTCGGGCATGTTTTTCAGCCAGTTCGCGAGCCGCGAATCATTGACCAAAGCCAACTCAGGGTCTTGAATCAGTTTATCGGCCATCAGCAGCATCGAGTTATAACCCAAGCGACCGATAGACTCGCTGCCTTTTTTAGGCAGCAGGGCGGCCACTAATGAGTCCACTTCCGGATCGGCCAATTGCCGATAAGCATCAAGGTCGATATGTTCCCAAATTGACTGGCTACTCATGAATTCCCCCTCTCTAAAATAATGACGATTTTTATGGCTAAAGTCTCATAGATCAAGCTGTAAACCGATCAGGGTAATTAATTTGATTTTCTGACTCCCTTCTTTAATCAGGCTGATTTACTACCCTTTGAAATTCAGCATGTTAAGCGGGTAATCATAGTCAATCAAAGCAAACATGCCAGAAAACATGTATTGACTTCAGCTTTTCCCAACTTGAAGGAAAAAAGAGGAATTATGGAAGCGCTGAACAAGGCGCTTCCTGCTCAAAATGTTTACGGAACTAGCGAGTAAAGCGAATATACTGACGATAAGGCGAATCATTTTTCCAAGTGAAGGCTTCCGTGTAGTAATGCAAAAGCCCCAGATAACCGATCAAACCCAGCGTAACGGCTTTACGAATTTCAAACCCGAACAGGTATTCACTCATTACGCTGACAACTTCATCACCGTATTGCTGCAGGAAAAAAGTAATCAGTACCGACAATAACGGCAACACCACAAACACAGGAATATTCCAGCGCTTGGCCCAGCGATAAATTGAATTCTTAGGCTCAAGGTTATGGCGATTGTAATCGTGTGTCACATAAAACAGATATGCAGTCATGTCATGGACCAGGCGCGGCACTAGAATGGCTAAAAGAAAATACTGGTGTACAAAGAGATAAAAACTGCTGACGACCAGCAAGGTATTGGCCCATAAAAAAAGCCAGCCGAAGCGGGTCTGAACATAGCGCTGACAAATGGCCGTTACCAATATCAACCCGGCACAGAGCGCACCAGAGGAGTATTGCAGCCATTCAGACTGTTGTCCGGTAAGGCTGTTTTTCAAAAAAATGCCTATATAAATCAAAACACCGGCCGCCACACTCAACCCCAGTAAAACATGAAAAGCCCAAGGTGGAAGCTTGCAAATGCCTCGTGCTACGCCATGCTGCTGTTTTAACACATGAAAAACAGTCCAGGCCGCCACCATGACATAAAGTGCTTTATAAGGTAAATACAAACTGCCCAAGCCGAAAAATACCGCAACACAGGCTGTCATCCAAAGGATTTTGTTTTTGTAAAATCCAAAATACTCCCGGTTAGTGGTTAGCAACAGCGCACTGGCTATTATGTGTGGAGTACCAAAAAAAAGTGAGAACAGAATAAAATGGGTGGGGCTGCTGGGCAGGTTATCTCGCAAATAATGCCCCCAAAACAACGCATCCGAAAATTGCAGGGAAAGGCATAGAGGAATGATCAGGTATAAACCCAACAAAAGACGGAATGACACCGCCAAGTTTTCTTGAGCGGCGATCGTGTTTTCGTAAAGACCTTGAGCCGACATGATGTTTAACCTGATTCTAATGATGAAAGAAAAAGCAATCGAGGATGAATTTCTTAAAGAATTTTGCCGCGATTGATTAGAATGAGGTTTAAACTTACACCGATTTCCAGGACGCTATCAAGTTTAAAAATGAATTTCGAATTACACCCGCAACTGAATCGCGACTGTTTTTTTATTGGTCGTCTTGATCTATGCCAGCTTTTGTTAATGAATGACTGTCAATATCCGTGGTTCATCCTGGTTCCTGAAAGTGCCGGTATACGGGAAATCTATCAACTTGATCCTGCGCAAAGAGCGCTATTGCAGGACGAATCATGCCGGGTAGCCGAATATTTGGCAGATCTTTTTAAAGCGGACAAAATGAATATCGCAGCTATTGGCAACGTAGTACCGCAACTGCATATTCATCATATCGTCAGGTTCCGGACCGATAAGGCCTGGCCTTCACCGGTATGGGGTAAATATGAGGCTGTGCCTTATAGTCTGGAGAGAAAAGTGGAATTAATAACGCTGGTAAGGCAAGAACTGGGGTTGTCTGTTTAAGAGGTTACACTTTATTGTTTAGTTCGGATTCTGCAGTGACGGTTATAAACGGCCACTACAGATTTAGTCTGCTTGATTGACGATGACTATCGAAAGCGTGTTGATCTAGTTGAGTAAAAATTCGGTGAAAAACAAGTCTCGAAAACCGTCGCTGTTTTCGTATTTATCCAGCGCCGACCTTATCGCATCAAGCGTTTCCTTTCTTAAGGCTTCACGCTGTTCCATGGATGCAAGATCTGCTTCATTTCTGCCGCTAAACAACATAATCAGCTCATGCCTCAAAGCCGGCATATGTTTTTTTATTTTCTCTACATTTTCTTTGCCTTCGACCAGTAGCTGTACATTGATCAACAAATATTTTTTTTGTCCGGCCAAATTCACGGTAAACTTGGGCGTCATCTCCAAATATTCAAGGACAGGCTCTACTTTTTCTTCATCTTCGGCAACTGCAAAACCGGGCACGATTAAAAAACATAACAGTAACAAAAAAATGTGCACAACGAACTCCTAAACATATTGATTCAATGCGCCTAAGTATAGGCTAACTCCATCCAACTGACGATTTCATCACTAAGCACATGAAAAAACCCATTCCCATCGGCCCTATCATGATTGATGTTGAAGGCATCAATTTGACAGCTTACGATCGAGAAAAACTGAGCCACCCGAATACCGGCGCCCTGATTCTTTTTTCAAGAAATTATGAGCACCCGAAACAAATAGCGGAACTGATCACCGCAATCCGTTCCGCACGCAAAGGTCCCCTGCTTATTGCGGTGGACCAGGAGGGTGGCAGGGTTCAGCGATTCAAAGAGGGTTTTACCCGTTTGCCCCCAGCTTGCCGCTATAAAAACCATCCGGATCTGGCCGAACAGGCTGGATGGCTGATGGCCGCCGAATTACTGGCGGTTGGCGTCGACTTGAGTTTTGCACCGGTACTTGATATTGACTGCGGTATCAGCGAAGTCATCGGCGATCGTTCTTTTTCCGAAGACTCAACCCTCGCCACACAACTGGCAGGTGCATTCCGGTCTGGAATGAACAGAGCCGGCATGGCCGCGGTTGGCAAACATTTTCCCGGGCACGGTGCGGTCGCAGCCGATTCGCACCTTGCCTTGCCGGTGGACGAACGCGATTTTTCCGAAATCTGGGAAAAAGATATTCAGCCCTTCAAAAAGCTCATTGCGGATGGACTGGAGGGCATTATGCCCGCCCATGTGGTTTATCCGGCTGTGGACGATAAACCGGCCGGATTTTCAGTCAAATGGATTCAGCAGATATTGCGGCAGGAATTACAGTTTAACGGCACTGTTTTCAGTGACGATCTGAGTATGGAAGGCGCCGCTTTTGCCGGTAGTTTTTCAGACCGCGCGTTTCTGGCTCAAGAAGCCGGCTGCGATATGATATTGGTCTGCAATAATCCCAAAGGGGCAGAAGAAGTCCTGGATGCGTTGCCGATTAAAACAGACCCACTTCGTGAACACCGCTTAAAAGCCATGCTCGGCAAACCGAAAATGAATGCTGAAACCCTGAAAGCCAACACTCAATGGCAGACTATTTCGCAACAAATCAATCAAATGACCCATGAACCTGCTTGAAGAAATCGAACACGTAAAAGCAACAGCCGAGTTATTGCACAATCAACATGAGGTCGATGCCGCCATTGATACTATGGCGGAAAAAATCAACCTGCTGCTGGCCGACCGAAATCCGGTCTTTTTATGTGTCATGAATGGCGGCATGGTCATTGGCGGCAAACTGTTGACTCGCCTCACGATGCCGTTGACTTTAGATGCCATTAACGCCAGCCGTTATCAGAATAAGACGGTGGGTAATACTATCGAATGGATTCTAAAACCCAAGACACCGTTGCAAGGGAGAACGGTGCTGATTGTTGACGACATTCTGGACGAAGGACTGACGCTGGCGGCTATCGGCGAATATTGTAAGGAAGAAGGTGCAACGTCGGTTTACAGCGCTGTTCTGGTTGATAAAATGATTGACCGGACAAAACCCATACAAGCCGATTTTGTGGGACTTGAAGTAGAAAACCGTTATTTGTTCGGCAACGGCATGGATTACAAAGGCTATCTGCGTAATGCCCCCGGCATTTATGCCTGCCGGTAAATGCCCGTTCCTTACCTTCCGGAATACAAAACATGACACAACTTGCAATCATTGGCGGCACGGGCCTTACACAACTGACTGAACTTAATATCGTTCATCGGGAACACCTTACCACGCCTTTTGGTGACCCTTCCGCAGAATTTATAACCGGTGAACTGTACGGAAAAAAAATTATCTTCCTCGCTAGGCATGGCAATCCGCATACCATTCCGCCTCACCGGATCAATTACCGGGCCAACTTATGGGCATTACACAAACTGGGAGTCAGGCAAATCCTGGCCGTTGCCGCAGTAGGCGGCATTACACCGCTCATGGAACCCGCGCATATCGCGATTCCCGATCAGATCATCGACTATACCTACAACCGCAAGCACACTTTTTTCGAAGACGATCTAACCGAAGTCACTCATATCGATTTTACCCACCCTTACTGCCGGGAACTTCGTGCCCGCCTGATTAAAGCTGCAGATCACGCCAATATTACCATTACCGAAACGGGCACTTACGGCTGCACGCAAGGACCCCGACTGGAAACACCCGGTGAAATCCGGCGAATGGAGCGGGACGGCTGTGATTTAGTCGGCATGACGGGTATGCCAGAAGCTGCTTTGGCAAAAGAACTGGGAATGAGCTATGCCGCAATTTCCGTGGTTGCCAATTGGGCTGCGGGAAAATCGGAAGGGGAAATCACCATGGCTGAAATTGAGCAGCATTTGCACCACGGCATGGCGAAAACCGGGAAATTATTGAAGGCGTTTGTCGAATTGTCTTAGATAAAGCCAGTAGCGCTGAATTTAATCAGCGCTTTTTATCAAACTGACTACCCTTCGCTGCCAAACAAATGCCGAACTGCGTTCCGTTCCTCTCTTAATTCAGCTTCATTGCTTCTCAATCGCTGCAAACTAAAGTCGTTTATCGGCAAGCCTTTGACGATGCTGGCTTTACCGTCCTCAATAGTCACAGGAAATGAAAAAACCAAACCTTCCTCGATGCCGTAACTGCCATCGGAAGCAATGGCCATGCTGATCCAGTCATTTTCATCAGTACCGAATATCCAGTTACGCATCAGATCCAAGGCAGCACTGGCGGCCGAGGCAGCACTGGACTTACCTCTCGCCTGAATAACCGCCGCACCGCGTTGCTGAACGACAGGAATAAACTCATCCACAAACCAGGCTTCATCAACCAAAGACAGTGCTTCCTGTCCTTTTACCCGGGCATGGTGAATGTCAGGATACTGACCCGCCGAATGATTACCCCAAACAATGACATTTTTAATATCCGAACATAAAACCCCGCATTTTTCAGCCAGCTGATTTTTAGCGCGGTTATGGTCCAGCATGGTCATGGCTGAAAAATTATCAGGACTTAAATCCGGTGCATTTTTCAATGCAATCAAGGCATTGGTATTGGCTGGATTTCCGGTTACCAAAACTTTTACATCCCGGCTTGCCACTTTGTTTAACGCTTTTCCTTGTGTTGAAAATATTTCCGCATTGGCAGTCAATAGGTCACTACGCTCCATTCCCGGACCACGCGGCGTTGCACCAACCAGAAATACATAATCGGCCTGTTTAAAAGCAACTTCGGGGTTATCCGATACCACCACTTTGTGCAAAAGTGGAAATGCGCAATCGTTTAATTCCATGACCACGCCCTTCAAAAAAGGAATCGCAACAGGAATTTCCAGAAGATGCAGAGAGATTGGCTGATCCTGTCCTAATAAATCTCCTGCCGCCAACCGGAATAACAGAGAATAACTGATCTGTCCCGCCGCTCCGGTAACAGCAATATTGACTGGCGCTTTCATAGGTTCCCCTTGGTTAAATTTTCGGTTTGGCCATAGGCTTTGTTTTTCATGCGGGTCCACCCAACGATTTTGCCATCGGGGCATTATCTATGCATGAATAATCAAAAGGCTTAGCGAGGAATGATAGCCATATCGGCTAAGTCCTGCAAGCTTGGCAACAAGCGCCAAGACGATTATCGCTTGCTCGTCATCTGTGCCGATAACCCTTAATAACCTAATCCGGTTATATCTTTAGCTCTACAAATTTCGGCAGTGCCTAAGGAGACAACGGGTTGTTAGTCAAAGGCTACGCCTGCATGGATAGTTTTACGGCGTCCTTTGCCGGGCACCCCAATTTGAAGCTCCATTAACCTGGCATTTTTATGATTAAATTCCGGCTTTCGAGTATCCGCAAATAGCCATTTCGCTGAAGCATTTTGTGCCTTGCAGCAATGAGACACGGCGTAGGTTAATACGGTATAATTTTCAGCCTGAATGAAGCTCCCAAAAAGCCTCACAAGGAATTTTCAAACATTAGCTTATCAGGCCGGGTAATGATTCTATAACCTCAAGCCTGGCTTTATTCTACTTGTTCATTAACCCCGCTCCGCGAATAAACGAATGAAAAAACTGTTGTTCCAATTCGATACCGATACCCACCCTTCCGTTTTTGACACGGTCGTTGCCTATGATGGCGGCGCGGATCATGTTATCGGTTATGGCGGAGTAAGACCTGATAATGTCAAAGCCTTGGTAGAAGGTACGATATTTACCCGTGCGCCCAAAGACAAAAATAATACAGCGATTTTTATTGGCGGTAGCGATATGGTGGCCGGTCAACGTTTATTCACGGCCGTACAAAATCATTTTTTTCAAAATTTCCGTGTGTCCATCATGCTGGACAGTAACGGCAGTAACACTACCGCCGCCGCCGGGGTTGCCAAATTGGCTGGTAGCGGTGCTTTGCAGGGAAAAAATGCGGTTGTATTGGCAGGCACGGGGCCTGTAGGCCAGCGTGTTGCTGTCATGCTGGTTCAAGAAGGCTGTAAGGTCAGCATTACCTCACGTCAATTTGCCAGAGCGCAACACGCCTGTGAAGACATGAAAAACCGATTTGGCGTTGACCTGACGCCTTTGGAAGCTGTGGATAACGAAGCCAGAGGCAAAGCCATTCAAAACGCGCACATTGTTTTCGCAACAGGTGCAGCCGGTGTCAATTTGCTCGATCTGCAGCATTGGCAAGACAATATGACCCTGGAACTGATCGCTGATGCCAATGCAACACCGCCGCTAGGCATTGGCGGGTCTGACATGATGGATAAAGGAACAAAGCGTTTCGGCAAAATCATCTGGGGCGCGATAGGTTTCGGCACGCTGAAACTGGCGCTGCACCGGGCTTGCATTGCAAAACTGTTTGAAAGCAACGCTCAAGTGCTTGATGCCGAGACCATTTTAAGTCTCGCCAAAGAAATGGCCTGATCCTCGCTTTGACCCTTTATATCAGAAGCTCTTAATGCTGAATCCTATTGATGGCTCCCTATCCGGCCTGAGAAATAGCGCCGCCGGAATATTCCAGGCAGGCGTTGAAGCAGCCGACCCTTATCATGCCGTAAAGCGCTGTTTATCAGTTGCCGGCCAAGATGTGGTGATTGGCCTGGATTTAACAGATCCGGCATTAACACGAACAAGATCGTGGTCAGCTGTCCATGTCTTTGCTTTCGGAAAAGGAGCCTGTGCCATGGCTCAGGCAGTGCAGGACAGCATTCCTTACAGCCTGTGGGCAGGCCCCGGCATTGCGGTGACCAACGATGAGAATGTTCGGCCTGTCGACCACTTTAACGTGCTTGCCGCCTCGCACCCGCTGCCCGGTCAGGCAGGTCTTGAAGCCGCACAATTTATTGCTGACCGTATCCGGCAATCCAAACAAGACGAGTTAGTCCTTATTTTGGTCAGTGGCGGCGGTTCGGCTTTGCTTCCCTTGCCCGTTGCCCCGATCACCCTGGATGATAAAATCGCCACTACACAGTTGTTGCTGGCCTGCGGCGCAACTATCAATGAGGTCAATTGTGTACGTAAGCATCTGTCGCAGATTAAAGGCGGAGGCATTGCGCGGCTTGCTGCACCCGCTGATCTGCATGCGATGATTCTTTCCGATGTCCTGGGGGATGATTTAAGCGCAATTTCCAGCGGACCTACCGTCCCGGATGACAGCACTTTTTCCGATGCGGTCCGTATTTTAAAAACCAAAGGCATTTGGGAGCGAGTACCCAAACCGGTACAAGCGTATTTGATCCTTGGCCTGCAAGGAGCAATACCGGAGACACCCAAAACCGGTGACCCGATTTTTGTTAATACGTCGCATACCTTGGTAGGCAGTAACAGTATCAGTGTTGCAGCCATCCATCGGGTGGCTCGTGAACAAGGCTATGAAACGATTTTGTACAGCGACCATCTAACGGGTGAGGCAAAGGATCAAGCCGAAGCGCTGGTCCTGTTTGCCAAACAACAGATGAGTATCAATCATGCTCGCCCCGTCGCTATAGTGGCGGGTGGTGAAACAACGGTGACACTGAAAGGCACAGGCAAGGGCGGCCGTAATCAGGAAATGGCACTGGCTTTTGCTTTAGCCGCGAAACATCATGACTTGCAAGGCTGCTGGGTTTTTCTGAGCGGTGGCACAGATGGCCGGGATGGCCCTACCGATGCCGCCGGCGGCCTGGTTGACAACACCACATTGGATCGTCTGCACAAAGCCGGTATTGATCCACTGGCACGGCTAAGCGACAATGACGCTTACCATGCCTTGCAGGGCTCGCAGGATTTACTGATTACGGGCGCTACCGGTACTAATGTCGCCGATTTGCAAATTTTGCTGATCGCTCCCCATCAAAGATAAAACTATAACGCCTCATTTGGAGATAGCTATGTTCAACAAATCACAAACAATTGCCGGTTTCGACGATGAACTTTTCCACGCGTTGGAAGAGGAGCGTCAGCGCCAGGAAGATCACATCGAACTGATTGCTTCGGAAAATTATTGCAGTCCACGGGTCATGGAAGCGCAAGGCACTGTCTTGACCAACAAATATGCAGAAGGCTATCCCGGCAAACGTTATTACGGCGGTTGTGAATTTGTTGATAAAGCCGAACAGCTGGCTATCGATCGCGCCAAGGAATTATTCGGCGCAGATTACGCCAATGTTCAACCGCATTCAGGCTCTCAAGCCAATATGGCCGTGTTCATGGCTTTGATCCAACCCGGTGATACGATTTTGGGTTTAAGCCTGGCTGATGGCGGACACCTGACCCACGGCGCCAAACCCAATTTTTCCGGTAAAATCTACAATGCAATTCAATACGGTTTGCATCCTGAAACAGGCTTGATCGATTATGACCAGGTCGAACGCCTGGCAATTGAACATAAGCCTAAAGTGTTGGTCGCCGGATTTTCTGCCTATTCCCGCATCTGGGATTGGCAACGTTTTCGCGAAATTGCCGATAAGGTCGGCGCTTATTTGTTTGTCGATATGGCCCACGTTGCCGGACTGGTTGCGGCCGGTTTATATCCGAATCCCGTGTCCATTGCCGATGTTGTAACCAGCACAACCCATAAATCCCTGCGTGGGCCCAGAGGCGGGCTGATTTTATGCAAGAGCAACCCGGAACTTCAGAAAAAATTTGATTCAAACATATTCCCCGGTATTCAAGGCGGCCCTTTAATGCATGTGATTGCGGCCAAAGCCGTTGCTTTTAAAGAAGCCATGCAACCGGAATTTCGCGCCTATCAGGAACAAGTGATCAAAAATGCCAGAGCCATGGCCGAAGTCTTTGTCAATCGCGGCTTTGATGTCGTTTCCGGCGGAACGGACAACCATCTGATGCTGGTTTCTTTAATTCCCAAAGGCATTACCGGTAAAGCGGCCGATGCCGCTCTGGGCAGGGCACATATCACTGTCAATAAAAATGCAGTGCCTAATGACCCTGAATCGCCTTTTGTCACCAGCGGCATTCGCGTCGGAACACCCGCGCCCACCACGCGCGGTTTCAAGGAAGAGCAAATGCGGGAAATTGCCGGGTTGATGTGCGATGTAATGGAAAATATGGAAGATGAAACCCTAATTTCAGCCGTGCGCGATAAGGTGAGCATTTTGTGCTCCCGCTTCCCGGTTTATGCTGATTAACCAGGCACTGCTGTAAACCGGCAGCCTTGCCATCGCAGCAAGCTTTAACAAGTGAAATGTCCCGTAAATGCCTTAGAGCATGCGGGACAGAATTAACCCTTGAGAAATACTCATAGAAATCAATGTCAGTAAGCATTTTTGCAGCCGGTTTATTGTTGTGCTTAAACACGAGGCGCTGATTTAAACTGTCCGGTTTACCGAAGATGAAAATTGAGTGGCATGCTTGAAGAGGACAAAAATCCGGTTATTTTCAAGCCTGTTTTTTGAAAAAGCCTTGCGATTGCCCCTAAACCATTGAAAAAGTTTACAAGGCACATGAGTCATTGAAGACATTAAATAACGGTATGACTTTTTCCAAACTTACTTATGTAATTGTGATGGCAAATGAATGTTGCCGCCTTTGAGCAGGCGTAACCACTCATTTATCAGTCTTTTTCGTTCAGGAACCCTTTATGTCAGATATAGAAATCGCCCAACAAGCGAAGATGCAACCGATCATTGGTCTCGCCGCTGAAAAGTTCGGCATTCCAGCCGAACATTTGGACCCCTACGGCCATTACAAAGCCAAATTATCGCTGGAATATGTCAACAGTTTGGCCGATCAACAAGACGGGAAACTGATTCTCGTCACCGCTATCAGCCCGACACCGGCAGGGGAGGGCAAAACGACGACAACGGTAGGCTTGGGCGACGCCATAAACCGCTTAGGCAAAAAAGCCATCATGTGTTTACGTGAACCTTCGCTAGGCCCCTGTTTCGGTGTCAAAGGCGGCGCAGCAGGCGGCGGCTACTCTCAAGTCGTGCCCATGGAAGATATTAATCTGCATTTTACCGGCGATTTTCATGCCATCGGTGTCGCGCATAACTTACTCTCTGCATTGATTGACAATCATATCAATCACGGCAATGCCCTGAATATTGATTCCCGACGCATCCAATGGAAACGCGTAGTCGACATGAATGACCGGGCATTACGGAAAATAACGGTGGGCATGGGCGGGCCGGCTAATGGTTTTTTACGTGAGGATGGCTATGACATTGTCGTGGCTTCCGAAATCATGGCCATCTTGTGTCTGGCCACCAGCCTTAAAGATCTGAAAGAACGCTTGGGCCGTATCGTCATCGCCTATAAAACCGATAAAGTGACACCGGTTTACGCCAGCGACCTGAACGCCCAAGGTGCAATGGCGGCATTATTGAAAGATGCGATCAAACCGAATCTGGTTCAAACGCTGGAAAATAATATCGCCATCATTCACGGCGGTCCTTTTGCCAATATTGCCCATGGTTGTAATACGGTGACGGCAACAAAAACAGCGTTAAAACTGGCCGATTACGTCATTACCGAAGCCGGTTTCGGCGCTGACCTGGGCGCTGAAAAATTTATTGATATCAAATGCCGTATGTCCGGTTTAAAACCCTCGGCAGTCGTGCTGGTAGCAACAGTGCGTGCGCTTAAATTCCACGGCGGCGTAGCTAAAGACGAGCTCAATACCGAAAACCTGGAGGCCTTACAAAAAGGCTTTGCGAACATTGAGCGCCATATTTCTAATATAACCCGGCATTACGGATTACCTTGCATCGTTTGCATCAATCACTTCACGTTCGATACCGATGCCGAAATTGCGCTACTCAAAGCAAAATGCGAAGCCCTGGGTTCAAAATGCGTGGTATCCAGGCATTGGGCTCAAGGCGGGGCGGGAGCGGAAGAACTGGCGAAAGAGGTACTCGAAATTGTCGACAACCGTGAACCCGGTTTCAGCTATGTCTACGAAGCTGAAACCCCTCTTTGGGAAAAAATCGAAACCATTGCCACAAAGCTATATGGTGCAACAGGCATATCAGCCAGTCCCAAGGTAAAAGCGGAAATCAAAGCCTTGCAAACCCGCTATGGTCACTTTCCGGTTTGCATCGCTAAAACACAGATGTCATTTTCAACCAATCCCAACACCAAAGGTGCACCCTCCGGGCATACCGTTGAAATCAGCGAAGTGCGCCTTGCAAACGGTGCTGGATTTGTTGTTGCCATCGCAGGCGATATGATGACAATGCCCGGTTTACCAAAAACTCCCGCAGCCGAGCGTATCGATATTACCGATGAAGGTGTCATAACCGGTTTGTTTTGATTGTCAGTTCAGACCCTGTTGGGTTAGGCTCTCCTAGCTAACCCAGCCTACCCGGCGCATCAACCTCATTTTCTTGTTTCTCTGAACAGTTACCTTTTCTTAACCGAAATGTAGCATCATCAATCCAAGTCTTGTTGTTCCGACTCGTTCAAAGAGCTAACAACCTTATTATATCGACTCATTTTAGGTCTTTTAGACTTGAGTGTCAGGTACCCGCCAACGACAATTATTATCGCCAATGACGCGAATACCGTTAACCCGACATAGAATGCGTCTTCGAGCTCTAACTTTTCTGGGGCATCCTGATGGACTTCCGGTTCGACAACCACCACTTTGACCGTTGTATTACTTACTGTCTTTTCATCTTCTTCGGGAGGATCCCATTTATCAATATAATTTTGCTTTTCCTCTTCACTCAAAGAAGCCAGGCCTTTTTCAAGGATAGAAACCAACTCCGGCCAATCTTTGCGAATTGCGATACTCTGTCTCATGTTTTCATGATCGTAAACAGAAGCAATTTTTAAATTATTGAAACTCGCATCACTCAATAAAAAGTAACGTGCACCTGAAAACAGCACAGCGGCATCGGCTTTACCCGCTTGAACCGCTTTTAATCCATTTTTAAGTGATGAAACAAAAACAGGCTTGATTTTGGGATAATCTTCCCGGACCTGATAACTGTATTGATAATTGGCAATTAAGGCTATTTTCTTGCCTTTGATCGATTCTCGGTCGCTAAACCGGTCATCATCTCCTCTTGAAACAACCACCAGTGACTGTGTTAAATAAGGCTCGGTAAAATTAAACCAAAGCAAGCGCTCCGGTCGTTTAACCATGGTTGCAATGACATCCACGTTTCCCATTACGGCCGCTTCAAACAGCGTTTTCCAATGAGTGCTCGGGTAAGTGACAAACTTAATCCCCAGTCGCTGACTAAGCAACTTCATAATTTCCACAGCAGAGCCTCTAAGAGCCCCTTTTCGGCCGACAAAACTATAAGGATGCAGGTCACCATCGTAGGCTATCCGTATCGTTTTATGCCGTTTCAACCAATTTTTCTCAGCTTGGGTCAATTGAATGCCGGCCACGGATTCATTTGTCACTTCAGCGAATGAAAGATGCGCCGACGTTATTATCAAAAGCAAAAAAACCAGTTTGACTGGCTGCAATAATTTCATAGGTCTGAATATAAGTCCTTAAAACTGTACCTGATTATAAAGATGCATCAGCAATAACGTCTTTCCGACAGGGATTGCCGGAATCCAGAGCACAAGGATGTGTTCGGCGCTCGCCATCCATGGCATCTGGATCTCGGCAATCCCTGCCGAGATGACGATTTTTGACTGAGCTGATAGATCTTTATAATCAGGAAACTGTATAAAAGCATAGGATAATCCTGAATATAAACTGTCACGCCTGCATTCAAAATCGTTAAACCGGTTAAAAAATGACTGTAGTCAGGTTACCAGCAAGAAATACTTGCAAGTCTTAAATACCAAAAAGGATAACAGGTCGCCATTTTTTTAACGATGTCACTTTTCCACATCTTCACTGTGAAATCATCCTCAGAAATCCCTGACTGTGTTGAGTATGATTCAGTCCGGATTAAGCCCTCTGCTATTTAATGATCGCTCCAAGAATAATCCCGCTTTTCAATTTTACTGAAACCCTTTATTTAAGTTAAACGAGCATGTACACACAGTTTTTTGGTTTAACAAAAGCCCCTTTTTCACTGACCCCTGATCAGGATTTTTTGTATCTGAGTGAACAGCACAAAGACGCTTTGAATTCGCTCAAATATGGACTACTTCAGCAATCGGGCTTTAGCGTTCTTACAGGTGAAATTGGATCAGGGAAAAGCACGTTGCTTCGAAATCTGGTCAATGAAATTGATTCAACGTGTGAGGTGGGCCTTATCACTAATACGCATGCCTCTTTTGGTAATTTGCTTGAATGGCTATTGAGTGCATTCAATCTGAAAAATGAAACGGGTACCGAAGCCGAGCGATATCAACAATTTTGCGGGTTTATTGCCAAACAAAAACTTAAAAACCGGCGGGCAGTGCTGGTCATAGATGAGGCCCAGAATTTGGCCATTTCCACATTAGATGAACTTCGCTTACTTTCCAATCTTAATGACGGCCAAGAAACGACCCTGCAGATCATTTTGTGCGGTCAAACCGAACTGCTGGAAAAACTGAATGATCCCGAATTAACCCAATTCGCTCAGCGGATTGCAATCGAATATCATCTCAACCCCCTAAACCATGAAGAGACCGCACACTATATAGCTCACCGGCTGAAAGTGGCAGGCGCTCAATCCAGTATTTTTAGCCCGCAAGCCTTACTGGCTGTATACCAACACAGCGGCGGCATTCCCAGAGTCATTAATAATATCGCTGACATGGCGATGGTATTTGCGTTTGCAAATGACTCGAAAGTAGAATATGAAACAGTCATGGAAGTCGTTAATCAAAGAAGAACCGGTGGCATCATAAAACCCAGTTCATCTCCAGCATCAAACATAGAATCCATCAGTAAAAACCGGGACCCAAAACCAACCAGTCAAGTGCTTGTCAAAAGGCCCAAAACCGAGTTGGTCAGCATATCAATGATAACGTCTTATAAGGGTGTTCAATCCATTTCACGCATAGCAGCCAATGCGGATTCATAGTCGGGCTCATCCGTCAGTTCATCGACCAGCTCGCTATAAACGATCCTGTCTTTCTCATCAATGACAATAATGGCCCGGGCCGTAAGACCGGACAACACGCTGTCAACCAGTTCTACGCCATAATCACGCGCAAATGACGAGCGAAACGTCGACAATGGTAGGACGTCCCTTATCCCTTCAACCTGGCAGAAACGGGACTGCGCAAAAGGCAAATCAGCTGATATGACCAATACGACGCCATTTTCAAGGCTGGCCGCTTTTTGATTGAACTTACGCGCCGATGCTGCACACGTTGGCGTATCCAGGCTGGGAACAATATTAAGGCATTTCTTTTTTCCCGCGTAGGTACTCAAAGAAACCTGGCCCAGCTTGCCATCGGTTAATGAAAAATCCGGTGCGTGTGAACCGATTGCAGGAAGTTCGCCACAGGTATTGACTGATTTGCCTTGAAAATTAATGCTGGCCATGAGTGCCTCTCATTTGATTATTAAGTTTAATTACCGAGCATCCTTGGAAGATTTTTTATCTTTCTTGTGATGCCGCATCAAGCGTTTTCGTTTTTCTATTTGCCGGTCCGAAAGTTTGTTTTTGATGCCCTGGAAAGGATTGGGCGGCGATTTAAATTCCAAACGAATCGGTGTGCCTTTTAGCTTTAGTTGTTCACGAAAATAGTTCATTAAAAAACGCTTGTAAGATCCCGGCAATGAATCAGTCTGCGTCCCATGAATGATGATGATGGGAGGATTTCTTCCACCTTGATGCGCGTATTTAAGCTTTATCCGTCTACCGCTAACCAAAGGTGGCTGATGTGTCGTCACTGCATCGATTAAAATTCGGCTCAACGTGGGCGTCGACATATCGATCATCGCCGCTTCATAAAGCTCATGAACAACATCGAACAATTTACCGACACCGCTTCCGTGTAAAGCCGAAATAGGGTGTTTCTGGGCAAAATCAAGAAAAGACAGCTTGATATCCAGTTGCCGTCTGACCGTTACCTTTTGTTCGGACGTCAATCCGTCCCATTTATTCAAACCGATAATCAGCGCTCTGCCCGCTTCTAAAATCAACCCTAAAAGATGCGCATCCTGATCGGTCACGCCTTCGCTGGCATCGATCAGGTAAATAACCACATTGGCTTTTTCTATGGCCTGCAATGACTTGATGACACTGAATTTCTCCACTGTCTCGGAGACTTTGGCCCTGCGCCGCATGCCGGCAGTATCTATCAAGGTGAACTCACGTCCATTGCGTTCAAAAGGTATGTAAATGCTGTCACGCGTTGTGCCCGGCTCATCAAATACAACCACGCGTTCTTCACCCAGAATTCTGTTGACCAGTGTCGATTTTCCAACATTCGGACGGCCGACAATCGCGATACCTATACCGCCGGCATTGACGCCCTCGCCTTCCAAAGGCTCAGTTTCCGGCAATAATTCATCAACTTTTTCCAGCAATTCACTGACACCGCGCCCATGCGCTGCGGCGATCTTGAATGGTTCGCCCAAAGCCAAGGCATGAAAATCCGAAATGGCATTATCGGCATGAATACCATCGACTTTATTGGCAACCAGAACAACCGGTTTATCCAGTTTACGAAGCGAATCGGCAATCACTTGATCCGTGGCGCTCAGTCCTTCTCTGGCATCGACAATAAAGAACACAATGTCGGCTTCATTCAAAGCTACATCAACCTGCTTCTTGGCAAGACTCTCAATTCCTTCGGCTTCATCAGGAATACCGCCAGTGTCAACCACCAGGCAATCACGCTCTCCCCGCTTGACCCGGCCATACTGTCTATCGCGGGTTAGACCCGGATAATCTGCAACCAGCGCTTCACGGCTGCGAGTCAGATAATTGAATAATGTAGATTTGCCAACATTGGGGCGCCCGACCAGGGCAATTACAGGTAACATGATTATAAAGTTTTCGCCTTGAGTGCGGCCAGAGTGCCGTCTTTTGCATACACATAAATGACACCATCAACCACAATGGGCTGGGCATCAATCGGTTCGTCAGTGATTCTTATTCTTGCCAGCTGCCTGCCATCGGTTTTTGAAAGCCAATGAACATAGCCTTCAAAATCACCTACCACGACATAGTTTTCCAGGACTGCAGGTGCGGTTAACTTGCGCTGATGTAAATCGCTTTGCTTCCACAACGAAGCTCCGTTACGCTGATCAAGTTGCCAAATATCGCCGTTGACATCGGTTACATACAGGTAGCGCCAGTCGGATCCCATTCCCCGGTAAGAGGAAATATCGGGGTTTCGCCAAATAACCTCACCTTGCTGCTCGATCACTGCACTGGTTCCCCCTTTGTAGCTAGCCACGTAAATAATGCCATCAGCCACTAAAGGATCGGCGGATAAATCGACCAGACGTTCAATTTCTGAACGTCCGCCCGGTATAGCAATACTGGCATCCCAGACATGTTTACCATCGTTCAGACGCAAGGAAACGAGCTTGCCGTTCGCAAAACCGCAAATCACATTGTTATTCACTACCACCGGATTCCCTGTACCCCGAATACTGAGCGCCGGCATAATCAGTTCATAATCCCACAAAATACGTCCGGTAGATTCATCCAGCGCAGTGACTTTACCATCCGTGGTTCTGATGATCACAACGCCTTGTGCAATAACGGGTACGGCTGCCACTTCACTGGATACGGGAAAGTTCCATAGCTCTTCACCATTCCCGGCATTCAAAGCCAACACCCTCGCATCACTTGTACCAAACACCAGAGTCCCAGTGCTTACACCCGGACCGCTTGAAAAAGGCATTTCAAAATCGGCATCCCAAACTGAATCGCCGCTAAGCAATTCAAATGCTTCCACTTCGCCTTCCTTATCACCGGCAAATATTCTGCCATCTTTGAAGGCAGGTACCAGCTTGAGAAAATAATCTTCTGAGCCAACGCCAACGCTCTCTTTCCAGAGCACTTCAATCTCGATCTCAGCGTTGTACTCCTGCAATTCATTAGGCGGATCCGTGTTATCTTCACCGCCCGTAAAATAATCAGTGATTCCGCTCAACGATTCCAGCGCAGTACAGGCCGTCAAAGTCAGCGCGATCAGAACAATTAGAAAATACTTCATTAAGGCTGGCTGGTTACGATGGCTGCTTCAGTTAAATCATCCAGTTTAAATCCCAAGAGGGGCGACTTATGCCCGCTTCTTAGCGCCGATTGGTAAGCCGCTCTGGCTTCATCCAAACGATCCAGAGCCACATATAAATCACCTTTCAATTCGTCATAACTTCCGGAAAAGCTACCCATTGACTTGGCTGTCACATCCGCAATCACTTGCAATCCTGGTTCATTCTCGCCTTTAGCCAGCATCACGCGGACCAGATTCAGTCTGGCTACATGCGCCAAATTCTCATCATCGGCTGAACTGACCACCGATTGCAGAACAGACTTTGCTTCATCCAATTGGCCTTGCTCGACCTTGATTTTGGCAAGTGTCAAGCCTGAGAAAGTTGCGTAGGGTGTTCCCTTGAACTGATCTCTGATTAATTGAGCAATTTTTTCAGCTGATTCGGTTTTTTCTTCCTTGATGGCAACCAGCAGTGATTCATATTGGACTGAAGCCTGCAAGGCCTGATCCTGCTTGTAGTTTTGCCAGAAATTCCAACCGAGTATCAAGGCAATGCCAATCACAACACCTGTTATGGTTGATTGGCCGTTTTCTGTCCACCAACGCTTGGCAGCTGCGAGGCGTTCTTCTTCTGTTTCGTAAATTTCCATGATGAGTCTTTACAGGTTAGGTTTAAAGATACTAATGGGTAAGATGATTTTTTAGCTATGTGGCTATAATCGAGTAATTAATTCAGTTTATGCAAAACGCGCTTTAAGTCGTTTGCAGCTATGAATGCAGTCTGGAGATAATTCACCGCCTCAATTAAAGACAGACTTTTCTGCTCGTCGTCAGACCTCAATGACTTAATAGCCACCATGCCTCGTTCGGCTTCTTCATCACCAAAAATCAACGCAAATGCAGCTCCGGATTTATCCGCTTTTTTAAACTGGCTTTTAAAGCTGCCGCCACCGCAATTAACTTGCATCCTGATATGAGGCAGTTCATTTCTGAGCTGTTCGGCAAAACGCATGCCCACAGCTTCTGCTTTATCTCCGACCCGAATCATGTAAGCATCCAATGACGGCAAAGCAGGCGGCTGAGGCAATGTTTCAAGCAGTGCTAACAAGCGTTCCATGCCCATCGCAAAGCCCACGGCATAATTGGCTTTACCGCCTAATTGTTCAATCAGACTGTCATAGCGGCCACCGGCGCAAATGGTTCCCTGGGCACCGAGTTCATCCGTAACCCACTCAAAAACAGTTTTGCTGTAATAATCCAGCCCGCGTACCAATCGCGTATTCAAAACATACGGAATATCCAGGCTATCCAAAAACGAGGTAAACCCTTTGAAATGTGCCTTGCTGTCATCACCCAAATAATCCATCAATTCAGGCGCTTGGGCTACCACACTGCGCATCTCAGGATTTTTGGTATCCAGAATTCTGAGCGGATTGGTATTAAGCCGGCGGAGACTGTCCTCGTCCAGCTTATCCAGATGCTGACTGAAATAGTCCACCAATGCGGCCCGGTAAACTGTGCGCTCATCAACAGTGCCCAACGAATTAATTTCGAGTTGAACTTTACCGGTAATACCCAATTTTTGCCATAAACGATAGGTCAACATGATCAATTCGGCATCGATGTCCGGACCCGCCATCCCGTAGGCTTCTATACCGAGCTGATAAAACTGGCGGTAGCGGCCTTTTTGGGGACGTTCATGCCTGAACATCGGACCGTAATACCATAAGCGGTGAATCTGATTATGCAATAAACCGTGTTCCAGTGCCGCACGCAAACAGCCTGCGGTGCCTTCAGGCCTTAAAGTTAATGAGTCGCCATTGCGATCATCAAAGGTATACATTTCCTTTTCGACAATATCGGTCACTTCACCGATGGATCGCTTGAATAATTCGGTCTTTTCAACTATCGGCAATCTGATTTCATCATAACCATAAGCCGCCATCACCTCTCTGATGAGGTTTTCCGCATAATGCCATAGGGGCGATTGATCCGGCAGAATGTCATGCATCCCGCGGATGGCTTGAATTTTATTTACCATGTCTTAATTAGTGTGCTGTTTGGTCAGTGATGAGTTTTTTGGCTTCATCTGACAAGGGAAATTTATCGAACAATTGTTTTTTTAAATCATTTGCCGCAGTCGCATTACCCAACGCTCTTTCGGTTTGGTAGGCATACCATAATGATTCCGATGAATGCTGGCTGGTCGCAAGATAGCGTTCCATGAAACCTTTAGCGGCCCAGTAATCACCTTTCTTGTAACTCAGCTTCTGCATTTCCAGTAAAACCGGTGCGTAATTGGGCTGATACTGCAAGGCTTGCCTGAAATAGGCTTCTGCCTCTAATAAATTACCTTTCTCACTCTCGCAGCGTCCGGCATTGGTTAATGCCAGCCAAAGCCTGTCGTTGAGTGGATTGGCGAGCGCGTCTTTAAGATGCGACATACCTTTGTCATACTCGCCCCGCTCACAGAGAAAACGACCGTAGTTGTTAAGCGCGCTCAAATCACCGGAATCGATATTCAATGCGTATTCGTAATGCTCTGCCGCTTCGTCGTATTGTTTAAGACGTTCTGACAAGACAGCCAGCGCATTATGAGCCTCGGCGTTATGGGAATCGAGTGACAGGGCTTTTTTCAGATTCGATTTTGCCTCGCTCAAGCGTCCCAGGTTGAGATATCGCAGGCCCAATTGCAGATGAATGGCTGATGACTCTTCGTCGCTGCGCTCAGGGCCTGACGAACTGCAGGCGCTTAAAGTGAACATCAAAAGCCAGCCAACCGCATTTAAAGCGCGCCCGTTCAACCTATGCTGCACGTTCTGATCCTTTCATGGCCAGCTTCAAATGTCTTCGGGTTTTATCCGCTACTCGGCCAACCAACTGGCCGCAAGCCGCATCAATATCTTCACCGCGTGTTTTTCTTATCGTGGTCACCATGCCGGCGTTATGCAAAACGGCACGAAACCGGTCTATTACTTCGACACTGGAACACTCATAACGCGAGTTTGGAAACGGGTTAAACGGAATCAGATTAATCTTGGATGGCACGGTCTTGAGTAACTTGATCATCGCCCGTGCATCTTCAACCGAATCGTTAATCCCTGCCAGCATCACATATTCGAATGTAATCCGCCGCCGCGGCGCCAATTTGACATTATCGCGGCATGCTTCCAACAGTTCTTTGAGTGGGTACTTTTTATTGATCGGTACCAACTCATCCCTTAATTGATCGTTCACCGCGTGAAGAGAAACAGCCACACTGACATCGCATTCCTGCGTCAGACGATACATCGCAGGCACGATTCCCGAAGTACTGATCGTTACCCGCCGCTTGGACAAGCCATAGGCAAAATCATCCATCATCAAACGCATGGCGCGAACGACATTGTCGAAGTTGAGCAAGGGTTCGCCCATGCCCATCATCACCACATTGGTAATTCTGTTCTCAAGTCCCAAGCGTTTTTGCGCAAAATACAATTGCCCGACAATTTCCGAGGTGCTCAGATTTCGGTTAAAACCCTGTTGTGCCGTTGAGCAAAACGTGCAGGCCAATGCGCAGCCAATTTGCGAGGATACACATAAAGTACCGCGGCTTTCCTCGGGAATAAACACCGTTTCAATGCGGTTGCCGCAAGCGGTCTGCAGCACCCATTTACAGGTACCGTCAGTCGCAACTTGTTCGACAACAACCTCAGGGGGAGACAGCGTGCAATTTTCTTTCAGATATGTGCGTAATGACTTGCTGAAATTGGTCATTTCATCAAAATCATCAACGCCTTCCTGATAAATCCATTTCATCAACTGTGTGGCCCGGAAGGCTTTTTCGCCGATTTCGACAAAAAAAGCCTCAAGGCTCTTCCTGTCAAAATCGAGCAGATTGACGCTTTTAGGCTTATCGGGTGCGATTACAGAGTTCATCAGCAGAGAAAAAGAAAGCAATTTCTTCTTTGGCAGTTTCAGGCGCATCCGAACCGTGAACCGCATTTTCATCGATACTGCCCGCAAAATCAGCGCGAATAGTGCCAGGAGCGGCATCTTTAGGGTTGGTTGCGCCCATCAGATCACGGTTTTTAAGAACCGCGTTTTCGCCTTCCAATACTTGAACCACAACCGGACCTGAAATCATAAATGAAACCAGATCGTTAAAAAATGGACGCTCTTTGTGAACGGCATAAAAGCCTTCGGCCTGCTCACGCGTTAAATGCAACATCTTTGAACCGACGATTCTCAAGCCGTTTTTTTCAAAACGGCTGACTATTTCACCAATTACATTTTTTGCTACTGCATCAGGCTTAATGATTGAAAAAGTACGCTCGACTGCCATTCTGTATAAACTCCCGTTTAAATTATAGTGTTAAATGTTTGTAGTTAAGTTTTCGATTATATATGAGCAGAAGGTTCCGCAAGAATTAATCTGCTCATGCACGATTTATGATAGATGCCTCGATCGGTTAATTATTAAGGCATGTTATCGATATCAACGCCCTCTTTAACCGGCTCCATCAAATCTTCCTGGGTCACACCCATCGATAAAACAATCGCACTGGCTATGAATATGGACGAATAAGTTCCGACCGAAATCCCCACCAACAGGGCAAGCGCAAAATTATGTATGGTTTGACCGCCCAAAACGGCCAATGCGACGACGACAATAATGGTCGTGAAGGAAGTCATCAAGGTTCTGCTTAATGTCTCATTGATCGAAACGTTCATTATGGTTAACGATTCTTCCTTTCTAAGCATTTTGAAATTGTCTCGAACCCGATCAAATACCACAATTGTATCGTTGATCGAATAACCGACCACGGCCAAAACTGCTGCAAGCACCGTCAAATCAAATTCCAGGCCCAGTAATGAAAAGAAACCCATGGTGATGATGACATCATGAATCAATGCCACAACCGCGCCCACAGAAAACTTATACTCAAATCGCCAGGCCACATAAATCAGAATACCGAACATGGCGTAAAGCAGCGCAAGGCCGCCATCTTCAGCTAATTCGTCGCCGACTTGCGGACCGACAAATTCAACCCGGCGCAATTCTGCCCGCTCTGAGGTTTTTTTATTCATAACCTCTAAAACCTTATTGCTAAGCTCCGAACTGCTGATGCCTTCCTGCGGTTTTAAACGGATCAATACATCTTTAGCACTACCGAAATGTTGCACCAAAGCATCACTGAAACCACCTTCTGCTAACGCATTTCTAATGACGGACAGATCGGCAGATTCTTTGTAGCCGACCTCAATGAGCGTACCACCTGTAAAATCAATACCCATTTGCAACCCTTGAGTTGCCAGCGAAATGATTGAAATAAGCACTAACAGACCTGAGACAGCAAAAGCCAGCGTACGCTTTCCTAAAAAATCGATATCTTTTATTATCATGAATTTTTCCTCGTTCCCAGCCTAAATGGACAATTTTTCAACGCGACGATTACCGTATATCCAGTTGATGAGCATGCGCGATCCCATGATGGCGGTAAACATGGACGATAAAATGCCGATAGACAGCGTGACGGCAAACCCCTTAACCGGCCCGGTACCAAATCCGAATAAAATTAACGCGACCAGTAACGTGGTAATGTTTGAATCAAAAATGGTGCCGAACGCTTTTTCGTATCCTGCGAAAATACTGGCTTGAGGCGTGTTGCCATTATTGATTTCCTCTCGAATCCGCTCATTGATCAGTACGTTGGCATCCACCGCCATACCTATCGTCAACACGATACCGGCAATACCCGGCAAGGTCAGCGTAGCCTGTAACAGCGAGAGCAGGGAAATAATCAATACCAGATTGAACGTCAGTGCAAAGTTGGCAACCAAACCGAATATCTTGTAGTAAAACACCATAAAGATCATCACGACCACAAAGCCGACGATAACGGAATTCATACCTTGATCGATATTATCCTGACCCAGGCTTGGGCCTATGGTCCGCTCTTCAATGATATCGACCGGTGCTGCAAGAGCGCCAGCGCGTAACAACAAGGCCAGGTTTCTGGCTTCCTGCGGATTATCGAGTCCGGTGGTCTGGAACCGTTTACTGAACGCATCCCGAATGGTGGCTACACTGATCACCTTTTCGACTTTTTCTTTGGTACGCATTTTTTCGCCGTTAACTTCCTTGGTTTTGATTTTGTATTCAATAAATACAACGGCCATGGGCTTGCCGATACTCTCTTGAGTCACTTTGCCCATTTTCTTGGCGCCCACACCATTGAGTGTAATGAAAACAGCCGGAGAATTGTTTTGATCAAGACCTGACGAAGCGTCGACAATCTGGTCTCCGGTCACGATGACCCGGCTATCCAGCAAGATGGGATTGCCATTTTTCTCATAATATAAACGACTGCCGATAGGTATGCGCCCCTGAACCGCCTTTTGAACATCGTGCTCGACATCAACCAGCCGGTATTCCAGCGTTGCCGTAGTGCCTAAGATATCTTTGGCACGCGCGGTATCTTGAACACCCGGCAATTGCACAACAATACGGTTATCACCCTGTTGTTGAATAACCGGTTCGGCAACACCCAGCTCATTAACCCTATTACGTAAAGTGGTGATGTTTTGAGTCAACGCAAACTTTTTAATTTCCCTTTGTTCAACTTCAGGGATGCTTAAAATCAGTTCATTTAAGTTTTCTACCGATTCAAACTTCAAGCTGGAAAGGTCTTTGTTAATGGCCTGAGTAGCGGCCTCCACTTCTTCGGCCGACTTAAGCTGAACCTTGATCCTGTCTTTATCTCTGCCGACAGACACATAATGCACTTTAGCGGTTCTTAATGCCGTACGCACATCATCGGTATAGCGCTCCTGCGCCTGTTTGATGGCAGCTTCCATATCCACTTCAAGCAAAAAATGAACGCCGCCTCGTAAATCCAACCCCAGATACATGGGTTTGGCACCGAATGCATTTAGCCAGGCAGGCGTAGCCGGCGCTAAATTGAGTGCAACCGTTGCATCGTTGCCCATTTTATCGCGCAAGATATCAGCTGCTTTTAACTGGTCATTGGTATTTTCAAACCGCAACAGAGCCTGACCATTTGTATATTCGACGGATTTACTGCTTAAACCCGCTTGCTTCACATGGTCTTCAATCTGCTTGACTTGAGCCTCCGCCAATGGCGTCGAACTGGACGAGACTTGAACCGAAGGATCGTCACCGTATAAATTGGGCAAGGCGTAGATTGAAGCAACGACGAGTATGATCAGGATCAGCCCGTTTTTCCATAATGGGAAATGATTTTGCATTTTATTATTCCAACGTAAACCGCGAACTAATGAGGCATAAACCCGCCTTCAATCACGCGCTAAAACAGGTTTGAGCTCAGATTTTAGGTTTTTTTGCGACAGCTTTGTAAGTGCCTTTGGGCATCAAATTAGCAATAGCATGGCGCTGAACTTGGATAAACGTATCGTCACCGACTTCCAGTTTGACAAAATTGTCATCCATATCGACGACTTTGCCTAAAATTCCGCCATTGGTGACCACTTCAATACCTTTGCTCAGCGACGCGATCATCTCTTTATGTTCTTTAGTGCGCTTGGACTGCGGACGCAGAAACAAAAAGTAAAAAAATACCAGAACGCCTAACGGAAATATCAATCCTTCCAAACCGGGCTGCTGAGATGCCGGTGCAGCCTGAGCTAATGCGTCAGAAATAAAAAAACTCATGGTTAACCTCTGTCGTAGTTATTGTTATTTAAAAAATTTCGCCATTATGCCACAGAAGGAACGCTTTTTCCTCGTTGTTGATAAAAAAGCTTGACATAAGCTTCCAGCGATTGATTTTCAATGGCTTCACGCAATTCCTGCATGAGCTGCAGATAATAATGAAGATTATGAATTGTGTTGAGCCGTGCCCCCAGCATTTCGCCGCATTTATCCAGATGCCTGAGATACGACCGTGAATAGTGCCGACAGGTATAGCAGTCGCAGCATTCGTCCAGCGGATGGGTATCGAACTGATATTGACTGTTTCTGATCCGGATGACGCCGGACCGCGTAAACAAATGACCGTTCCGCGCATTTCGGGTCGGCATCACGCAATCAAACATATCCACTCCGCGCCTGACCGACTCGACCAGATCCTCAGGCGTTCCCACGCCCATCAAATAGCGGGGTTTCGCGACGGGCATCATGGGTTCGACAACATCCAGAGCCGCCATCATTTCATCTTTAGGCTCCCCCACGGAAAGCCCGCCGATGGCATAACCATCGAAGCCGATATCAACCAGACCTGCTATCGATTCGCGGCGCAAATGCTCATACATTCCGCCCTGAACAATGCCGAACAAGGCGGACGGGTTATCACCGTGAGCGGCTTTACTGCGCTGCGCCCAGCGCAATGACAACCGCATCGAATCAGCGGCCTCATCTACAGTGGCAGGATAGGGCGTACATTCATCGAAAATCATCACAATATCAGAACCCAAATGGCGCTGAACGGTCATGGATTCTTCAGGACCCATAAAAATTTTGCTGCCGTCTATGGGCGACTTGAAAGTCACGCCTTGCTCGGTGATTTTTCGCAACGCACCCAGACTGAACACTTGAAATCCGCCGGAATCTGTCAAAATCGGCTTTTCCCAGTGCATGAAATCATGCAGATCGCCGTGGGCATTCATCACCTCTATACCCGGCCGCAGCATCAGATGAAAGGTATTCCCTAGAATAATTTGAGCGCCCAGATCCGTCAGTTCTTCCGGTGTCAGTGCTTTAACCGAACCATAAGTGCCGACCGGCATAAAAATGGGGGTTTCAACGACACCTCTTTCGAAAATCAGCCGCCCGCGCCGCGCCCGTCCATCGGTATTTAATAAATTGAATTGCACTGCAAAACAACCCGCTAAGTTTGAAAGTGGGCGATTATACAGGTTTACGTCAAATAGTTACTTTACTAATCAAAGGCTTTTTTGTCTGAGCAAGCCCAGTCGAATTAACTAATTATTCAGCGTATTGGTCACCTGTTTCAGACAAGCTTGAATTTGTTCGCATGCTGCACGTAGATTCTCGATGGAATGTTCTCGGAGCTTTCACCCTGAAGGACCGCCACAATATCTTTTGCGACTTTATCGTCATCCACATGATAAGAATGCTCGCTGACCCCTTTAACCACGCTGCTAACATCCACTAGAACGACTTTGGCAGGTACCTGATGCGGTTTGCTTGGCCCGTCGTGTCCCAAGCGATCGGGATTGCCTTTGGTGTGATCGCTGGTTTTAAGCGCCAAATCACCGCTGTTGAAATAAACGGTTATCCGCTGCGCCAGATCAGGCAAGCGGGCTAATTTGTGATCAAACTCAAACGTGTCATTATCTTCATCAGCCGCAGTCAGTACGATGTTATCGAAGATACGCGACAAGGATTCACCGTTGGCGATTTTCTGTGCCTGTTGTAACGCATGCCGCAGCACATAATTGCCCATGCTGTGCGCGATCAGATTGATTTTTTGCCGGCATGCTTCTTTTTTTGGCGCGCCGTGTAAAAAGCCGGAGAGTTTCATCAATCCACGGGCAAAGGCATATCCGGAGGCCTCGGCATCATGACGATCGTTAAAATATCGGGTTATTTTGCCATCCGAAGGCCAGGAAAATACAAAGATATTGGGTTGATAGGTATTGCCGGAAATTTTTAAGTATCGTTCGCCCATTTTGGCGGCGGATTCGACTGCCGCTTTAAATGACACATTGAAGCCATGAATAAAAACCAGAGAATCGACTGAATCGGCCTTCATAGTTTGACGCAATTCGTCAAATAAAGCCTCCGATCCCTGACTGACATTATCAGGCAGTATTTGAATCGATTTCGGATCGAGCTTGCCTTTTTTAACGTCAGCCTGACCAAAGCGAAGATCCCCTAATCCGGTATCAGAAAAACCCTTGCCAAAATCAGTCGGCGTTTGAGCATGATTCGGGTTTCGATTGGTTGCAAAATAGACCGTTTGCATAAAAGCCTCCACGGAGATGGATATTAAGGAAGAGTAAAATAGTCAGCGTGTGCCGCATGACAATAACGCTATTTTAAAAAATACGCGACTTCAGACAACCTATTTGAGTTCAAGTGTGGCTTAAAAACACGCATGACGCAGTTTCCTCATCCCGAACAAACCCGGTTTCGGCCTTGCTTTTTTGCCTTATACATATAACCATCGGCTTCCGAAATCAGACTATCCAGCGTTTCGTGCTGGCTTCTCTGGACAACGCCGAAACTGGCGGTAAAGCTTAACTCGCCGCCTTCCGTTGGCAGGCGAATACCGGCAATGATTTTGCGCAGGCGTTCTGCCAATGCCGTTGCAGCCTCAAGATGAGTTTCGGGAAGCAACAGTAAAAACTCTTCTCCGCCCCATCGGGCCAGAACATCCCCTTGCCTTGCTGACTTGGCAAGAATCTTTCCTGTTTCAACCAGAACATCATCACCTTTGCTATGACCATACTGGTCGTTAATCGATTTGAAATGATCAAGGTCAAAAATAATCAACGATATATTTCTGTTGTTACGCAGCGCCGTACTCCAAATGAGTTGGTATTTTTCCAGTAAGGCACGGCGATTATTCAGTCCCGTTAAAGGATCACTGTCTGCAAGTTGTTCCGCCAGTAACCGTTTCATTTGATTCGCACGGAATTGATGCGCCAGCGCCAAGGCAAGTAATGTCGCATCGGCAATCATTCCGATCTCAACCGCCCGAAAGGTCCACTCATTGAACGGTATATAACCCCAAACAGATAATGACGTCAGGGCAGTACCCATCATAGACGCGATAGATGCCAGCAAAAAATAGCGGGCCAATTGATAACCCGAATAGAGCGACATGACGCCCAGCGCCAGCATCGCAACCGAAAAAATATTGATAAAAAAGAAGGCTAACAAAACAACAAAATGCTGGCTGCCGCTCCAAATAAAGACGGCCAATAGGCCCATGACGACTGCACATACCCAGTTGATAACGTGATAGGCCCTTGGGAAAACGGACCGTGTCTCCAGGAAATTCACTGCAAATGCCAGGCCGCTTGAGCCAAAAAGCACCATAAATACCGGAATGATCCATCGCTGCAAGACCACTTGTTCCGGCCATAACTCGGCAAAACCATGCCCCGTATAGGCGAGATTCATCAATAGAAACATTGTCAGGAAGGCGGCGTAATTCAGATAACGGACATTGCGCAGACCGGCGTAAAGAAAAGTGTTGTAGGCCAATAAAGCCAGCAGATAGCCATAGACCAGTCCATAGCTATAGCCCTGAATCAGATTTCTTTGTGCGGCCTCGGTGGGACTGACGAGAAAAACAGGAATCACGATAGGATCGGCAGTCTCCACTCGTAAATAAATATCCGTTATACCTGCCTGGAAATCATGATCAAACATGAAAAACCGTCCTGGTACAGGGCGTGCGGAAAAAGGCTGGCTATCGCCAACGTGATAACTGATAAGCTCACGTTCTCTGCTTAGAAAATAGACATCGAGCTTATCCAGCCAGGGATTTTCAATCAAAAGCCGTCTCGTTATTAACGAGTTGCCTGAATTATTCACCGGGAAATGAATCCATACCGGTTGGGTACCTATACCAAAACTGATAACCGGACTATCACTGATCCTAAATTGTCCGTCCCTCCTGGCAATAACGGCTTCGCTCACGCTGAGCGGCCAGCCTGTTTCTTTCATGAACGATGCGGACTCGCCCAGCGCTTGTTCGGGATTACTTTGAAGCAGCGAAACCGGTACAGCAATGACAAACGCAGGCCAGAACAGCAGAAAAATCAGAACAACGTTAGCCGGTAACTGTCGTCCCCGCCTGAGGCAAGCATTCATCAATACCAAACCCTCAAACCCAAGACAAACCGCAGTGAATGCTGGTGTTCTAACAGCGACTCCTCTTCAACGTAATCAAAACCCAGGTAGGGCGCAAACTCCCGCTCAATTTCGTAGCGCAACCGGACGCCGGTTTCAAATTCGGTGATACCGGATTGAACACCCCGGTTTTTAACGTCATCGGCAGCCATATTGACACCCATCCTGGGTTGCAGAATCAGACGCTGAGTTAACAGAAAGTCTTTTGAAAGACTTAATCGACCCAGCACATTTCCTTTTTCATTGATGAACATGGCGCTGTCGACTTCGATAAAAAAAGGTGCAAGCCCCTGAAATCCGATTACTGCATCAAATGTTCGCTCGGGTTCAAATGCACGCCTTGCCCCGATTTGAAAGTCCCAGAAAGTGGAAATATTGCGGCTGTAGAGCACTTGTAAATCGGCACGGCCAAAAATCCCCTGGTCTCCCGAATAATCACCTTCTGATTTTATCCATAACTTATGCACATCGTTGCCAACTCTGTGCTGAATATCCCACTTGAACAATTGCAGTTTGCCGTTGCTCTCATATTCCAGCCGTTCGGCTTTAAAGTGGTTAATCAACACGGTTTCTTCCTCGGCCATGGCAGCGCTGATGCCCAGAATCCAGGCCAGCAGCGCAATGATAAAGATTCCGGCGGTGTCATGTACTGTGATTGGCTGCATAACCGTCATGGTATCTGGGGCTCCGCCCGTTCCACCGTCAACTTACGAAACATGCCCGTGTCCATGTGATAGAGCAAATGACAGTGAAACGCCCAATCTCCGACCGCGTCGGCAATGACGTCAACTTCAACCGTTTCGCCGGGCTTGACGTTGATCACATGTTTCTTAGGCTTGAAATTGCCCTGTCCGTTGACCAGATACTGCCACAGTCCATGAATATGAATGGGGTGGTTCATCATCGTTTCGTTGACGTATTTAAACCGGATCCGCTCACCGAAGCGCACTTTGATCGGTTCCGCATCCTTGTACGCAATGTCATCGAATGACCAGATGTACCGGTACATATTACCCGTCAGACGCAGCGTGATTTCCCGGTCAGGCTCTCCCCCTTCAGGGTTGGGCGCTACGGCTTTAAGATGCTCGTACTTCAGGACATCTGTCGATAAAATCGGCTCTGGCTGTTGATGCTGGCTGTGGTTCATAGGCTGAAGATGAGCATCCATTTGATGACCGGCATGCTCATCGGTTTTTTCAGCGGCCGGGGTTTCGGCTGGGTGTGAGCCATGTCCTTCTGAAAGCTCATCCGCATCAGCAGGCAGTTGATGATCCTTATGCCCTTTGTGTTCACCATGCTCGCCGCCCATATCAGCCAGCGTGAGCAACGTCATGGGCCGTAACGCGGGGACTTGCGCTTGCAAAGCCCTATTCGGCGTCAGTGTCGCCCGCGCATAGCCGCTTCTATCCATGGCTTCAGCAAATACGGTATAGGCTTGATCCGACTGAGGTTCAACCAGAACATTATAGGTTTCGGCCACAGCAATACGAAATTCATCAACATCGACCGGAACCACAGCCTGTCCATCGGCTTCGATCACACGCATTTTTAGATGCGGAATACGCACATCGAAATAGGTCATCGCAGACGCATTGATAAAGCGCAGCCGAATTTTCTCACCCGGCTTAAATAAAGCGGTCCAGTTAGTTTCAGGTGTTTGACCGTTAATCAAAAACCGGTAAGTTGAGCCGTTCACATCGGCCAGATCGGTTGGATCCATGCGCATCCATCCCCAGTCCCAGCGATCCGAAAGTGTTGCGCTCAACCCTTTATTTTGGATATCCTGAAAGAAAGTAGGCACCGTTCTTTTTTGAAAGTTGTAATAATCACTCTGCTTTTTCAGTCTCGCCATTGTCCGGTGGGGATCGGCTTGCGGCCAATCTGACAAAATTATCACGATATCTCGGTCAACCGGATGCGGCTCTTCTGCAGGATCGACGATTAACGCACCGTACAAGCCCATCTGTTCCTGCATGCCCGAGTGACCGTGATACCAGTAGGTGCCGCTTTGCTTGACCGGAATCCGGTAGGTAAACGTTTCGCCGGGTTTAATACCGGAAAAACTGATGCCAGGCACTCCGTCCATTTCATAAGGAAGAATGATGCCGTGCCAATGCAGAGAGGTCGTTTCCTTTAACCGGTTGGTCACATTGAATGTGACTAACTCACCTTCTCGCCAATGCAAAGTCGGAGCCGGAAGTGAATCATCCGCCAAATAGGCCTTTTGCGTTTGGCCTATTACATTGATGGCTTTTTCATCAATGGTAAGGTTGTATTCACCGGCGATAAGCACTCCAGGCTTAGGCCCCAATCCCGCAATGAACAACAAGCAAAGTGTTTTGAACAAATAATGGCGCAGGATGGCGTCAAGCATAGAATTCCTGAAAAGCTTGCGCTGAGCCATTTTTATCATCACATTGGGAATCCGATTTCTCAAACTATTCGGTGATTTAACACGAAATAAAATCGGTTCATAACATAGTTTAATTAATTTGTTCATTTTTCAAAAAGGCCGCTAAAAATTCCGACTATCCCTTTCAACACGCTACAGCCATATCCCTTCACCTTACTTGAATTAATCATTATTAAATCAACTGCTTATATCGATCTATAAGAAAACGTAACGTTATGAATCAGATTTAACCGTGCGCGTTATAACCCTAAATAAATTACTGGAATAAGTCTTGCTAAGGTACTCGTCTTATCCAAAGACATCAAGCACCAATGAAAGCAACAGAAACTGGCTTTTTACATACTCTTTTTCTTAATTATGCCAAAGAAATGGGCACCTTTATCAGTTTACGCTGGCCTCGAGAGGACGATGTTTGCGATATAGTCCAGGAATCTTTTTTACGTTTATCGCTATTGCCCCAACCGCAAAGCATTAATAATCCTCGTGCCTTTTTGTTCCAAACGGCAACCAACATCGTCATTGATAAGCATAGAAAACAGGTCTCCAGGAAACACTATGACGAATCGGATCAATTGTCGGAGACTACAGTTGAATCAAGCAATGCCGGACCTGATCGTCTTTATGCGGCACAACAGTCACTTTCATTATTTAAAAAATGGCTGGGCGAATTACCTGAATTGCAACGGCATGCTTTTATTCTTTATCGAGTGGAGGGTTATCCGCATCCTGAAATAGCCAAAAGACTCGGCATTTCAATCAGAACGTCAGAACGCTATGTTAATTTGGCACTTCAGCATATCAGCGCGAGGATGAGTAACGAATTGATATAAAGAAGTTTGAGGAATTTAGGAGCCTTATGGATAATGGCCCAATCAGTCGATTATGTTTCGTAACAATCCTAAGCTGAACCGATATTGTGAAACCCAACCGAGAGCAGCAGTCCCCTCGCGCTACAGCCACTCAATGGTTGTTACGCAGCCTTTCGCCTGACTTCAGCAGCCGCGAAAAGGAACAGCTGGATGCCTGGCTGAACGAGAGCCCAGAAAATCAACAGCTATTTGAAGAGCTTCAGTCTCATTGGAATGCTTTAGAGGCACTCAAATTTACAGCTTTTCCGGAAAGAAATGCCGCTTTACTTTACCGGCCAAAAACCAAACCGTCACTTTGGCTTATTGGCGCTGCAGCGACAATCTTATTAGTCACGGGGCTTACCGCGATGATGCCGAATGGCTGGCTGGGTACATCCAGAACCTATCGGGTAGAAAAAGGCAGCCGGCAATCGATTGATTTACCAGATGGCTCCATGATGGAGTTGAATACTGACAGTGAAGCCCGAATTCGTTTCAATTATTGGCAGCGTAGCGTTGAGCTGATAAAAGGTGAGGCTTTTTTTACGGTCGAACATAATCCTGAACGGCCATTCGATGTTCAAGCCGCAGGTGGACGGATTCGAGATATTGGAACCGCTTTTAATGTTTACATCACATCCAAAGAAGTGCTCGTTGCGGTCGAAGAAGGCCAAGTAGAAGTCTTAGGCGCCGAAAAACGTTTGCTCAGCGCGGGCAAGCAATTGGCTTACAACCGTAAAGGCGAAATTTTAACGATATCGGCTACCGATACCAAGGATCTTGCCGCCTGGCGAAGAGGCCAATGGGTGTTTCATAACCGCAGGTTGGAAGAAGTGCTGATCGAGATAGGACGTTATCATGACACCACGATTCGCTTGGAAAATAATGCATTAGCCGATTTACATGTCAGCGGAACGTTTAAAACATCCAAACTTTATGATGCCCTCAACGCCATCACTGAAATTCTGCCGGTCAAAATAGATTTCGCCGGTAACAAAGAGATTGTTTTAAAAGAGGCATCAAGAGGATCTCATTGACTCTGATAAAAACACTAGCATCGACGTTTGAGGATTGATTCTACTTTGTCAGATTAGAAGAAAGACCGTCATACCCGCCGGAAAGCGGGTATCCAGTGCCATGGATGGCGAGCTTCGGTCATGTGTAACCTGAAATCTTACAAAGTAGAATTAACCTTGAAAATCAGACTTGGATCTTACTTTTAGATAAAGAATACAATTTGCTGGCGGCTTTTTTAGACTCATCCGTCTATTCCTTTAGTTATTCATCAACTCAAGGAGAAATGTCGCATGACACTGACGTATAAACAACTTTCTGCCGCCTTATTGACAACGCTGGTTAGCACAGTTCATGCGGAAAATCGGCAATACCACTTTGAGATACCGGCACAGCCGCTTTCTGCTGCCCTGCAACAACTGGCTCTCCAATCCGGATCATCCATGCTGTTCGCCGAGCCCACAACCGAGGGCAAACAAAGCGCCAACGTCATAGGACTTTATTCACTGGACGAGGCTCTTAAACGCTTACTGGCAGAAAATGCTATCGAGTATAAAGTGGGCACTGATGGAACTGTCACGCTTAAACCCGCCACGGTTAAAAATACCGAAATCAGTCAGACTAAACCCGCAGACAATTCAGTTTTTGAATTGGGAAATATGGTCATTTCCTCTGAGGCTCAATCCAAAAACCTTCAGAGCCGCGATATTTTAAGCTCCGTCGACATCATGAATGCTGACAAAATTGAAAACCAAAATGTGTTGACCGCATTTGATTTGTTCCATCGCATGCCGGGCATTCAGATCACTCAATTTAACCAAGGCACGACTACCGGAAAATTTTCTTTCCGGGGCTTCAACGGCGAAGGCAATATCAATGGCGTTAAACTTTTGATTGATGGCATTCCCAGCAATACCAATGACGGAAATATGCCGTTCATAGATGCTATTTTTCCATTAGACATCGAATCGCTGGAAGTCGTCCGAGGAACCAACGATCCACGCTATGGACTTCACGCCATTGCCGGAAATGCCAATATCTTTACTTATCAAGGCGGCGACTATGTGAAAGGCCGGGTCAGTTACGGCAGTTTTGATACCCATGACATACAAACCAGTGCCGGTTATGAAAGCGGGGGGTTGTCGCAAAATTATTCGATTAACTATCGAGCCACTAACGGCTACAGAGACCATGCCTCTTCGGAAAAAACAGGCTTTTCCGGCAAGTGGTTTTACACCCCTGAAAGTGAGAAATTTAAAGTCGGGCTTATCACACGGTGGAGTAATGCCGAAGCTGAAGAACCCGGCTACTTGACCTTTCAAGAATCCAGAAATGATCCAACCCAATCAAGACCCCACAATTCAACCGATGGTGGCGATAGGCAAATGGGGCAAGTCAGTGGCCACCTGGATGTCAATTTAACCGATGACTTATTCTGGGCTTTAAAAAGCTATGCCAATACCATTGAAGATAAACGTTTTGTCCGTTTCAGTGCCAATGTCAGCCAGCAGGAACGCTTATTCGATGAAGTTCAATACGGTGCCATCACTTCATTGACTTATGCCCCCGAAGTAGCCTGGTTAAACGACTTTTCGGTTGAAACCGGCTTTGATTTCCAACAACAGGAAAATAAGACGGCGCGCTACTTGACTCAAAACAGATCCAGAACTGCGCAAACCCGAGATCAAGAGTTTGATTTTCTGGTTTACGGGGGTTACGTTCAAACCGTTATTAAACCGTTTGAATGGCTTAAATTTACACCGGGTTTCCGCGTTGACCAGGTTGACGGCAGCTTTGAGAACTTACGCAACGGCAGCACTGCTGACATCAATAACTACGGCACCATTTGGCAACCCAAAGCCGGAGTCGTTTTGACCCCTTTTGATGGTTACAGTCTCTACGGTAATTGGGGGCGCACGTTTCAAGTCGCTGTAGGTTCTGCAAGTTATAAAACCACACCGACCGCCGTCGACCTCGAACCCTCCATCAACGAGGGATGGGAAGTGGGCATAAAACTTCAACCGGCTGATTGGGCAGAAGGACGCATCGCTTATTGGCAACAATCTGCCACGAATGAGTGGCGACGCGACTTAAACAGCCCTAATAATGATGCAACCAACATTGGCGCAACCGACAGACAGGGGGTTGATGTTCAGGTAAAAATTAGCCCTGTTGAACCCGTCAGTGTCTGGGCCACTTTCTCATTGCAAGAAGCTATCGTTGTTACCCCACCACCGGCGACCCCGCAGTTTAAAGATAATAAGATCGACCACACCCCAAATTATCTATTTTCCGGTGGCATTGATTATCAAATAACACCCGCCCTAAAGTCATCGTTATGGACTACAGGGCAGGGTAATTATTTTCCTGATGAAGCGAATAATGCCTCACAATTCGGTGAATATGCTTTACTGAATTTAGACTTGGGCTATCAGGTAAGCAAAGAAATTGAATTGCAATTTCAGATAAAAAATCTGACTGATACCTACTGGGAATACGTTTGGCATAATGGCTCTGAAACACTCCATTCTCCGGGTGACGGCCGGGCCTTTTATGGTGCCGTCAGTGTTAACTACGATCTTTGATAGAGATTGCTTATGCCGGCAAGAATTTGTGTAAAGAGCAAAACCAAACCCTCAGTCATTAAGTGGCGAGCTGTCTGGTTGGCTTTTCATTTGTATTTGGGATTAAGCATTGGCTTTATATTTGTTCTTGCCGGCATTACCGGCAGTTTACTGGTGTTTTATGTAGAACTCGATGAGGTAATTAATCCTCAGCTGCAGATAGCCGAACCGCATACCAATGAAGCGCCGCAACCTTATGAGGCGCTTTATCAGTCATTACGTACCTCTCATCCGGACAGGAATGGATTTTGGCGATTGGAAATGCCGCGTCACGATCAAGCCCTGGTCATGGCGCGCTATTACAAACCCAAGGAAACTGAGCATCTCCATTTTGCACCGTTGATCGCATGGATTAATCCGTATACGGCAGAAATCGTCAGCAACCGCTTTTGGGGCGAAACCGTAATGACCTGGATTTTTGATCTTCACTACGCGCTTCTATTGGACGAAACAGGAAAGACGATAATGGGCATCATAGGGCTGGTTCTATTGATTCCTCTCCTTTCAGGCCTCTATTTGTGGTGGCCCGCCCCCGGTAAATTAAAATCGGCATTACGTGTCAAATCCAGGTCCAGTCAAGCAAGGTTGATTTTTGATCTGCATAAAACAAATGGTATTTATAGTCTTTTGTTTTTACTCGTCGTATTGATAAGTGGCGCCATTTTAGAACTGCCCGACGTATTTAAACCCCTGGTCAACACCCTTTCTCCTCTTTACAAGACACCAGCTACCCAATCTTTAATCAATCCGCAATTACCGCGTATTTCATTGGACAAGGCCGTAACAATCGCCCGGACCCAATTCCCGGAAGCAGTGCTTCGCTGGATTGAAACCCCCAATTCGCCCAAAGATACTTATAAAATATTCCTCTACCAGGACGGCGAACCCAGCAAACGATTTCCTAAAACCATTGTTTGGATAGATCAATACACCGGTAAAATCATAGCGATTAGAAATGCTATAAATGACAGTGCCGGTGAGACCTTTATCAAATGGCTACACCCATTACACAACGGCGAAATTGCCGGACTTCCCGGTCGTATTATCATTTTTGCAAGCGGCATTATTCCTTTGATATTGTATATAACAGGTGTCATCCGTTGGTTGCAAAAACGCAAAGCCAAGTCATCCAGACCGATACGAAGGCATGCCCAACCTAACGATAGTGAAGAGACTCTCACCGCCCCAGGAAAAATGAATGCCCCAGGTTTAGAATGCGGTTACCCTGCAGACATTAATGACTCAGACGGATTTATTCGCAAATGTTATAAAAAACCTTAACTCTGTTCTTTTACAAATGACACTTGTTTGCATTTACCGCTGTGATAAAGTAGCACAGCCTTTTCATTATTATTTATCCGGAAATTTTATGTTTTTTTTGCGCCGATCCTTAATTGGCCTGGCTGGACTTTTCAGCTTGTCCGCGTCAACGGCTTTTGGTGATCCGTTAAACCAAGCGCTTGATATAGATCTGACAACCAACAAAGCGGCTGTAAGCTCGCAAAAATCAATCGATGATGCCAGCGACCAAACTCAAAGAATGCTGGAGGAATACCGCTCAGCGACCCGGCATGCGGAAACCTTGCAAACCTATAATGCTCATTTGAAGGAACTGCTTAATTCTCAGCTGGCCGAAAAAGCCTCGATGGAGACTCAGTTAACTCAAATCGAGGTGACCGAAAGGGAAATTGTGCCATTGATTCTGAAAATGATGGGCAGTCTGGAACAATTTATCCAATTGGACCTGCCTTTTTTACCGGAAGAACGTCAAGAACGGCTGGCCCAGTTAAAACAGCTTGTTAACCGGGCCGATGTGACCGAAGCAGAGAAATTTCGCCGTATCCTTGAAGCCTTTCAGGTAGAAAACGATTACGGCAATACGATTGAAGCCTACCGGGCGGATATTGACTTAAACGGCACGACCAGTTCCGTGGATTTTTTGCGCCTGGGTCGGATTGCTCTTTATTATCAACGTTTAGACGGCAGTGAAGGCGGTTTTTGGAATAAAGAAAAAAAGCAGTGGGAAACGCTGCCCTCCAGTTATCGAACGGCGCTTCGCAACGGATTACGCATTGCCCGTAAAGAGATGGCTCCGGATATGTTAACGCTTCCCGTCGCAGCCCCGGAGTCAGCACAATGAATAAATTACTGATTAGTTTGCTGACTGTTTTTTCCGTTTCTACTGTTTCAGCAGATCCTGTTGCATTGGATCAACTTCTGAACGAAGTCAAACGCAATCAAGGTATCGAAGGAAAAATCAACCAGGAGCGCGAAGCCCGCTTTTTAGCTGAGAAAGCCAAACAACAATCATTGTTGGCTGGCGCTCGCGCTGACCTGAGCACTCAAGAACGCTTAAGCGCCCAGCTTAAACAACAGCTGGAAGCCAATGAACAAGCTTTGAATCAGTTGCAAACCGAACTGGACAATCGCAGCGGTATATTGAAGGAATTATCGGGCGTTGCCAAACAGGCCGCCGGCGATCTTAAAGCCGATTTTGAAAACTCGTTGATCTCAGCGCAATTTCCAGGGCGAACAGAAAAATTGGCGGAGATGGCCAGCAGCAAGGCACTGCCAAGCTTGGAGCAGCTGGAATCATTATGGTTTTTTCTGCAACAGGAAATGACCGAGTCCGGAAAAATCGCCAGATTCAACAAAACCGTTCTGACCGGTTCCGGAGAACCGCGAGAAGCGCAAGTGGTGCGTATCGGCAGTTTTAATGCCGTCACTGATGGCCAGTATTTACGCTATCTTCCGGAAACCGGCAAACTGGCTGAACTGGCTCGCCAACCCGATGGCGAATATACGAATCTGGCAGAGGATTTTGCTGATGCCAAAAACGGCGAAATCGCCGATATTGGCATTGATCCGACACGCGGCGTCATCTTGAGTTTGCTCATCCAAACACCGAATATGTTTGAGCGTATTGATCAAGGAGGAGTTATCGGCTATGTGACCATTATTTTGGGTCTTTTCGGTTTGATTTATGCGCTATTTAGGCTGTTTTTTCTTTCCAAAACTGATATTGCCGTCAACGCGCAAGTTAACGATAAAACCATTTCGGAAGAAAATCCGCTGGGCCGGATTATTGCTGCAGCCGAACTGAATCATGCGGTTGACGTTGATACGCTTCAATTAATCATTGATGAAGCCATTACCCGTGAAGTTCCGATTTTGGAAAAAGGTTTATCAACGATCAAACTTCTCGCGGCGGTGGCTCCGTTACTGGGCTTATTGGGCACCGTAACCGGCATGATTTCCACCTTCCAGTCCATCAGTCTGTTCGGCACAGGCGACCCGAAACTGATGGCCAGCGGCATATCGGAAGCTTTGGTTACAACCATGATCGGCTTGTGTGTGGCTGTGCCTTTGTTATTCCTGCACAGTTTGATGGCTTACCGCAGCCGTTCGTTGATCCAGATTCTGGATGAACAAAGTGCCGGAATCATCAGCCGCAGAGCAGGCAAGTAGAAATGGATGCCTTGTTCACGGCTTTCGAATCGATAGAAACGTTCCTGGAGAGCGGCGGCACTGTATTAAAAGTCATTCTGTTTGTTTCGATTGTTTTATGGTGTGCCATCGCCGAACGGCTGTACTATTTTAAATTTGATTATCCGGCATTACGTGAAGAATGGTTCAGGCAATGGCAGGAACGCACCCACAAGCATTCGCCCCATTCTTTGGCCATCCGTAACCTGATTATTTCAGAAGCAAAATTGTCGATGAGCAAACGTGTGCCTCTGATAAAAATGCTGGTGGGCTTGTGTCCGTTACTGGGCTTATTAGGGACTGTTATAGGTATGATTCATGTGTTCGATATCATGGCCGTTACCGGAACCGGAAATGCAAGAGCAATGGCCTCTGGCATCTCGATGGCAACCATGCCAACCATGGCGGGTATGTTGATTGCCATCGCAGGACTTTATTTCCACAAAGTCATTGAAGAACGTGTCAGTGATGAAACCCATCACCTGGCCGATTTATTAAACTATCAATAACGAGATTTTCATGCGCCGAACTGCCAGTCGATCCACGTCTGATCAAATATCCGATATCGACATGACCCCGATGCTCGATATCGTTTTTATCATGCTCATTTTTTTTATTGTCACGACTTCGTTTGTCAAAGAATCCGGTATCGATGTCAACCGGCCAAGCGCACAAACCGCTGAAAAAAAGGAACAGGGCCATATCATCGTTTCGATTAAACCGGATGGTGAAATTTGGATCGACAAACGCGCCGTCGATGTTCGCGCAGTCAGGGCGAATATTGCCAGACTGCATGCGGAAAACCCCTTGGGTACCGTAATTATCGCGGCCGACAAAGACGCCAAAACGCGCGATTTGGTTCAAGTGATGGATCAGATCCGCTTAGCCGGTATCACAAATGCAGCCATTGCAACGGAAACGGAATCCAAGTGAAGCGTCTGATTGTCTCCTCACTGATCGGATTGCTGGTCACCTTTGGCCTGTTCTGGTTGATGCAAGTCATGGTTATGGATAACTCGCGCAGTTTAAAACCAACTGATAATCTTCAGATGGTTGAATTTATTCGCTTAAAAAATGAGCGTCAGCCGGATGTTCATGAACGAAAACCCATCAGAAAACCGCCGCCACCTCCCGAAAAACGGCCGCCTCCACCTAAAATGCAGATGCAACAGACACAAGTGCAGCCAGTAACACAACCGAATCTGGCAGTACCTAAACTGGATATCCCGATTGATACCGCCCAGTTCAACCAATCCGTTGTTGCTGGATTGACGGTAGCGGCAGAAACCGCATCGCCCTCCGCTGTTTCTGCTACTGCTGCTGCGGCTGGCCCAAAAACAGCAGAAGGTGTTCCTGAAGGCACCGGAACCGTCAGCACGGATGTCATTCCTTTGGTTAGAATTCCTCCTACTTACCCGCAACGCGCTGCAAGCAGACGAGTCGAAGGCTGGGTTAAAATCGAGTTTACCATCACTACCACCGGTACGGTGACAGATGCGGTGGTCGTCGAATCCAAACCTGCTGCTATGTTTGATCGTGCGGCACTGGATGCTATTAAAAAATGGAAGTTCAAAGCCAAAATCGTTGAAGGCAAAGCGGTGGAACAACGCGCGTTACAAATACTCCAATTCAAGTTATCCAAATGATCAAAAAATGTCTTCTCCGTTTGTTATTTAGCGGCCTTTTTCTGGCCTCCGTCCCCGCGCTGAGCAACCCGGATAAATCCACCGAAGTTTCTCCGGAAGTTTTCAAGAAACTTCAGCTTGTTGAACAATCGATTAAAAGCAAGACTTACAATAATGCTCAGCAGACTCTTCAGTCATTGCTTACCGAAGTTAAAAAAGGAAGCTATGAAGAGGCTGTAGTCTTAAAAAGTCTGGCGTCTGTTTACGCCTTGCAGGGCCAATATGCTCAAGGTGCCGAGATACTATCGAAAGCAGTTAACTTAAACGTACTACCGGAAAATCAGCGGCAAGCGGCCTTGTTTAATCTAGGTCAGCTTTTTATTGGAGCCGGTCAATACGCCAAAGCCATCGACACCCTCAAACCCTGGCTTGCGAAAAATCCCAAACTGGACAGTGAAACCCATGTGATGCTGGCCAACGCCTATTCCCAGTTAAAACAATATAACGAAGCACTCAGACACATTAAACTTGCCATTCAGACCAGTAATAAACCGGATCAGAACTGGTATCAATTACAGCTCGCTTTAAGTTACGAGCTAAAGGATTATGAAGCGGCGGCTGAGGTGTTGAGGAAATTGCTGTCCATCTACCCCGACAACAAAGAATACTGGCAACAACTGGCATCGGTTTACCATCTCGGTAAAGACCCAACCAAAGCTGTTACAGTTAAACATCTCGCTTACAAAAAAGGGCTATTGAATTCTGAAAAGGATATTCTTGATCTGGTCAACCTTTATATTTTTGTAGGTTCACCGTATAAAGCAGGGCAAATTCTTGCCAGAGAAATCAAAAATAATCGTGTCACAAATGATTCAAAACACTTGGAATTATTGGCTAACACCTGGATGCAGGCGCGCGAGTATGAGAAAGCGTTAGAGGCTTTCGAATTAGCCTCTAATTTAAATGGCAAGGGCGACCTTTATCTTAAAGTCGGACGCATCTATTTTGAACAGCGAAAATGGGATGCTGCGATTAATGCGTTTCAAAAAGCCTTGGCAAAAGGAGGCTTAAATCAACCGGGCCAAGCTTATCTTTTGCTGGGAACCAGTTATTACGAGAGCAAACAACACAGCAAGGCGCGACAAGCTTTTGAACAGGCCAGACAAAACGCGAACAGTTCCGATGCGGCAAACAAATGGTTAAATTACCTGAAAAGTAATCAATCCTCTTAATCTGCAGTTATCTGGACTGGACCGGATCGGATAAAACTTTATGCTGAATTCCGGACAACCCATTAACTTGACATCATCAATTTATTCACAAAAAACACTAAATTATTTAACAAAAAACTCATTGCATAGCATCAACCCAAGAGGGAATGCTTGCAACAGCATTCTGTTATTTAGTGACTTTTCTTATTTTATGGGCTGAACTGCGGTTTCATGATTAAAAAGTTCTACGCGCCGATGACTCTTAAATGGGCATCGTCATAGATCCGTTTCTTCTTCCAACCATTAAATTTGCTGTCATCGAATTCCAAATCATTGTCGATGGCAAATTCATAACAACTGCGAAACAGGCGCGCGGTTCTGAATGCGTGCAACTCTTCATCGGAAGTGATTTTATCTACGTTACCCACTTGGAATGTTTTATTTCTGGATTTGCCGTTTTTAACCCAAAAAACCGTATAGCACAGATAACTTTTATCTTTGCGATGATCGTATTTGATGGTTCTTGATACCCCAGTCAATCCTGTTGTCGTTTTATTTTTGGGGGGCTTGAGAAAGCGCGTTTTACTTCCTTTCAGAACCACCAGCATCTGATCTCGCCATGTGATTGCTGCTTTTAGCGATTTATTTTTGTTACCCCACAGTTTATGAGAGAAATAACGGCTGGTTTCTTTGCCTCGCCTTACGATTCGCACTTGAAAGCCGAATACATCGGGCTCGGTAATCTGTTTGTGTTTTTCCATAGCTGAAGAACCTATTGACTATTTTAACCAAAGCAACATTGAAAAAGGCTTTCGTACACAATGCAGTAAAGCTCATGGGCCGCAATTAGCTGACAAGTTCATATTACCCAGTCAATAACAGCTACCTTAGGCCGCTTAGGCGTAAGCTTTTTGCTTGAATCTATCCAGAATTTACCATATACGTGTAAGCCCTTACTTACAAATTATCCTGAAACCTGAGATAAAATCAAGCCAAAAATTTAGATTGATTAACAATTTCCTAGTGATTTAGTGTAGAATACCGCCATTCCACAAACTGATGTGGTCCTGACTGATTTACAACCCTTTGTTTTAACTAAGTAATGGAGACAAACGATGAGCGTATTAGTTGGTAAGCAAGCACCTGATTTCACAGTCCCAGCGGTACTGGGTGATGGTCAAATTGTGGATGCTTTCAATTTTTCTGAAGCCACGAAAGGCAAATATGCAGTACTATTTTTCTACCCACTGGATTTTACTTTCGTCTGTCCAAGCGAATTAATCGCAATGGATCACCGCATTGATGACTTTAAAAGCCGCGGTGTTGAAGTAATCGGGGTTTCTATCGATTCTCACTTTACTCACAATGCATGGCGTAATACACCTGTCAATAAAGGTGGTATCGGTTCGGTACGCTATACCTTGGCAGCCGATATTTCTCACTCAATCTGTAAAGACTACGATGTAGAATCACCTATGGGTGTGGCCTACCGCGGCAGTTTCCTGATTGATCGCGCCGGCCTCGTTCGTCACCAGGTTGTCAATGACCTGCCGCTGGGCAGAAACATGGATGAAATGATTCGCATGGTTGATGCGCTGCAATTTGTTGAAGAACATGGGGAAGTGTGCCCAGCAGGCTGGAATAAAGGCGATGCCGGCATGACAGCAAGTCCGGACGGTGTTGCTGATTATTTAGATAAAAACGCAGATAAACTGTAAAAAATTGATAGCTATTCGCCCGCTTGGTGCAGAGGGTGTTAGCGATCGATTAATATTTCTGAAACAGGTATGTTGTAGAGAGCTACAGGGACGAATTTAAGCGCCCTTTGAAATAAAGCACCTACACACCTCATAGATGGGGTGGGGTGAGCAGATAAAAACGATTTATAAGTAGTTTCAAGTGTGGGCCCGTGGTTATTGCCATTGGCCCACTCAAACTAACCTCAAGGCTGTGAATTCGAAGCGGCACACGAATTCCAAGCCGTGTTGGTCTTTATACCAGGCTAAACCGCTGATTGTTAATCTGCTACGCACCTAAAAAATATCTTTTACTGATTTTTTGATTCAAAAGCATCTACCAGAAATTTCTTTCTGATAAATAGCGCAACGACAATAGCCGCTATTGCCGGAATTATTCCGATCGACATCTGAATCAGCGCCGAGCTTCTTTCAAACGTTTCCAGCAAAGGATTGGCTATCGATAAGGTGACGATCCACCATACCAGCCAATAACCCACCAAACCGGTTATTGCCCATTTCAATCCATTTTCCTGTTGTTTTTTGGCCGTTTGATAAAACCACACCATGATCAATATTCCGGCAATTTTTGCAAATAACATAAGCTCCCCCGTATTAATTATTATTTATGAGCATTTTAATAGGCATGCAATTTGTCTTATCCTCTTGCAACTGTTAAGCATTAAAATGCCTTTTCAATAATAATCGATATGACCCGGTTGTCACATCTTTATTCATGAGGAAGTCATGGGAAACTATTTAAAAATTGCAGGGATCTTCTTCGCTGGATTAGTTTTGCTGCTAACGTTAGGAATCGCACTGTTTGCTCTAACCTTCGACACGGAGCAAATGAAGCCGCACATTGAAAAAGTGGCGCAGGAACAACTGGGTAGAGACGTTAGCATCAAGGGACCGGTTGCACTCTCTTTTTTTCCCTGGCTGGGTATTACCGCTGAAAAAATCAGTGTGAGCAATGCACCGGGTTTTAGCAACGAAGCCCTGGCACAACTTAACCGGCTCAATATCAGAGTTAAACTGCTCCCATTACTGTCAAGATCGGTTGAAATCGATCGTATTACCGTTGAGGGTCTACATCTGAATCTTGAGAAAAATACTGAAGGCCTGGGTAACTGGCAGCGTACCAACACGGCTATCAAAACGGACCCGTCTTTGCCCGAATCGAAACCTGTAACACCGAGGGAAAACTCTTCAGCAGATACAGTGCCGACAATCGGCGCATTGGCTATCGCCGGTCTTACCCTTTCGCACAGCCAGGTTACCTGGGTGGATCAGACAAAAGATGCTCATTGGACTATGACTGATTTGACACTGGATACCGAGGCATTAAACATCGATGAACCGGTTCCGGTAAAGCTCTCATTCAAATTTTCTAACCCCGCCGCTCAATTGACCGACTCAACAAACTTATCGGCCAATCTGCTCATAAAACCTGACTTTCAAGTCTTCATTTTAGAGAAGGCTTCACTACAGACCCAGATTAAAAGTCCTTCAATACCGGATGGCGAATTATCAATGGATCTGTCAGCAAACATTGCATTGGACCTGAATGAAAACCGGTTGGCGATTAACGACTCTAATCTTCAAGCGGACGAATTAAGCTTATCTGGCGATCTGGTCATCAGTGACCTGATAGCGGCACCTCAAACCATAGGGCGCTTTCAAATACATCCCTTCAACCTCGCGAAATTATTGACCCGCTGGGGCATCGTCTTACCCGTTATGCAAAATAACAACGCATTGACGAAGGCCTCTGCCGAATTCTCACTTAAAACTACGCCGGATAGTTTGTTAATAGAACCCTTCAAAGTCCAGCTGGATGATAGCATGCTTCAAGGCAGTGCTCATATCGATAGTATTTCTTCAACCCCGGTTACTCATTTTAATCTCAACATTGACCGATTAAATGCTGACAACTATCTACCCGCTAAAGACTCCAAAGAACAGTCAAAAACAACACTGGTCAGTCCCGCGGCCGCTTTAGCAGTGGCAATGTCAGCCTTGCCCGCTGAAACATTGAAAAAAATCAATGCGGAAGGCAGTTTGACTGTTGACTCACTGACCATTCAAAAACTCACGTTAACCGGATTAAGTTTGAATCTGTCAGCCAGTCAAGGGCATGTTAAAACCAAGCAAATGATTTCCGGTCTCTATCAAGGCGCTTATCAGGGCTCTATGGACTTTAACGGAAAGTCTGCCAGTACCCCGAAAATGTCTATTCAAGAGAGCATTGTCAATCTTCAGCTTGAACCCTTGCTGACCGATCTAAAAGGCCAAGCGAAACTTAGCGGCAAGTTAAATCTTTCGACCCAACTCCAAAGCCAGAGCTTGGAAAAATCGTTGCTGCTTTCGACGTTAACAGGCCAGTTTGATTTTTTGGTGAAAGACAGCGTGGTCAAAGGCTTTAATCTGCAAGAAGTCATCGATAATGCTAAAACAGCGATCAAAGGTTCACCGGTTAGAACCGATCACCCCAAGGATCAAACCCTTTTTTCTGAAATCAGCGGCTCAGGGCAGATTGCAAACGGTGTGATCAGCAATCACGATCTGAGCGCCAAATCTTCAAAACTCAAAGCACAAGGTGCAGGCACTATCGATTTAAACTCTGAACAAGTGGATTATAAAATCAATGCCATGTTGCTAAAGAATGTGTCTCAGGATAAACCCTCTCAATCGGGCGAAAATCCACTCATTACTGTTTTCATTACCGGGACAGTGAATCAACCCGTCATCACTGTTGATGTTGCGCAATTTCTCATTGAACAAAATAAAGACAAAATTGAAAAGAAAAAAGATAAGTTACTAAAAAAATTAGATAAAAAGTTCGGTCCTGGTGCCAGTGATTTGCTCAAACGGTTTTTTTGATTCCATTTAAAAATAATGATGCGTGTAGAAGCGAGTGTTTTTCAAACACAACTATTGGACTGGTTTGATCTGAACGGTCGTAAGGATCTCCCCTGGCAACAGCCTGTCACAGCGTATCGGGTCTGGCTGTCGGAAACCATGCTGCAACAAACGCAAGTCAGCACGGTTATTCCCTACTTTTTAAAGTTTGTTGAACGTTTTCCCGAAGTAGATGATCTCGCTTCCGCTTCACTCGACAGTGTCTTGCAAATGTGGTCCGGATTGGGGTATTACGCCAGAGCCAGAAACCTCCATCAAAGTGCCCGGATCATTCAGGCTTCAGGTCGTTTCCCGGATGATTTTGATTCACTCATCCAACTTCCCGGGATAGGGCAATCCACAGCAGGAGCGATCTTAAGCATTGCCTTTCAAAACAGCCACCCCATTCTGGATGGCAATGTCAAACGGGTTCTGGCTAGGTTTGAGGGCGTTTCAGGATGGCCGGGTGCGTCAGTAACCGCCAAACACTTATGGACGGTGAGCGCTTACTATACACCTAAGGAACGGGTTGCCGATTACACGCAAGCCATTATGGATTTGGGAGCTACCGTTTGTACCCGCAGTAAACCTGACTGCGTGCGATGCCCCTTGAAAACCGATTGTTCTGCCCGGATTAATGGAACCATAGCTTTGCTTCCTGCTCCGAAACCTGCAAAAAAACTGCCGGTTAAATACCTCTATTTTCTGTATTTGACGGATGGTGCCGGACACACATTGCTGGAGCAACGCCCTTTATCGGGAATCTGGGGGGGATTATGGAGTTTTCCGGAATTTGTGTCTGTAACTGCAGCACATGAGTGGTGCTTGAGCCAACAAATTCCGATAATAAAAAGCATGTGCCTGCCCGAACAAAGGCATACTTTTTCCCACTTCCATTTGAATTATATTCCACTGAGAATTACCACCGATAACCACAAACATTTTGTGATGGAAGCTAATCGGTTAGTCTGGTATAAAAACCCGCAAATCAAATTACTTGGACTGGCCGCACCCATACAGCGGCTATTGGAATCAACTCACGAGGATACAGCATGACCCGTATGGTTAAATGTGCAAAATTGGGTATAGAAGCGGAAGGTCTTGATACGCCGCCATTCCCTGGACCTAAAGGCCAATATATTTATGAGAATATTTCCAAACAGGTGTGGCAGGAATGGCTAAGCGTGCAGACCATGTTGCTTAATGAACACCGCTTGACCAGTTTCGACCCCAAAGCCAAGAAGTTTCTAGAAGAAGAACGAGCAAAATTTCTTTCCAGCAGCGAAACGGTAATGCCGGAAGGTTACGTTCCACCGCCACAATAAATTTAACACTGACTTACCCGGATCAAGCATGGCGAAATCCGGGAAGATGATAAACGGTTGATAGTATTAAACGAAGAAAGGATTCTTTTAATCAGTCTATTTGACCGGATAACTTAAGATCCTCTTTTTTACCGTTTCATCGATTCAAAAAACTCAGCGTTAGTCTTAAAGTCTTTTAACTTACCCAACAAAAATTCAGACGCCGCCATTTCATCCATAGGCTGGAGAATCTTTCGTAATATCCAGGTTTTTTGTAATTCTTCCGGATCAACCAGATATTCCTCGCGGCGGGTACCGGAACGATTGATATTGATTGCAGGATAACTGCGCTTTTCGGCTAATTTCCTATCCAGATGTAATTCCATATTACCGGTTCCCTTGAATTCTTCGTAAATGACATCATCCATTCTTGAACCGGTTTCAACCAATGCGGTAGCAATAATGGTCAAACTGCCGCCTTCTTCAATATTACGGGCCGCACCAAAGAAGCGTTTTGGCTTCTCCAGGGCATTAGCATCAACACCACCGGTCAATACTTTGCCGGAAGAGGGTGCCACGGTGTTAAACGCTCTGGCCAGACGGGTGATCGAGTCTAACAATATAACTACATCGTGTTTGTGCTCTACCAACCGGCGTGCTTTTTCGATGACCATATCAGCCACTTGAACATGCCGTGTTGCCGGTTCATCGAAGGTACTGGAAATAACTTCTCCACGTACGCAACGCTCCATTTCCGTGACTTCTTCAGGACGCTCGTCGATCAGCAAGACAATCAGATAACATTCAGGATTTTGCTCGACAATAGAATGGGCAAGATTTTGCATGATCATGGTTTTACCGGCTTTTGGCGGTGATACGATCAAGCCACGCTGGCCTTTACCGATAGGAGCAATCAGATCGATAATCCGTCCAGTGAGATCCTCGCTGGTTCCATTGCCTCGTTCAAGCCTGAATCTTTTATTGGGAAATAACGGCGTCAGGTTGGTAAATAGAATTTTGTTTTTGGTATTTTCAGGCGCTTCAAAGTTAATTTGTTGAACTTTGAGCATCGCAAAATAGCGCTCAGTATCTTTTGGCGGTCTTATTTTTCCGCTGACGGTATCGCCTGTTCTAAGGCCAAATCGCTTAATCTGGCTGGGCGAAACATAAATGTCATCGGGTCCTGCCAAATACGAACAACCAGGAGTTCTAAGAAAACCAAAGCCGTCCTGAAGAATTTCCAATACACCATCGCCATAGATATCCTCGCCACTTTTCGCCTGTTTTTTCAGGATAGCAAAAATCAGATCTTGTTTGCGGGTTCTTGCGACGTTTTCAAGTCCCAGGGACTCAGCGATATTGATAAGTTCAGCAACTTGTTTAAGTTTTAACTCGGTTAGATTCATATTTAAGGGGACTCGAAAGAAAGTAAATTACAGCAGAAAGCCGCAAGATCAAGAGAAAGGTGTTCAATGTTTGGAAAAAATAATTCTTGAGGAACTGTTGGGATATGCTTGGAATGCACGGCGGAATTATACACTCCAGATAACCGGCCCGTCCAAATAAATTATGGCGGGCCAGCAAGTATTTGGCGATTATATGTTTTTGTCGATGAAATCAGCGAGTTGAGATTTGCTAAGTGCACCAACTTTGGTAGCTTCCACTTCGCCGCCTTTAAATAACATTAAAGTTGGAATGCCACGCACGCCATAGCGTTGTGGTGTTTCAGGATTTTCATCAATGTTAATTTTGGCCACTGTCAATTTTCCGGCATATTCTTTGGAGATTTCATCCAGTACCGGAGCAATCATTCTGCAAGGTCCACACCATTCTGCCCAATAATCAACCAGTACCGGGCCGTCGGCTTTAATAACAGTTTCATCAAATTCAGCATCGGTTACATGCAGGACTGACTCACTCACACTCATCTCCAAAATTTGTAAAGACTAAACTATAGGAGGGAGTCAATCACTTTGTCAATGAATTTTAGCCACAGCCAATTTTAGGTTATGCTATGCGCCTATGAAAAAGACGCATCTAACCAAAACTCGATTCAGTAATCTTGAATTATCCGACTCTATCCTCAAAGGATTAAATGAAGCCGGTTTCGACTATTGCACACCCATTCAGGATAAATCGTTGCCCTTGTCGCTTCGCGGCAAAGACATCGCAGGCCAGGCACAGACCGGTACCGGTAAAACCGCGACCTTTCTGCTCGCTACTTTCCAGCAGCTGATTAACGATGAAAGCGAGACAATCAAGAACCCACGCGCCGTTATTCTTGCTCCAACAAGGGAATTAGCGATCCAGATTCATAAGGATGCTTTGTTGCTGGGCAAGTACCTGGATTTTAAATTTGCACTGGTTTACGGGGGTACGGATTACCAGAAGCAACAGAATACGTTGAAATCCAATGTCGACATCATCATTGGTACACCGGGCAGAATCATTGATTTCTACCGGCAAAATGTATTCACTCTGGATCATGTTCAAGTTATGGTTCTGGACGAAGCCGATCGCATGCTTGATCTGGGTTTTATAAAAGATATTCGTTACCTGTTAAGACGCATGCCGGAAGCCGACAAGCGGCTTAATTTATTGTTTTCCGCAACGCTTTCTTACAAAGTGACGGAACTGGCTTACGAACATATGAACCAGCCCGTATTAATCAAAATTGAATCGGAAGAGGTAACGTCCTCGGCAATCAAGCAAAGCGCTTATTGTCCGTCTAACGAACAAAAAATTCCTTTGTTGATAGGGATTTTGAATAAATACAAACCGCAACGCAGCATTATTTTCGTCAACACCAAACGATGTGCTGAACGACTCGATGATTATTTGAATGTTAACGGGTATAAAACAGCGGTTCTCAGCGGGGATGTGCCCCAGGAAAAGCGGCAGCGCTTACTGGGTGATTTTCAGGAAAATAAACTTCAACTACTGATCGCGACCGATGTCGCTGCACGCGGCTTGCATATCACCGATGTCTCTCATGTCATCAACTACGATCTGCCTCAGGATGCTGAAGATTATGTGCATCGCATAGGCCGTACCGCACGCTTTGGCGCAAGCGGCGAAGCCATCAGCTTTATATGCGAAGAGTATGCATACTCCATGCCCGACATTGAAACGTTTATCAACCAAAAAGTCCCCGTCAGTCCAATCACCGCTGAATTATTAGCCGAGATCATCAAGCCGGAACGAAAGCCCCGTCCACATAATCCGGATAAACGTGATTTTAAAAATGATAAGCGGGAACCCGCCAAGCGAAGATTCAGTCCCAAGCCGCCTAACAAAGGCCCTGCATTAAAACCCGAAAATCCTCAATAGACTGAAATCCATCGATTTGTTTGCTGGGCCGGGTGCTGTCCGGTTTACTGACAGAAATTAAATGCCTTATACCGTATTGCCTGGCTGAATTTAAAACGGCCAGGCTGTCATCCACCAACAAGGTTCGTTCTTTATCAAAAGGTTGCCTGCCCTGCAGTGATGGCCAGAAACCGGGATGCTCTTTGGGAATTCCGAAATCATGCGAACTGATAATCTCATCGAAAAAAGGCTGCAGACAGGTTTTTTCCATTTTTAGGCCCAAGCTCCCCCTATGAGCATTAGTTACCAATATTACTTTTTTTGACGAGGTGCTTACCTTTTCCAAAAACTCGATCACATGCGGCAACACCGCTATTAATCCTGCAATCTCGGCTTTTAAACCGGTAATATCCAATTCCAGGACTTCACTCCAATAATCCAGGCAGTACCATTCTATTTTTCCTTCCATGCTTTTAAAGCGGGGCTCAAGTTGATGCTTTGCTGCTTCAACAGAAATACCAGCCTTTTCAGAAAACTTTTGAGGGACGAATTCTTGCCAAAAATGGTTATCAAAATTCAGATCCAGCAAAGTACCGTCCATATCCAATAAAATGGTATCAATTTTGTTCCATTCGATCATAAGAGTAAGATATATTTTAAATAATGAAATTCTGTTGAACAATCATGCCAAAAAAGCCGACACTTCTTAACAGCTGCATTGTAGCGCAAACACGCTTGTTCCGGATTGAATCGCTGGACCTTATTTTTAGCAACGGAGAGCAGCGCAACTATGAGCGACTGGCTCGCGGTGGCACCGATGCAGCCGTTTTAATTGTGCCCATGATTGATAAGGAAACTGTTTTATTGATCAGAGAGTATGCTGCCGGCGTTCACCGGTATGAATTAGGTTTACCTAAAGGCAAAGCTGATCCGGGCGAAACGTTTATGGAAGCCGCAAACCGCGAGCTTAAAGAAGAAATCGGCTTTGGTGCACGACATTTACACCACTTAACCTCTTTCTCGCTAGCCCCCTCTTATCTGGAGCATATGACAGAAATTCTGGTCGCGCAGGATCTTTACCATGAAAAACTCGTGGGCGATGAACCCGAAGAGCTTGAAGTCGTCCCCTGGAATATCAATGATATAAGCGGCTTGGTTGCCACCGGCGAATGCACCGAAGCACGGTCAATTGCGGCACTTTATCTGGCTTTAAATTACCTTAACAATTAGTTTTGACCAAAGCATCAGTCTCATAATCGATAAAGGGGCTCCAATCCGGAATCTTTCTCAACCTTTAGTTGTTTTCGCGCCTGGTTTTCTGAAAAGGCCTGAAATAAGCGCTTGCCAACCCATATCACATCCTCTTTGCCGTACAGGCAACGGTTTAAAGTGTCAATTTCGTCCCTGAGTCTGGCATCGCAAAAAGAAGCCAGCTGACCCAAACTGGACGCTTGAAACTTAATTCGCCCCCAAACCAAAAGAGCCTCTTTTGCTGCTTGAGGATCATTTTCAGCACAGGCTTTCTTCAATGCTTTTAACGATTCTCGCTCGGAAGCCGATTTAACATCAACTTCCGATAAGCTATCGACAGGCTCAGGCTTACGCTTGATTAATAAATAAGCCAAAGTTGAAAGCCATGCCAAACCAAAAAACAGCGCCAGCCACATCCAATAGGAGGGCTGCACGTCGGACGGCATCTGAGCCGGGTTAGGCGACTCTATGGAATTCGCTGTTGTTTCCTGCGTTGAGGGGGCATCCTGAGTCTGCGCACCTGATGCTGAAAGAACCTTTATAACCGCTGCTGGAATCTTCGCAACTTCCAACTTTCCGGTATTAACATTGAACCAGGGAATCTCTATTGCCGGCAGTTCAAATGTACCTTGTTTAGACGGAATAAATGCTATTTTCTCTTCTCTAAAGGCAACCATGCCTTCCGGTTTTTTTTCTTCCCGTAAAACGGGTTGATCCGGATAGGTTTTGACACTTTCTTGATCGATTGCATTATTAAGTTCAGGTAATTGGCCAACAGCGGCACCTTTGACCAGCAGCGTTAATGTGCGCGTAACCGGCTCACCGACTTTCATTTGGCTGATGTCACCCGACCATGATTGACTCAAACTGACCGCTTCTGCAGGCAACCAATGCTGAGCTTTAAAGTTCTGGGGGAGGGGCTGCACGTCCAACGTGACGGCTTTAGACGAGACCCGTTTTGTTTTTGTCATTTGCCTGGAAAAAAAGCCATTAAACCGGGGTCTGCCCGTAACCAGTACTTCAGCATCCAGCGTCAATGGCTTGATGGTGATGACTCCGCTTTTTTGCGGAAAAATAGCGTATCTGCGTTCAGTCACCGTATAGTCAACGCCATTGATCTGAGTGCTGTAATTGCTGTCTTCCCCCATTTTTTCGATAACAGCATCATCCATTTCCGGCTCATTCAAACGGGCCTGAGCGATATCGACTCTGCGGTAAAAACGCAAGGTATACAGCACTTGTGATTGAACGTAAGGTTTTTCGGGCGTGGCTTCCACTTCAAGGAAGATCTCATCGTCACCCGGAACGGTTCTGGTAATTGTTTTGTCATTGACTGTCAGAGGAAACGGCCCGGTTTTATCATTCCCAAAAGAAATGGCCGGTATGACTAACTCTCCCGCAATTTTCGCTATTACATCCACCTTCCATTGAATTTTTTTACTGAACTGTCCATTGATGATTGATGTGCTGCTGCTTTGGCTTTGTCCCAAAATCTCAAAATCGGTCTCCAATGGAGAAAAATCCGGCCGTCCATCCGGCGATTCATTGGCTGTAAACAATAACTGGAAGGATTCGTTGAGAGTGACAGGATTGCGATCGACAGAAACCTCAATTTCTACGGCAAACGCCATACTGATTAAACCCATCAACAACGTTAGAACCCAACATCCATTCCTGCAGGTCTTTGCTAGAAACATAACTTACCACTCATCTTTATTAACGGGTTGTCTGCCACGTTGACCGTATTGATATTTAAACTTACGCTTAAGTAAACCGGATGGATCGTCCGGAATTCTTTTTAACCACTGTTCATTAGCCAACTCTGCTTCATCTTTCGCAACGCCTTCCTCTGCTGGTTTTGCGGCTGATGGTTTTTCATCCGGCTTTGTCTGATCTTCGTTCTGTTTCGATTCAGATTGACGCTCTTCATTGGCTTTATTATTTTGCTGCTCTTTATTTTTTTGTTCAGAGTCCGAAGGCTGTTGCTCTTGTTCGCTTTTTTGTTGTTCTTCCGGCTGTTTTGAATCTTGGGACGGAGATTTATCTTCAGCGTTTTCAGAAGAATCTTCGTTTTTATCCGGCTTGGATTCTTTATCAGAATTTTGTTGCTTGTCGTCTTTATTGTCTTGCTGATCCTGCGGCTGGTTCTGCTGTTGTTCCTTTGCTTTTTCAACAAGTTCCTTGTTGTGTTTGGCGTCTTCATGATCAGGTTTGCGCTTAAGGACTTCATCATAGGCTTTAATAGCCTCATCAAAACGTCCCAATCTGGCAAGCGCATTACCCTTGTTGTATAAACCGTTCAGCTCATTCGTATCTTTTAAAGATTCCAGCGCTTGTTCGTATTGTCCGGCACGGTAATGCGCCGCCGCTTTCCAGTCAGATTGATTGAACTGACTGGCTGCCGTATCGTATTGTTGATTTTGAAATGCCTGTTGGGCTTGCTGATCTTTGGTTTTCCACAAATCCTGCCACTCGAATGCTTCGCTTGTTCCAGGCCAAGGCAAAATTAATACCAGGCAGATACTGAGTAAGCCTTTTCTAAAGCTCAGCGCGGCTAAAGGCAAAATCAACAAAAGCAGATAAGGCCCGATTTCCCGCCATTGATCGAGCATCAAATCAGATTTCTGTGCCGTTTCGTTCTGTAAGCGGCTGTCAAAAAAAGCAAGAAGCCGGTCGCTGTCGCTATCATTTGCGGTCATGGTTTCGTAAATACCGCTGCCTTGTTTGGCTAGACTGGCTAAATCGGCGGGATTTAATTGTGGAACAATGAGCGTGCCTTGATTATCTTTTAAAAAGCCGCCGTCAGGCGCCTTGATCGGAGCTCCGTCGGCAGTTCCCACACCTAATACGGACAATTTATAGGGACCAAGTGCTGCTTTGACCGCTGAAAATTGAGCGGTATCGACTTCATCGGTAACCAATAACACATGACCTTGCTGCAATCCCGCCTGATTAAGTAAAGCTACGGCATCTTTTACTGCGATATCCGCACGGCTGCCTTGCTCCGGCATAATATCGGTCGTTAATGCGGACAGCTGACTGGCTATATTGTTTGTATCATTCGTTAAAGGCGTCACGGTAAACGCATCGCCTGCGTAAACCAGCAAGGCTGTTTGTCCGTCCTTGCGCCGGTTCAGAATATCTGCAATTTTAAAACGAGCCCGGATGAGGCGGCTGGGCGTTATATCATTTGCATCCATCGATCGTGATAAATCCAAAGCTATCACTAGCGCTGAATCATTCCTGAATACCGGTGACGGCATTCTTTCCCAAGTCGGTCCAGCCAATGCAACTACAGCAAGAAAACCGGCTAAAGCACCTGCCAAGAGAGGAATTCGGCTGCTTTGTAGTGGTTTATCTTTCAAAATAAAAGGCAAAAGCGCTTCATCGCATACGGATGTCCAATTTCCTTTCGCCAATTTCCGTTTGATAACACCCATCAAAATCACGAACCACGGCAGCAATGCCAATAACCACAGCGGTCTAATAAAGTGAAATTCCGACAGCCACATACTCACCTCAATCGCAGACCCAGCAGACCTGCTGCAAGAAATAAAGCCATTGCCAAAGGCCAGAAAAATAACTCTGTTCGAGGCCTAAAATATTGCTTATCCTTTTCCACCGGTTCCAGTTGATCGAGTACTTTATAAATGGTATCCAGCTCTTCTGTATTTCTGGCCCGAAAATACTGGCCGCCGGTGATTTCGGCAATATCAGCCAACAGTTTTTCATCCATTGGAAATTGAGACCGGTAATAGGGATGATTAGACCCTATTCCGACCGTATAAATCTTTAATTGACTGGCAGCGGCCAATTCTGCTGCTTTCAGAGGTGGAACTTGGCTAGAAGTATCGACGCCATCAGTTAGCAAGATCAACACCCGGCTATCGGCTTGTTCATCGGACAGTTTTTTGACAGCCAAACCTATGGCATCGCCTATGGATGTGTTGGGATCATCCTCAGTGATACCTATAAAGGATTCATCCAACAATGTTTTTACGGTATATCTGTCAAAAGTCAGCGGTGTTTGTAAAAAAGCGCGTGTACCAAACAAAATTAATCCGACCCGGTCACCAACCCGCCGGTTGATAAACTCACCGACCACCCACTTGGTTGCGGTTAATCGGTCCAATCTGTTTTTATTGACGATAAAATCATCGGCCAGCATACTGCCGGACACATCGACCGCCAACATCAGATCACGACCGCTTATGCCTTGCTCAATGGGCTCTCCAAGCCATTGGGGACGTGCTGATGCAATCACCAGCAGCAGCCAGGCAATAACGGCCCATAACAAATGCCATTTTGCGGGTTGCATCGGCCCCTGCAAACTTTCATCTGCAAAATCAGATAAAAATGGAATCTTTAATGCGGCTTGCTCTGCAGGCTGAACAGGCGGCAATAGCCAACGCATGATAAAAGGTAAAGGCATGCTCAACAGCATCCAGGGCCATTCAAAATCGATCATTTTTTTCGTTTTGCCTGCACTTTCAGCCACTGTTGACATAACAGTATTAACTGGTTGATATCAACATTAATGGATGTTTTATTTTGATAAGGTGTGTTGATCAAACATTGACCAATACCTTGAGTAAAAGGTTTATCCTTCATACCCCGATCCAGAAAGTCTAGCCAGGCTTGCCCGGTTAAACCGGCAATATTTTGCCTCGGCGCCACACTGACAGCGACTCTGCGCAATAAAATTGAAATATCTCTTAGTTTGTCCAATTCATTTTTAGTGGGATCCTGTTTTATCTCCGTTAGTATTCTTTTTGCTGATTTTATAGCAGTCGATCGCGTGATATACCTCATCAGCTTAACAAGCAATAAAATCATAAGCGGTATCAAGATTAGCAACAGCCACCAACCCAATGCAGGAGGCCACCAGCCTATAGCATCAGGTAAATGAATATCTTTAAGCGGTAATTGGGCTGATTCCATTTAACGTAAACTCTGAACCGGATCGTCCGTCGTGCTGCATTGAATTAAAGTCATCGCCCATTTCTTGGCTAAGTTTTCAAGATGCCGACTGTGATCAATAAATTTTTGATGGTAGTTAGCAACGCGCTGTTGGTCCGACGTATCAATTACGACTTCATTTATTTCATCGGTCAGTCTGTAGCGACCTTGCCGGGGCAGATCACGTTCCAATGCATCGTAAACAAACACAAGCACGACATCGCAATGCCGGGTTAATCGTCTCAGGTGATTTTCTGCATTTTGATTTAGACCCCTGAAATCACTGATGATATAGATTAGGCTGCCAGGCCGGGTATGATGATTTAATCGAGTGAGTGCTTTTTCAAGAGTAAATTCACTGAGTTCGTTATTTACCGGCTTGATTAACTCATGAAACAAACGTAAGACTCCATGGCGTCCACTTTGGGGTTTGATGTCGACGCACCGGTTATCCTCAAATAATTGCCCGCCAATCTTATCGCCTTGCTGTTGCGCTGCCCAGGCAATCAACGCTGCCAAACGCGCGGCTTGTACCGATTTAAACACACCCCGTGTCGCAAAACGCATGGTTGCCCTGAAATCAACTGACACAAAAACCGGCTTCTCACGCTCTTCCCTGAACAATTTAGTATGCGTTTTCCCTGTCCGGGCAGTCACTCGCCAATCTATGCTGCGAATATCATCACCCGGTTGATAAAGCCGTGTTTCATCAAATTCCATACCCCGGCCTTTAAACCTTGAAACATAACCACCGCTCTGCAGTGAACGAACAGATGCATGATGCAACCTTAGAACACTGGCCGACTGAGACAAATTGATCAGGTTTTTCAGTTGTACACTCACTCGATCATCACCCGCAGGTGCCGGGTGAGATGATTTTTTTTCTTTAAAAAACATTACGGTACAGCAATTCTGGCGATCAATTCTTTAATGATATGATCGGCTGTAATGCCTTCAGCTTCGGCTTCATAAGACAGAATAAGCCGGTGGCGTAAAACATCGAAAGCAATGTCCTGAATATCCTCAGGGCCCACAAAATCCCGCTGATCAAGCCAAGCTTTAGCTCTTGCGCAACGATCCAGTGCAATGCTTGCCCTAGGACTGGCGCCATACTGCAGCCATCCCGCCAAATCACTGCCATAAACACCCGGATTACGGGTAGCCAAAACAATTTGTAATAAATAGTCTTCAAGATTATCAGCCATGAAAATATCAAGCACTTCCTTGCGCGCCTGAAATAGTATCTGTTGGGTTACCGGTTGGATGGCTGATTTTTTAGCATCCAGCGCTTGACCCGCCTCTTTTCTAGCTAAATGCAGAATACTTTTTTCATGCTCGGACTGTGGATAATCAATTTTGATATGCAACAAAAATCTATCCAGCTGTGCTTCAGGCAAAGGATAAGTGCCTTCCTGTTCAATAGGATTTTGAGTTGCCATCACCATGAATAATGAAGGCAACGCATAGGTTGCACCACCCACCGTAATCTGCCGTTCAGCCATTGCTTCAAGCAATGCAGCCTGTACTTTGGCGGGTGCTCGGTTGATCTCATCGGCCAAAATTAAGTTATGAAATAACGGACCTCTTTGAAATTCAAATGTACCTTGCTGTGGCCGGTAAATTTCTGTACCTGTCAAATCGGCAGGTAATAAATCAGGTGTAAATTGAACACGGTGAAAATCGCCTTCAACCCCTCGACTCAATACATTTATGGCTCTGGTTTTTGCCAAACCCGGCGCACCTTCGACCAATATGTGACCATCAGCCAGCAAGGCAATCAACATTCTTTCAACCAAGACTTCCTGACCAATAATCTCCTGGTTAATAAAGTGCTTGAGTTTTAGCAACGCTGCTTGATTTGTATTTTCCTCAGTCATATTCCACGTTATCCAATTGTTTAATCCGGCACAGTCAGTTTGCGGTCTTCTATCCCGCCAACGATATACCATAAAACGGCTTAAAGGTTCATTATTTTAACGGTATGCAGGTTTCATCGATAGCGAGTAACTTTGTGGGTAACAGGTGTTCATTCCTGTTGACAACTGTGTATAAGTTTTAAATTTTTTGTTATCCACAATCCAGTCACATATAAAACAGTTTTCACCAACAGGTTATGAGAACATCTAATGCGTTGATAGAAATAAGCTAAAAGTGCTTATACACAGAAAAAGCGGTTGCTAATAGTAATAAGTTCTTTAAAAGATTTCATAGTGTTATTGTTATTAGAAAAGACAAATCACGCCAAACGGTGACATTTTCATGGCTAACTATTTAATAAAACCCGAATCCATAAGGACAATGCCATCGGGAATTCCTTATATCATTGCCAATGAAGCGGCTGAGCGATTCAGTTACTACGGAATGCGAGCCATTCTGGTTGTGTTCATGACGCAATATTTGCTAGATGCATCCGGTCAACTTGATGTATTGAGTGAACAGGAGGCTCAAGCTTATTTTCATTTGTTTGTATCGGCTGTTTATTTCATGCCACTTTTAGGAGCTGTGTTGGCGGATGGCCTGTTGGGGAAATATCGAACAATTCTTTTTTTGTCAGTTGTTTATTGTTTTGGGCACTTGGCGTTGGCTTTTGATCACACGCTATTTGGAATGCTACTGGGTCAGGGATTGATTGCTATAGGTGCGGGAGGAATAAAACCTTGTGTTTCAGCGCATGTAGGAGATCAATTCAGCTCAAGCAATGGCCATTTGATTAATAAAGCATTCGGATGGTTTTATTTTTCCATTAACCTGGGCGCTTTTGCTTCGATGCTGATAATCCCGTGGTTATTGAAAACCTATGGACCATCATGGGCCTTTGGTCTACCCGGTATTGTGATGGGAGCGGCAACTGTCATCTTTTGGTCAGGCCGATTCCGGTTCGCCCATGTTCCTCCAGCCGGGGTTTCTTTTTTAAAGGACGTTTTTAGTACTCAAGGCCGTAAAACACTTTTCAAGCTGGTTCCGGTCTATTTATTTATCGCAGTGTTTTGGGCTTTATTCGAGCAGATTGGATCTTCCTGGGTGCTGCAAGCCCAAAAAATGGATCGCCATCTTCTGGGGATAGAGTTGTTACCGTCCCAAATCCAGGCGGCTAATCCATTATTAATCATGATTCTGGTACCGCTTTTCAACTATTACCTCTACCCCTTCATGGGACGTTTCATTCATTTTTCTGCCATGACCAAAATCAAGATAGGGCTTTTTTTAACAACGGGTGCATTCGCAATTCCTGCAATACTGCAAATGCTGATTGATACTGGTTTGCAGCCCTCAATCGCGTGGCAATTATTGGGCTATTGCTTACTGACCGCAGCAGAGGTAATGGTATCGGTTACCTGTTTGGAGTTTTCTTACACACAGGCACCAAATTCCATGAAATCTTTTATTATGGCTTTTTATTCACTCTCTATCGCCGTAGGTAATCTATTTACTAGCGCCGTTAATTTTTTTATCAGTAATGACAGCGTGAGCAATTATTTGGAAGGTGCAAACTATTTTTGGTTTTTCACCGCACTGATGTTGTTAACGTCAGTGACATTTATGCTTTTCAATAGCAAGTATGAAGAAACATCTTTTTATCAAGGCGGGCAAAATTTACGAGACTAGCTTATAATTGGCTCATTAATGTTAGAAATTCATTCTATTACTAGCTAACGAGATTACATCAATGCGATTCACTGTTCTGATTCTAGGAATCATATGCTCGAATCTTTGTGAGGCGGGTGCTTACAAGTGTGTTGATGAGAACGGTAAAACGGCTTATCAGTCCAAGCCCTGCGCTAATAGTCAAAATGCAGTAGAGATAAATTTTAAAACCGGCGCGGGCATTGATAAAAATTCCGAAAAATCTAAACAGGCTGAACTTCAGGAATCACAGGAACTTGAGGAAATAGAGCGTCAGCAAAAAAAACAGCAATTATTGATTGAAGCAAAAATTGAGAGTGAAGCAAATCAGCAGTTGATCAGGGATAATCCCGATAAATATTCAGCTTACGCTATCCCGCCTTATGATTCTGAGAATCTGCCTGATTTGGTTAAAAAATTTGAAACCCGTTTAAATGATATAGAAAAGTTAAGAAGACTGGCTGCTGAAAAAGTCTTAAGCACAGGACAATGTTCCCGCGTTGAGTCCTCAGAATTAAACATAAAAAGTACAATAGAAAAACTGGTAATTTTGGTGGACTGCAGCACCGGAAGAGGCATCTTTCTGACTGAAGATGAATTGAAATAAATTGTCTTTCTTTGATTACCCTTTTTAGATGAATGACAATAAAACAATTCTGATTACTGGTTGCTCGACTGGAATAGGATACACAACAGCCACCCAACTGAAGGTACGCGGCCATCGTGTTATTACCTCGGCCAGAAAACAAGAAGATGTGGATCGGTTGATTCAGGAGGGTTTTGAATCAGTCAGACTGGATTTGGCAAACAGTCAAAGTATTCAGGAAGCGATTGATCAAATCATTGTTCTCACTGATGGAAAGCTGGATGCGTTATTCAATAATGGTGCATTTGGTCAACCTGGCGCAGTAGAAGATTTATCACGAGAAGTATTACGAGAGCAATTTGAAACGAATTTGTTTGGTACGCATGAATTGACTAATCGTGTAATCCCGCTCATGCGTCAACAGAACTCAGGAAGGATTATCTACAACAGTTCAGTATTAGGGCTTGTCGCTATGACTTATAGGGGAGCCTATAATGCCAGCAAATTTGCCTTGGAAGGTCTAGCCGATACTTTAAGATTAGAGCTTCACGGAACGGGAATCCATTTATCGATCATTGAACCTGGACCGATACTGAGCGATTTTAGAAAGAACGCTTTCATTCTATACAAAAAAAATATCGATATTTCAAAAAGTCCCCATCAAAAAACGTACTTAAAAATGGAAGCTAGATTGCAAAAAGAAGGGCCTGCTGTTCCCTTCACTTTGCCGGCTGAGGCTGTTTCTGAAAAAGTGATACACGCTCTTGAATCTAAAAGACCTAAACTCCGGTACTATGTGACCTTTCCTACCTATCTTTTTGCATTTCTGAAACGCGTTTTGCCAATTAGCTGGCTTGATGCATTACTTAGAAAAGTCTAAGCATGTCTTTTTTAGATGAATGCTTAATTGACTGTCCGCATTGCGGAGAAAATATTTCCATTCTGATAGATACCTCCGTTGATTATCAGGATTATTATGAAGATTGCTCTGTTTGCTGCTCACCTATTTTATTGTTGATCAGTTGTAATGACGGCAGTGTCGATGTTGTTATAAAAAGCGATAATGAATAAAAACCCTATTTTATTCGGTTGTTATTAATTACGTCTGTGTTAGAATCGGCGCGGAATGTAAGTGGATTTGCTTCTTATAATTATTAAGCGGTACCCAGCATATTCTTTACATTTTCCTAATAATCGAACTCTCGCATTCTATTCCTGGGTTTTAGATTAAGTTTGGCCATTACCTCGTGTGGATGGAATTTAATCAACTAATGCAAGAATGTTCGGCGGTGGGCGGCATGCCCTGTGGAAGTGTCAGGCTGCATAACGGCTAAAAATAATCTCTTTTAATAAATTATGAGGATAAATAAAAAAATGAAAAATTTTAAAAAATTAGTGCTTTCTTTAGCAATCGCCTGTTCAATGGGCGCAGTATCAACAACTGTCATGGCAGAAGCGGACGCAGGAAGAATTACCTATGCACCTGGTAAAGCTATTGATCTGACTCTTGAAAAAATCCAAGCGGCTATTACTGCCGCTGAAGCGAGTGATGCTCCTGCTGTTACAGAACTCACTAAAGAAGCTATTGATATGAGCAAGGAAATCAACGCTAACGACAGAGTGGATGTTGCTCGTTCACGAGCAAACCTTCACCTCAAAAAAGCTCGTTCTGCGGGCAAAGTTGATGATATAAAAGGCGCTAAAGAACATCTTGAAATGGCGTTAAAAGGATTTCAAGACTTAAAAGGCATGCTTTAAGTCATAAAATATCGGGACGTTTTTTCAGACGTCCCGATATCTTCTGAAAGTTATGTTTCCGGTTTACTTTCCTATACAGAAGCTTGAAAATATCTTCCCTAATAGGTCATCAGAACTAAATTCCCCGGTTATCTCAGTAAGCCCCTGTTGAGCCAGCTTTAGGTCTTCCGCGACTAATTCACCTGCTTTGCTGGTTTTTAATTGCATTAAAGCGGACTGCACAAAATTTAAACTTTTTTGCAAGGCTTCTATATGCCTTCTTCTTGCTATAAATACATTTTCATTATTGCCTTTAAAACCGGCGCTTTCCTTTAAGTGTTGCTTCAATAACTCCATTCCTTGACCTGTTCTAAGGGATAGATAAATCTGTGTGCCTTGTGTGGATTGATTAATTTCAGGATCAATGCCTATCAGATCAATTTTGTTATAAATTTTTGTGATGTGGGCATCAGATGAAAAGCTGGTTAATATCGATTGATGTTCGGGATCTTTTACGTCAATCAAAAGTAATATCTCATCGGCTTTTCTGATTTCTTCATGAGCTCTTCGTATGCCTTCTTTTTCGACGGGATTATCGCTTTCTCTTAAACCGGCAGTATCGATGATATGTAACGGCATACCATCAATTTGGATTTTCTCTCTCAATACGTCACGTGTCGTACCGGCAATGTCAGTCACTATTGCAGCATCGTGGCCTGCTAAGGCATTCAATAAGCTGGATTTACCCGCATTTGGCTTTCCTGCTAATACTATCGTATAACCGTCTCTTAATAGCCTTCCTTGATAAGCTGTAGTCAATATGGTTTGAATTTGACTGGCTATATTCTCAATCTTATTTTCCACCATACCGTCTGATAGAAAATCTATCTCTTCATCAACAAAATCGATGGCGGCTTCTACATAGGCTCTCAACTCAGTCAGTTGGTCAACCATTTCGTTAATCTGGCTGGAAAATAATCCTTGTAAGGATTTCTGTGCTGAACGCGCTGATTGCTCTGTGCTGCTTTCAATCAAATCAGCAACGGCTTCAGCTTGCGCCAGATCAATTTTATTGTTTAAAAATGCGCGTTCAGTGAATTCACCGGGCCTCGCCATACGGGCACCAAGCGATAAAACTCTTTTTAGCAAAATATCTAAAATTATTGAGCCGCCGTGAGCTTGAAGTTCTAAAACGTCTTCGCCTGTATACGAGGCCGGGGCGGGGAAATACAGAGTGATACCCGAATCAATGATGGATCCGTCTTGATCACTAAAGGTTGTGAAAAGCGCAAATCTGGCCTTTAGGGGCCTGTTGATAATTTGTTGGGCTATTTTTGTGACATCAGAGCCTGATACTCTAATGATGCCTACACCGCCGTTACCTGGCGGTGTAGCAATTGCTGCAATGGTATCAACAGTTATAATATCCACACACTCTTACTTGGCTTCTTCTATTCCTTTGGTTATGTACCATTGTTGAATGATAGATAACGTATTGTTAACGACCCAGTACATTACCAATCCAGAGGGGAAGAAGAGGAAAAATACTGTAAATACAAGTGGAAACATCTTTATAATTTTTGCCTGTAATGGATCAATCGGAGCTGGATTCAAACTTTGCTGAATCTTCATCGTGATACCCATTAAAATTGGCAAAATATAAAACGGATCTTGTGCAGATAAGTCCTGCAACCACAATGCGAAAGGAGCTTGGCGGAGTTCAACCGTTTCGACTAATACCCAATATAACGAAATGAATACCGGTATTTGAACAAGAATGGGCAAACAACCGCCCAATGGATTCACTTTTTCGCGCTTGTATAAATCCATCATTTCTTTGTTAAACCGCTGCCTGTCATCAGCAAATCTCTCTTGAAGTTCTTTCAATCGAGGTTGGATTTTGCGCATTTTGGCCATGGAAATAAAACTGGCCTGTGACAATTTAAAAAACAGTAATTTAATAGTAAGTGTTACGCCGATAATTGCAAAACCCCAGTTAGCGGTAAACCCGTAGATTTGGTTCAATAACCAGTAAATAGGTTTAGCTACCACCGTCAGCCAGCCATAATCAACCGTTAGCTCAAGACCCGTAGCAACTTTCTCTAACATAGGTTGAATTTTAGGACCGGCAAACAATTGTGCCGCAAATTCAACTTGCTGATTAGGTTCAACTGTTTTAATTGGCGAGTAAGAGCCTATGACATAACGAAAATCTTTAAGGTCTTTGGTATAAAAATTATTTTCCTCATCTTTAGGGGGTACCCAAGCGGCAGCAAAATAGTGCTGAATCATAGCGCTCCAACCGCCTAAAGTTTTGATCTCTAAATTTTCTTTAGCAATGTCGTCGAAGTCGACTTTTTGATACTTATCCTCTTCTGTATAAACAACACCACCAGCATAAGTCCTTATGAAAGTGTTAGCAGATGCATCTGAATAAGGGGTTCTCAATAACTGGCTGTATTGCCGACCAGACCAGGAAGTGGTGCCATTATTTTTTACGTTTTGAAGTAAGCTTATTTCGTAACTGCCTCTTTTGAATACCAGAGTCTTTGTCACGATCAAGCCTTTACTGTCAGTCCATGTCAGAGGAACTTCAATAGTGTCTTGCCCATCAGTCAGTTCATAATTATTCTTTTCGGCCGTGAACACGCTATGGTGATTGGCAGCACTTAAAGTACTGTTTTCGGCAATCAACCCACTTTGCGCCAGAAATAATTTTTCTTTATCTGTATTGAAAAGACGAATAGGGGTGGTGTCTTTTACAGAAGGTGACAATCCAAATGTTTCTCTAATTCCTTGAACAACAGTATTGTATTTTTCTAAGGGATAATTAACTAAATCAAGATTTTGTAAAGTTCCGCCTTGAGTATTGATCTCAAGTGCCAATACATCCGTTTTTACTTTAATGATTTGTCCGGCAGTAGAAACAGAGGCTGCAGGTGTGTTTACGTCGCTTCTCTCTTGAGTTTGTGACAAATCAGTTGAATCTACTGTTGCTGGTAAATCACCCTTAGTTGCTACTTCAGGCTGATCAGAGATAGCTATAGCTGGCTTTGGACCGTAGTCAATTTGCCATGCTTGCCAAAGCATATAACTTATCATTGCAAAAATGACAATCAGTATAAATCTTATGTTATCCATTTTTTTTACCAAAAATTTTTGGAACTGGGTCAAATCCACCCTCATGGAAAGGGTGACATCTGAGTAATCTTCTGATCGTAAGATAGGAGCCTTTGGCCGCGCCATGCATATGAAGCGCTTCTAAAGCATAACTTGAACAGCTTGGATGAAAACGACAGCTATTCCCTAGCAAAGGACTTATAAAGTATTTATAAAACTTTATGACTGCTATGAGCAAGATTCGCATCGGTTTACCAACCTAAGCCAATGTTTTTCCAATGATTTTCTCAATACATCCGGAGAAACATCAACCGCACTTTTTCGTGCTAAAACAACTATGTCGATATTGGATAACTTATGCTGTTGCATTCTAAAGCTCTCGCGAACTGTTCTTTTAAGTCTGTTTCTATCTACAGCCCGCTTAATGTTTTTTTTAGCAATTGCCAAACCAAGCCTTGGGCTATCCGTGAGATTGCTTATTGCTAGTAGCGTAAAATAGCTATCGCTTGACTTAACAGGATTGGCAAATACCTTTTTATATTCCGCTGGCTTCCTTAACCTTAAATAGGGAGGGAAACTTAATATCTTATTCAAAGACTAGACAGACAATTTTACACGGCCTTTCGCTCTGCGAGCGTTGAGCACTTTACGACCGCCTCTTGTTGCCATTCTTGCACGAAAACCATGAGTTCTTGCACGTTTGATTTTACTGGGTTGATAAGTTCTTTTCATTGGTCTGAATCCTGATGAAGTGGTTGTTAATTAAAAACGGATAAAAAGATTCGGGATAATAAAATAGCTTGACCTATTTTGTCAATTAAACTGAATTTGTTTCATGTTACAATAACCCATATTTTGTCGTCACAACACTTAATTTGTTAATCAAAATTACTAATGAGCTCCATCTGGAATAACTGTCTTGTCAAACTTGAAAACGAAATAGCACCTTCCGAGTTCAGCACCTGGATCAGGCCTTTACAAGCGCTGGAAAGCGACGAGCATATCAAACTTTTAGCGCCTAACCGTTTTGTTCTTGATTGGGTTAAAGAACATCATTTAAATAAACTTGAAAATGCAATTGATGAATTTTCAAATGGTAATTTGACGTTAACGCTTGAAATAGGATCAAAAAAGACTGTTACAGCTTTACCATTGCAACCTAATAAATCAAGTGAAACAAAAAAAGCCAGGCCAAATTTTTTAAATCGCGCATTTACCTTTGATAATTTTGTAGAAGGAAAATCAAACCAGCTGGCAAAAGCAGCGTCTATTCAAGTCTCTGAAAATATTGGGAAAGCATACAATCCGCTTCTCATTTATGGCGCATCGGGATTAGGTAAAACCCATATGATGCATGCCATTGGCAATGCCATATTACAGAAAAATCCATCGGCTAACGTTGTCTATCTGCACTCAGAGAAATTCGTGCAGGACATGGTTAAAGCCTTGCAGCAAAATGCAATCAATACATTCAAAGAATATTATCGAGGAGTAGATACTCTGCTAATCGACGATATTCAATTCTTTGCTGGAAAAGAGCGTTCGCAAGAAGAATTTTTCCACACGTTTAATACGTTATTGGAAAAAAAGCATCAGGTCGTATTAACCTGTGACAAGTACCCCAAAGAAATAATAGGTCTTGAGGATCGCCTAAAATCAAGGTTTGGTTGGGGATTACCTGTCGCTATCGAGCCGCCTGATCTCGAAACAAGGGCAGCTATTCTTATGAAAAAAGCAGCTTTAGTCAATGTTGAGTTACCACAGGAAGTAGCTTTTTTTATTGGTAAGCGAATTCCATCCAACGTAAGAGACTTAGAAGGGGCTTTAAGAAGGGTTATTGCAAATTCTCAATTCACCGGCAGGGAGATTACAACAGAGTTTGTCAAAGAGGCCTTACATGACCTGATATCGCTTCAGGATAAATTGGTAAGCATTGAAAATATACAGAAAACAGTGGCTGAATATTTTAAAATCCGTGTAGCTGATTTATCTTCAAAAAACAGGAGGCAATCCATAACCAGGCCAAGACAAATTGCGATGACCCTGGCCAGAGAGCTTACCTCTCATAGTTTCCCTGAAATTGGTGAAGCGTTTGGCGGGCGTGACCATACCACTGTCATTAATGCCTGCAAGAGAATTGCCGAGTTAAGGGATTCGGATTCAAAAATGGAAGAAGACTATTTGAACCTGTTGAGAACTTTGTCTCATTAACTGTGAACATGCTGTGATTATTTGTGATTTAAAAAGGCATTGATTTTTTACCATTGTTTGCTAAGTGCTTATCCACAGGGTTTTATACAACTTATAAAGTTACGTAAACTATTGATTATAAAAGATAATATGAGATTATTAACAGAAATTCAATGGTTTAATAGTAATAATAAAATATTTTAAGAATATGAAATTTATTATTAATAGAGAGCAACTACTTATTCCATTGCAGCAAATTGTCAGTGTTATTGAAAAAAGACAGACCATGCCAATTCTGTCAAATGTGTTTATGAAATTAACAGCTGATAATCTCGAATTGGTAGGAACGGATCTCGAAATTCAAATTATGGCAAATATAAAAATTGATATTTCGACAGACCCTGGCGAAACAACAATTCCCGCCCGTAAGTTATTGGATATTTGTCGCTTATTACCTAGTCAGGCTGAGATAAAATTTGAGCTTTCAAATGACAAAATGAAAGTTCTTTCTGGGCGAAGCCGGTTTTCGTTAAGTACTTTGCCCGCAGAAAATTATCCTGAGTTTTCTGAAACCCCTCTTGAAAATCAATTTGATATCAATGCCGGCCTGCTAAAAGTGGCTTTGGAAAAGACTGTTTTTTGTATGGCTAATCAAGATGTGCGTTATTACTTGAATGGTTTGATGCTTAATATTTCTAATTCTAAAATTCGGATGGTTGCTTCAGATGGGCATCGTTTATCTGTTTATGAAAATGAATTACAGTCACCCACCGGATATGAGGCAAGAATAATCATTCCTAGAAAAGGCGTAATGGAATTGTTGCGTCTACTGGATGATCCTGAAACGGATCTATTAGTACAATTTTCTTCGAATAATATTAAAGTAGCCATAAAAAATATTATCTTTTCTGCAAAATTGGTCGATGCACGTTACCCTGACTTTAATAAAGTATTTCTTCAGGATTTTCGTAATCCCATTTATGTTCAAAGGCAAATTCTTAAAGATGCGCTAACCCGTGTTGCTATTTTGTCGAATGAAAAATTTAAAGGGATTTCTTTAGATATTTCGCCTAACAGTTTAAAAATTACAGCGCATAACCCAGAGCACGAAGAGGCAGAAGAAGAATTATTTATTGAATATCAAGATGAGCTAACCATTTCTTTTAATGCGCAATATTTACTCGATGCAGTAAGTAATATGGATTCTGAATTAGCTGTTATTTCTATAGCAAGCAACTTAAGTAGTTGCATTTTCGAAGAACCGGTAGCTCAGCCTTATCGATACATAGTTATGCCTATGCGCCTCTAAGTGAATAGGTTTGTAATTTATGAGTTTACAGAAACTCACTATTTACAACGTTAGAAACATTCAAAAAGCCACACTGATACCTTCACCTGGCCTTAATCTGATATTTGGCAAAAATGCAGGTGGTAAAAGTGCGTTACTTGAAGCTATTTTTCTGCTGGGTCGTGCCCGGTCATATAGGACTTCAACAATTAGGCACGTAATCAAACACGATGAAAGTCAACTTACCGTAAGCGGAAGCGTTTTATTAAAAAACGGTATTAGTTGTCAATTAGGCATACAACTGGACGGAAAATCCAGCGAGATACGAATTAATCATCAATCTCAGCAATCTAGAGATCTTCTGGCTTATTCCTTACCTATTTTGTTAATTGATCCTAAAAGTTATCGTTTGCTGGATGCTGGAGCGCAAATCAGAAGAGAGTTTATTGACTGGGGTATTTTCAATAGGAATGAACATTTTCTAATCGCTTGGCGAAACTACAAGCGTGCTTTGCAACAGCGAAATGCTTTGTTAAAAACGAGAAGCTTCAAGCAATTGGAGATATGGAATAATGAATTAGTTAATTACGGCACTATCGTAAACGATCATAGACAACTTTATGTTCATAGTTTATTGCCTGTTTTTAAAGATGTTTTAACTCAATTTATTCCACTTGATGATTTAACCTTTTCGTTTCAATTAGGTTGGGATAAAAGTAAAGGTTTCTTATCGAATCTTAATAATGATCTTGATAAAGATATACGCTATGGTTTTACTCATAGCGGTCCTCACCGGTCTGATTTGCTTTTGATGATCGGTCAACGCTTGGCGAAGGACTATGTTTCAAGGGGGCAACTAAAGTGTATTGTTTTGGCACTTAAACTGGCCCAAATTAAACTTATGGTTATGGAGCATAATAATAATGGCTGTATTTTAATCGATGATTTCACTGCTGAATTAGATTGGGTGAATAGAAATAAATTACTTAGCTATCTCTCGCAACTTAGTTTTCAAGTTTTTCTAACTGCCTCTGAAGTTAATGAATTTGGTGACATTAGCGGACTTAATAATTTCAAAATGTTCCATGTGGAACAGGGTGAAATTGATGAAGTTAATAGTTTCACGTGAAACATTACAATAATAAAAGTGTAAAACATGACAGATAATAATCAGCAATATGACAGTACAAGTATTCAGGTTCTCAAAGGATTAGATGCAGTCAGAAAAAGACCAGGGATGTATATTGGTGATACCGACGATGGATCGGGTTTACATCATATGGTTTTTGAAGTAGTCGATAATTCAATCGATGAAGCACTGGCAGGACATTGTAAGGAGGTTAAAGTCATTATTCACAGCAATGGATCAGTGACAGTTGCTGATGATGGGCGAGGCATCCCTGTCGATATTCATGAAGAAGAGGGACGTTCTGCTGCGGAAGTTATCATGACGGTTTTGCATGCGGGTGGTAAATTTGACAGCAACTCCTACAAAGTATCAGGTGGATTACACGGCGTGGGGGTTTCTGTTGTAAACGCATTATCGGAAGAGCTAAATCTTGAAGTCAGGAAAAGCGGACAGTTGTATAAACAAAAATACATTCTGGGTGAACCGGTTGCTCCATTAGCTGCAGTCGGTGAAACAGAAGGAAGCGGAACAAAAATTAATTTTAAGCCTAGTCCGCAAATTTTCGCAGACGTTGAGTTCCATTATGATATTTTGGCGAAAAGGTTAAGAGAGCTATCATTTCTTAACTCAGGTGTAAGAATCAGTTTGGAAGACGAACGCACCGATAAAAAAGATGTGTTCGAATTCGAGGGTGGGATAGGTGCATTTGTTGAACATCTGAATAAAAATAAAACACCTTTGTTTCCAGATGTATTTCACTTTGTAGCAGAAAGGGAAGGAGTAACGATTGAAGTTGCAATGCAATGGAATGACTCGTACCAGGAAAATGTATTTTGCTATACCAACAATATTCCTCAACGTGAAGGCGGGAGCCATTTAGCCGGATTTAGAGGAGCATTAACCCGAACTATCAATCAGTATATTGAATCCAGTGGTATTGCAAAAAAAGAAAAAGTTGCAACTTCCGGTGATGATTCAAGAGAAGGATTGACCGCAGTATTATCGGTTAAGGTGCCTGATCCCAAGTTTTCTTCGCAAACTAAAGATAAGCTGGTTTCATCGGAAGTGAAACCATTAGTCGAATCTGCGATGAATGAAAAGTTTCAGGAATTTCTGTTAGAGCATCCTCAAACTGCGAAATCAATTGTTGGAAAAATTATTGAAGCTGCGCGTGCTCGGGAAGCAGCAAGAAAAGCACGCGAAATGACACGCCGCAAAACCTCATTGGATATAGCGGGTTTGCCAGGCAAATTAGCCGATTGTCAGGAAAAAGACCCTGCCTTATCAGAATTATTCATAGTGGAAGGGGATTCAGCGGGCGGTTCTGCAAAACAGGGGCGAGACAGGCGTACGCAAGCCATATTGCCTTTGAAGGGTAAAATATTAAATGTAGAAAAAGCCCGTTTCGACAAAATGATATCTTCAGAAGAAGTAGGGACATTGATAACAGCCTTAGGCTGCGGAATAGGCAAAGATGAATACAATTTAGCTAAGCTTCGGTATCACCGCATCATCATCATGACCGATGCGGACGTTGATGGCTCTCATATCAGAACCTTATTACTGACATTCTTTTATAGACAATTGCCCGAGATAATAGAAAAAGGGTACATCTATATTGCTCAGCCTCCTTTATATAAAGTTAAAAAAGGTAAACAGGAGCATTACGTTAAAGATGACGCCGGATTAAATGAATATTTAATCCAAATGGCTTTGGATAAAGCACAGTTGTTTACCGTCCCAAGTGCGCCGCCAATTCAAGGGCAAGGCCTTGAAAAACTGGCTAAACAGTATGTAGAGGTGGTCAGCATAATCAATCGGCTATCTCGAAAGTACGACGATATTTTTCTGGAAAATATTGTCTACATGCCTGTCATTACCGATGAAATCAAGCAAAGCAAAGAAGAATTAGTAGCATGGATAGGTCAGCTTGAAGCGCTTTTATTAAAGTCAGTGGAAAAATCACTTTTTAATATCGAATTGGATTACCGTGCCATGGATGATTTTTCAATCATTGTGAATAAACGGCTACATAGCAATACCAAAACATTTGTTTTACAGAATAGTTTTTTCACAGGTAATGATTATAGAAAATTTGCCCAATATGCAGCTGATACTTACAGTATGTTCAGCGATGAATCCTTCATTCAAATGGGTGAAAGGAAGCAGAATATCAATAGTTTTAAAGAAGCGTTTGATTGGATGATGAGGGAAGTAAAAAAAGGTCAGCATATACAGCGCTATAAAGGACTGGGAGAGATGAACCCCGAACAACTTTGGGAAACGACGCTCGATTCGAACAGTCGCAGATTACTCAGAGTAAGAATAGAAGATGCTATTGCTGCGGATGAGATTTTTACAACGTTGATGGGCGATGTTGTTGAGCCACGCAGAGATTTTATTGTTAAAAATGCATTGGATGTGACCAATTTGGATGTTTAGTAAATAAATTGTCATGTCAGATTCATAATGTAATTGAATGTGTTTTGAAGTGGTCGGTAAATTGCCGACCACATCTGAAGTAGTCGGCGCTGGTTAGCAGACTTAACTTTCTTATAAAGGATTACATGAAGTTCACTGAAGATACGCGCGTCAAGATTCCAGTCATCATGCATTTGGTTCGCCTCGGGTACCAATACTTATCGCTGAAGGAACAGCGATGGGATTTGGAATCCAACCTCTTTCCCGATTTGTTTAAATCCGCAATCAGCAAGATCAATCCTGGCGTAGCCGATGCCGATGTTGATCGTATGTGGGTAGATGTGAAACTCGCTTTAGACAACGATGATCTTGGTCAAACTTTCTACAACAAGCTTACGGACCGTTCCGGTATCAGGCTGATCGACTTCGAGAACTTCAACAACAATGACTTTCATGTCGTGACCGAACTGACCTACCAAAACGGTGATGAAGAGTTTCGACCTGACATCACCTTGCTAATCAACGGCATGCCTTTGGTATTCATTGAGGTTAAAAAACCAAATAACCGTGAAGGTATAGTGGCGGAACGAGGCCGTATCAATAAACGGTTCCAAAACCCTAAATTCAAACGCTTTGCAAACATCACCCAGTTGATGATCTTCTCCAACAACATGGAGTATGACGACGCCGATGTCCTACCGGTTCAGGGTGCATTTTATGCCACTCCTTCTTATCAGAAGGCCAAATTCAACTACTTCCGCGAAGAAGAACAGTTGAACTTAACAGCATTGCTCAAGCCCATCTCAGACGAGATGGAACTCAACGTCTTGAAAGACAATAACCTTGAAGTCATCCACAGTAATCCCGAATTTATCACCAACAAAGACCCCAACCGGCCGACCAATCGCATTTGCACCTCGTTGCTAAGCCGTGAGCGACTGGCTTTCATGCTGCGCTATGCCTTGGTCTATGCGCATGAAAACGAAGGCGTACACAAACACGTCATGCGTTACCCGCAGTTATTCGCCACCAAAGCCATCGAGCGTAAACTTAACGACGGGATTAAAAAAGGCATCATTTGGCACACCCAAGGCAGCGGTAAAACAGCTTTGGCCTACTTCAATGTGCGTTTTTTGACTGATTACTTTCAACAAAAGCAAATCGTTCCCAAGTTCTATTTCATCGTCGATCGGATTGATCTGCTGACACAAGCGCACCGGGAATTTACCAGTCGCGGTTTGACCGTGCATACCATCAACTCGCGCGAAGCCTTCAGCCGGGACATCAAAGCGACACAAGTCATTCACAACCATTCCGGCAAGCCTGAAATTACAGTCGTCAATATTCAAAAATTCAAGGATGACCCGGATGTGGTTTCGACTCAGGATTACGACGTAACCATTCAGCGGGTTTACTTTCTGGACGAAGTACACCGCAGCTACAATCCTAAAGGCAGCTTCCTGGCCAATCTGGATCAGTCCGATCGCAATGCGGTCAAAATAGGCCTGACGGGCACACCGCTGCTGGGCGACGATTACAACTCGCGCACCTTGTTCGGCGACTACATTCACAAGTATTACTACAACGCCTCGATTGCCGACGGTTACACCTTGCGATTGATTCGGGAAGAGATTGCCACCCACTATAAAATTGCCCTGCAACAGGCGCTGGCGGAAGCGGAAGTATTGCAAGGCGACGTTGACAGGAAACTGGTTTACGCCCATCCCGCTTTCGTTGAACCAATGCTCGATTACATCGTTACCGACTTCGAAAAAAGCCGGGGCGCTTTAAATGATGCCAGTATCGGTGGTATGGTGATTTGCGACAGTGCAGAACAAGCTCGGCAATTGTTCGAGCTATTCAATGCCCAATACGCAAAAGGCCCTATTTCGGCAGAAGCAGCTGCCAATGACCCGAAATTTACCAGGCTAAAACTGGCGGCAGAAGAGACGGGCATTTATCGTGTCAAACACAAACAAGACAACAAAGTCAGATCGGCAGCTTTGATTCTGCACGATGTTGGCAGCAAGGAAGAACGCAAGGTCTGGGTGGAAGACTTCAAGGCGGGCAAGATCGACTTCTTATTCGTGTATAACATGCTGCTGACAGGCTTTGATGCCAAGCGCCTGAAGAAACTCTACCTGGGACGTGTAATACGCAAACACAACCTTTTACAAGCCTTGACGCGGGTCAATCGCACCTACAAAGACTTTCGCTACGGCTACGTTGTGGACTTTGCCGACATCAGTAAGGAGTTCGATGCTACCAACAAAGCCTATTTCGACGAATTGCAAGCCGAACTCGGCGACGAGATGGAGCATTACTCCCACTTGTTCAAATCCCGGGAAGAAATTGCTACCGAAATCGAATACATCAAGGATGTATTGTTCCGTTTCGATATCGAAAACGCCGAAGTGTTTTCCCGGCAGCTCAATGAAATCCATGATCGTGAAACCGTACTGGCTTTGAAAAAAGCCTTGGCCGATGCCAAAAGTCTGTACAACCTGATCCGCTTGCAGGGTGAATACGGCTTTTTGGAAACGCTGGATTTTCAAAAACTCAATCAACTCTACCGGGAAACGAGCAACCACTTGGATTTACTCAATCTCAAGGAAACTCTTGAACAAGGCACGGACACCACTAATCTGCTGAACGTAGCGCTGGAAGAGGTGATCTTCAAGTTCATCAAAATCGGCGAAGAAGAGCTGGTATTGGCCGACAAGCTGAAAAACACCTTGCGCCGCACCCGCGAAGCGCTGGCCAGCAATATCGACCAGCAAGATCCTAAGTTCGTCACCTTGAAGGAAGAACTGGAGCGGCTGTTCAAGAAAAAGAACCTCTCCGAAGTGACGCAGGATGATATGAATGCCAACATTGATGCGTTGAACAAAATCCATGAGCGCATCATAGAACTGAACCGTCAGAACAACCAACTGCGGCAGAAATACCACGGCGATGCTAAATACACTCGGATCCATAAGCGATTGAATGAGCTCTGTATTTCCAATTCAGAAAGAAATTTATTCGCCGCTTTAACTGATGTCAAAAACTCAACTGATGAATTAGTGCTTAAAAATACACAAGTAGTAGAAAATCAAGATTATTTTTTTCGTAACGTTGGAGCAAAAGTCTTTGCTATTTTCGAAGACGATCATGCCATGAATTTATCTATCGACGCAGGTGACTACCTAACTAACCTCGTGATAGCAGAGTATGTAAACGAATTCACAACTGGAAACAGAGCATGGTAGAACAGCAATTTCAACAAAAAACCAAAGAACTGATTGATGCTCTCAAGAATATTTGCGCGGCGTACGGTTTAGGCAACGATGGTAACGAATTTAAAATTATTACCCAGACCTTTCTGTACAAATTTCTGAACGATAAATTTGCCTTTGAAGCAAAGAAAGTAATGCCAGCTATCGCTGAAGCACAAAACTGGGAAGTGGCGCTTAGCGAGCTTACCGAGGAAGCGTACCAAAAACTGCTAAGACGCTTGGGTGACACAGATACCGCGCGCCTGAAACCCAGCCATTTCATCAATTACCTGTTCAGCCAACAAAACGCGCCGGATTTCGCCAAGCTGTTTGACGATACCCTGTTGGACATTGCCATTAGCAACAATGACGTGTTCGCGGTCAAAACCGACGGCGGCGCCAAGGTAGTGCTGTTCGATCGGCTCAGTAACTATATCGCCGACGATTCCAAACGTGATAATTTTTGTCGCGCAATTATCAACAAACTGGTGGAATTTAGTTTCGAGCGTATCTTCACCCAGAAGTTTGACTTCTACGCCACGATCTTCGAATACCTGATCAAGGACTACAACAGCAACAGCGGCGGCAAGTATGCCGAATATTTTACTCCGCATGCGGTGGCGCGGATCATGGCGGAAATTCAGGTGCCCAAAGCCCAGCAAGGTCAGATCAAAAACGTCAGCGTTTACGATCCTTCCGCCGGTTCCGGCACGCTGCTGATGAATGTGGCCCACGCCATCGGCGAAAACCGCTGCAGCATATACACTCAGGATATCTCGCAAAAATCTTCCAATTTGTTACGCCTGAACCTGATTCTTAATAACCTGGTGCACTCCATTCCGCATGTGATCCAGGGCAACACCTTGCTGCATCCTTACCATAAGGACGGCAGCGAGCTAAAACGTTTCGATTACATCGTTTCCAACCCGCCCTTCAAGCTGGATTTCAGCGATTACCGCGACGAGTTGGATACCAAGGCCAACCAGCAGCGCTTCTTTGCCGGCATACCCAAGGTCAAAGCCAAAGCCACGGACAAGATGGAAATTTACCAATTGTTCCTGCAGCACATCATTTACTCGCTTAATACAGGTGGCAAAGCGGCCGTGGTGGTGCCGACCGGCTTTATCACTGCCCAAGCCGGCATCGACAAAGGTATTCGTCGGCATCTGGTCGAACACCAGATGCTGGCCGGTGTGGTGTCCATGCCCAGTAATATCTTCGCGACTACCGGTACCAATGTTTCCATTCTGTTTATTGACGCCGGCAATAAAGATAAAGTCGTGTTGATCGACGCTTCCAATCTGGGGCAGAAAGTTAAAGAGGGCAAAAACCAGAAAACGGTGCTCAGCTCGGAAGAAGAGCAGCGCATTATCGACGTGTTTAATGCCAAGCAGGCGGAAGAGGATTTTTCGGTGGTGCTTGGTTACGACGAAATCGTCGCCAAGAATTACTCGCTCAGTGCCGGTCAGTATTTTGATGTGAAGATTGAGTATGTTGATATTACGCCTGAAGAGTTTGCCGCCAAAATGAAAGGTTTTACTGAAAATTTGGACAGTTTATTTGCTCAGTCTCGGGAGTTGGAAATGGAGATTAAGAAGCAGTTGGCGGGTTTCAAGTATGAGTAAGCTAAAAGAGTACCGATTTACTGATTTGTACGAGATGGCTTCTGGAATATCATCGACTAAAGAACAGGCTGGTCATGGTTCACCATTTTTGTCTTTCTCCACCGTTTTTAACAATTACTTTGTTCCAGAAACGCTAAGTGACTTGATGAATACCTGCGAAAAGGATCAGGAAACTTTTTCTGTTCAAAACGGAGATATTTTTCTGACACGTACAAGTGAAGTCGTTGACGAACTTGGGATGAGCTCTGTTGCTATAAAAGACTATCCGAATGCCACTTTCAGCGGATTTTTGAAACGCTTGCGACCAACTAAATCTAAAGTCACTTACCCAAAATATATGGCTTTTTACCTGAGAAGCCAATTGTTTAGGAAAACAATGACCAATAATGCGGTGATGACGCTCAGGGCTAGTTTGAACGAAGCAATATTCTCATATTTGGAACTACTCCTTCCTGAATACGATGATCAAGTTAAAGCGGGTGATTTTCTATTCTTGATGAACCAAAAAATCGAACTCAACAACCGCATCAACACCGAGCTGGAAGCGATGGCGAAGACCTTGTACGACTACTGGTTCGTGCAGTTCGACTTTCCCTTAGACTTCGCCCAAGGCAAGCCCGCCGTCAACGGCAAACCCTACAAATCTTCCGGCGGCAAAATGGTCTACAACCCAATCCTTAAACGGGAAATTCCTGAGGAGTGGGAAGCAACAACTGTTGGCAAAATTGCTAAAACAGCACTTGGAGGCACGCCATCAACTGAGGTTGATGATTACTGGGAAAATGCTGATATTCCATGGCTCAGTTCTGCTGAAACAGCCTCATTCCCAGTGGTCGGCTCCGAACAGAAAATTACGCAAAAGGGTCTCGAGAATTCAGCTGCAACCCTTTTGCCAAAGGGAACAGTGGTTATTTCGATAGTCCGTTATATCAGGCCGTCAATATTGGCGTTTGATGCGGCAACCAATCAATCGGTAGTCGGAATCAAAGAGTGTTCTCGTTTGAAGAGTTCTTTTATTTATCCTTATTTTTGCAGCGAAGTTCCTAGATTAATGGGACTAAGAACTGGGGCTCAACAGCCGCATATTAACAAGGGTGTTATTGATGAAAGCCCAATAGTGTTGCCAACTGATTATTTGCTCGAAGAGTATTACAAGAAAGTTGACCCTATTTACGACCAAATTATGACGTTAGCATTTGAGAGTCGTGATCTCATCGAATTACGCGACTGGCTTCTCCCCATGCTAATGAACGGGCAGGTGACAGTTAAATAATGAATGTCGCATTTCGCCTGCTGCTGACCTTTAACGCGACATTGCTATAGGTCATTATCTTTCCTGATTATAATTATTAATCAGCTGACTCAATAATCGTCATCTGGGCAGGGATTGCCGAGATCCAGATACCATGGGTGGCGAGCGCCGAACACCTCCTTGTGCCCTGGACCCCGGCAATCCCTTCCGGAAAGACGTTATTGCTGAAGCATCTTTATAATCAGGCTATCTTTTTGGTTCAAAAAGTCTACACCTTAGGTGAGTTCTTACCTCCGTGCCAACTTATGGTAAGTCCTACCAAGCGTCATTTCTTACCTCGTTTATTTGCTGGTGCCTATTCTGTTGACTGGTTTAAGTATATGGCTGAGTTTAAAGTTGGGTAGAGTCAGCTTAAATCCAGCAATTCTCAATTTAGCCAATGCTGGTAAACTGTGGTGATTTTTTCATATCCCTGCACGGACGATGGCTTACCCATTTAACCCAAAAGAACAATTCACACAATCCCGCTTGATCGAGCGAATCAGGCAAGTTTTCGAAACATTGCCCGACGGTCGTAGTGGAAG
>JAGXSU010000135.1 GCA_018333785.1 Methylomicrobium sp. | reverse complement strand
TTTTTTGAACATCTTCGCGCTTTAATGCAGTATCTTCCATTCGATGACTGGGATCATTTAATGCAGTTTATGCTTAAAGGGCTTAACGGCACAATTCCTGACTCCGGATAGGGTTTTAAAATGAGAATTGCTGCTCAATCAACACGCTTCTTTTTAGATACCAGTTTTTATAGTAGAATTTAAATAAATTTAACAAGCGAGACGTTCTTCGCCTTATCAACCAATCGGCACTTTGGCTACACGTTTAGCGCTTTATTCACCAAAAACATACCGGAGTTAAATCATGTTCAAAAAGATAATCATAGCTTTAATTGATAAGCCTTTATTAACAAGCCTTTTTGTAACGGATTTGGGGATTTTACTATTTCATAGACCACCCTTCCTTTTCTCAGTGATTATGTTTGGCGCTCTGCTGGCAATGAGTATGTATTTCGGACAAAAACTGTCTCTGTTCAAAAACTGAATTCGACAGGGCATTTTGTTCGTTGGTAACTCACAACTCACTTCAACCAACCCAAAAGCACCCCGGCTTTTGGCGGAGAATGGCGGCACAAGCCTACGACCTTTTTCTGTTGCTGGCGGTATTATTTGTTGCTACTGCCATCATTCTCCCTTTTAATGATGGCGAAGCGTTTACACCCACGCAGTTTTTTTATCCTGCCTACCTGCTTTTCATCAGCTTTATCTTTTACGGCTGGTTTTGGACCCACGGCGGCCAGACACTCGGGCTTAGAGCCTGGAAATTAGCGGTGTTGACAGATGATCGAAAACCGATTGGCTGGAAACAGGCCGCCATGCGTTTTTGCATGGCATTGTTATCGTGGCTTCCTTTAGGTCTTGGTTTCCTGTGGGTCCTTATGGATAAAGACAACAACAGCTGGCACGACCATTTGTCTAAAACGTATCTGTTCAACACCTCACCGAAATAACGTCTACTGAACTCGGCGAAGTGCATACAAAGCCACAGTAAAAACAATCAAACTGGGTACAAATGCCATGATGGCCGGATTAAGATCATAGATCAAACTCATATGGCCTATGATTTTATCTCCGATATTAAATCCGAGCCCGATCACCACACCAATCAACATTCGCGCACCGGTACTCACACCTCTTTTAACGCCTATAACAAAAGGTGTTGCAATCATCAGCATGACAAAAGTCACAAAGGGATTGACCACACGCCCCCAGAAAGCAAATTCGTAGGTTTGCGACTTTTGTTTATTGTCTTTTAAAAATCTGATGTACGTATTCAAATCGTAAAGCGACAGGTTATCAGGACTCACCACCACAACATTTACCAGCTTGGGATCGATTGATGACTTCCAGGGTAGGCTGGTTAAATTCGTTACTTTGACTTGGACTGTTGAAATTTCACTTTGTTGAATATTTTCCATTTCCCACTGATTTTCTCCTTTGAACAGAGCTTTTTGAGAATACATCGCTTTGGACAAGCGGTTATTTTCATCCAGTTCATAGGTATAGATATTTTCCAAATCACCATTCTCTTCAATTTTCTTGACGTTAATGAAGGTCTGCCCCTCTCTTAACCATAACCCATAGAGGCTTTTAATCATGATTTGGTCTGCACGGGACTTTGACTTCAGTGTTTGTGCCATTTGCTCCGTATTAGGCGCAATCCATTCACCGACAGCAATAGCGACTGCCACAAGAATGGCGCCGGCCAGCATGACCGACTTAATAATCGAAAACACTGAAACGCCTGCGGCTCTCATAGCCACCAGTTCACGGTGATTACCCATCCCGCCCAGCACAAACAAACTGCCCAAAAGAGCGGAAGCAGGCACCAATTCATAAAAAACTCGGGGCGAGGTGAGCGCTACGTAATAAACAATTTCCTTGAGGTTGTAACTGCCTTTTCCCAGGCTTTTTAATTCATCACTGAACGTAAAAAGGCTAAACAAGGTTAATAAAAACAAGGCGGCTAAGGACGATCCTTTCAGCACCTCTTTTACGATATAGCGTGTCAATACATTCACAGTCCCAACTTCCCCTTAAGCCTGTCTTTAAGATAACGCCACCCAAATAGCCGCATCAAAAGAAAAATCGCCAAAATCATTAACAGCACATGAACCCAAACGGCGCCCAACCAGACAGGAATCTGGCCTTTTATCACCCAACTATGGCTCACTCTAATAAAATTGCCGTAAGTAAAATAAATTAAAAATGCCACCAGCACATTGCCGTAAACACCCCCTCTGGGCGCTGTTTGAGCCAAAGGAACAGCCAGCAGACTCAAAACAAACACACCCGCAGGAATCGAAAATCGCCGCTGCAATTCAGCAAGATCCCTGACTTCAGTTGAGCCCAGGAGTTTGGCGGTAGCTATCGACTCATGGTCGTAATTCAAGACCGTTTCCTTTTCCTCCAGCCGGACGGCATATTCGGCAAATTCTTCGATAACATAATCCGCTTGCCCGGGAATACCTTGTGTCCTTGTGCCATTTTCAAGGATCATGTAAAGACCTCCGGGCCGGTTTTCCAAATTGCCCGATTCGGCATTGAATATACTGACTTTGTTACCCTGTCTGTGCTGGACAAACACCTGATGCATTATTCCATCCTTAGCAAGATCTTCAACGTAAAAGACCAGATCACCGTGCTGATATTCGCTAAACCGGCCAGCAGCGATACCTCTGATATCGGCTGATTTTTCATCTTCATGCATGAGCTCATTGACCGTCGCTTCGGCCCAGGGTCCTGTATAAAATGACAGCGCAAATGAAATCAGCATCAAAGGCAAAACCAGCACGTAAAGAGACCGGTAAATGACTCCTGAGCTGCCTCCCGCCGAAAACACAGCCGCCATTTCCTGATCACGGTACATGCGCCCGACCACCATCAATACTGCCATAAATAAAGCTGCAGGAAGAAATGTAATAGCAGCGCTGATCATCTTCAGCCCTAAAACATGGATTAACGTCTCACTCGAAACTGCGCCTTCAATGGCTTTTTCCAGTATTTTGATAAACCGTTTACTGACGATAATAACGACGATCACCGACAAAACCGAGATTAACGTTCCTGCCAAATCGAGCACGATCATTTTGTCCAACACGCTAACCAGCGGCGGCCTTCTTTTTCGTCCGCGCTGGGACACTATTTCGCTCAAACTCTTCCCCTCATAACACGCGTAAACATTTGATTTTTAACTATAAAGTGATAAGTTTATTATTCAAACCCGATTGACTGTGCATTTTTCCAGACAATACAGATGGTTGCCCAACTTTTACGCTTTGTAAAAAATGACTTGCTGTATAATACAAAACATGACTATACGCTGATTTTGGCGCATCCCTTAGACACGAAACTCACCTGACTCAACTTAATCGAAAAAAGTATGGACTATTCTATAGAAAGCACGCCATTAGAAAAACTGCAATGTGACTGCCTCATTGTCGGTATTTATGAAAATCTCCAACTCAGCCCCTCCGGCGCGCTATTGGATCAGCTCTTAAAAGGAGCGATCAGTCAATTAGCCGCACGCGGCGATACCAAAGGGAAGCTTAACGAAGCTTTACTGATCAACTGGTTACCGGACATGACCATTAACCGGGTCCTACTGGTAGGACTGGGCAAACAGGACAGCCTGACCGGCAAGCAATACAGAACAACTTTAGCCGCAGCCATAAAAACAATTAGAGATGCTCAAATCAAATCCGCAGTGTGCACGCTGGCAGAGTTGCCTGTTGCTCAATACGACTGGCGCTGGAAAACCAGACAGATTATAGAAGTTTTCGGCGACGCGCTTTATCAATTTAAACAATGCAAGTCGGTCGTGGAAAATGAATTCAAAACGGAACAGATCACTGTCCTGGTACCCGAGGATCAGTTGACTGCCGCGCAAAAAGGTTTGACCGAGGGTCGGGCAATTGCCGATGGCGTGGCTCTGGCCAAATATCTGGGTGATTTACCAGGCAATATTTGCACACCTTCATTTCTCGCAGAACAAGCACAAAGCTTGGGTAAAAAGCTCTCAAAGCTGTCAGTCGATGTCTTGGAAGAAGAAGACATGCACGCGTTGGGCATGGGTTCTTTCTTGTCCGTTTCACGAGGCAGCCGCCAGCCCGCCAAACTGATCATCATGAACTACCAGGGCGGCGAAAAGAACAGCAGACCCATTGTATTGATCGGCAAAGGCCTGACTTTTGATGCTGGTGGCATCTCGTTAAAGCAGAGCCTGGGCATGGATGAAATGAAGTACGACATGTGTGGCGGTGCCAGCGTCGTCGCGGCATTACAAGCTGCAGCCAGCCTTCAGTTACCCTTAAACGTAGTCGGCTTGGTGGCTTCCTCGGAAAATATGCCGGATGGCGATGCGAATAAACCCGGCGACATTTTGACCAGCATGTCAGGAAAGACCATCGAAGTCCTCAATACTGATGCAGAAGGTCGCCTGATTCTTTGCGACACACTGACTTACGCCCAACGCTTCGAACCTGAAGTCGTAATCGATATGGCGACACTGACGGGTGCCTGTCTGGTTGCCTTAGGACGAGTGCCCAGCGGCTTGCTGGGTAATGATGACGCTCTGTGTAATGACTTGCTGGCCGCCAGCGAAACCTCATGCGACAGCCTATGGCGCCTACCGTTATGGGAAGAATACCAGGAACTGCTTAAATCCAATTTTGCCGACATGGCCAACATAGGCGGAAAAGACGCTGGAACCATTACTGCAGCTTGTTTTCTGGCCAAATTTGCCGAAAACTTCCGCTGGGCTCACCTCGATATCGCAGGAACGGCCTGGCGTACCGGTCCTAACAAAGGCGCTACAGGCCGACCCGTGCCTTTGTTGATGCAATATTTATTGAATAGAAGTTCGGCAGTCGCAGCCCGCTAAATGACCGGAGTCAGTTTTTATATTTTGGAACAAGAAACTGAGCTGGAAAAATATATTTTTGCCTGCAAGTTGATCGAAAAAGCCTACCGGCGGGGTCAATTCAGTTTTGTACTGACAAAAGATGATCGCCAGAGCCAAATCATGGACGACTTGCTCTGGAGTTTTCGTCCCGGAAGTTTTATTCCTCATGACAAAATGCCCGCCACAGCCAAAGCTAATCCACCCAGAGTATTGATAGGGAAAGCGCCCGCCACTGATGATCAGCAAACCTTGCTGGTCAATCTCTCTGAAAAATGCCCGGATATGGACAGTCAAAATGCCCGTATCATTGAAATTATCGAAAATGATGAGACGGCAAAAGCAGCAGGACGGGCTCGCTACAAACAATACCAGTCTGCAGGTTTTTCAATAGAAACTCACCGCCTCTGATACAGCGCTGAAGGAAATCAGCGCTGACAGAAGAACTGTCAATCGACTGAATGACAGCAATGACCCAGAAACCGGATTTATTTTTCAGTAACCGGCGTTGAAAGCGATGGTGCAACTTCAGTAGCGGGAGCACTTGTTTTATCATCAACCGGCTTTTGTTCAGGTTGCTCAGGCTCGCTGACTTCTTCCTCACTGCTCATAATCAGGGAGGCAAAGCAATTCATCGTGCTTTCCGTATAGTTTCTATGCGCTTCGGCCAAACCTTTAGGCGAGCCGAATTCTGTCCGCAACTCTTCCATCACTTGTTGAGGATTTTTAGAATCTTTCAAAGTCAGCATTTTTGCATAACTACGATAGGCCTCAAGACGTCTTGGATCGTAATTGAAAATCCCGCCCATATTGGCTGAACTTAAGTCAACGATGCAACGCGTCACGACTTCCGGATCAAGCTTATAATCCTTCACATCCTGCTCGTTTTTAATCTGTTCCATGACAGCTTGTTCATAGGCCGTTCTTTCCTGACATCCTGACAACAACAAGACAGCGCCACATAGGAATAATAGTTTTTTCATAGTCTGATTTTGGGTAGGTAAATTGAGCAGGGAATCTGCGCCAAAGTGATATAAAATTTATGAACAACCACGAAATAACCCAAAATTAACGGACTCCTGGTCCAAATACAATTGGTTTTAAAAACCATTTGCCGGTCAATTGAGGGTATTTTTCAGTCAGATTATTTCGTGCTCGCTCGTTAAAATTCAATCCGGTATGGGTACCGAACTAATTTTCTTCATGGCATTGTGAATCCACGCTTCGGCTTCGGCATTAATATCCTGAGCCTTGCGATTGCCACTCTCGATTGGCGGCCCAATGACAACCTTGATACAACCGGGATACTTCAAAAAACTGTAGCGGGGCCAAAACTCGCCCGCATTGTGCGCAATCGGAATAATCGGAACGCCAGTCTTTTGAGCCAGCATGGCACCGCCGGCATTGAACTTTATTTTTTCACCCGGAGCTGTTCGCGTACCTTCCGGAAAAATAACGACCCAACTGCCCTCCTTTAGATAGACGGTGCCTTTTTCTATCAATGTCCTGAGTGCACCGACTGCATTTTTTCGATCGATTGCAATGGGTTTTAACATACCCAAAGCCCAGCCCCATACAGGAAACCACAACAGCGATCGTTTTAACAATGTCGCCTGTTCCGGCAATAGCCAACGCATCGCCAATGTTTCCCATGCCGATTGATGCTTGCACAGGGCAATCGCGACAGGGCATTCTTTGAGATGCTCCAGCCCCTGAATATCATAGGTGAGTCCGCAAAAGAATTTAGCCATCCAGATGACCAATGCGCACCAGTATCTGGCGAACTGATAACCTAACCAATAACTGAAAGGTGTCGACAGCAAAATAAGGAAGCCAACCATTGTCGCAGTAACAAAAATACAAACAAATAACACCGTTGACCCAACATACAGCCGGCATTTATTGAATAGCGTAAATTGATCGATATCAGTCATCGCACACATTACAGTTGTTAATCATTAGTTTACTCATCCAGTCGTGCTTAAGATTGCAACTTGGAAATATCGGCACAGGTTAAAAACTGTCCGGAGACCAATTCCAGCAAAGCTAAACGGTTGTTACGCAAGTTCAAATCATCCGTCATAACCATAACATGATCAAAGAAGGCATCAACCCCGTCTCTTAAGCTTGCCAGCCTGCTGAGCACTGCCTGATAATCGCGGCGCTCCAGTAGAGGCTGAATAGCCTCTGCCGATTCCTTCGCGGCAGCCAGTAAATTCAATTCCTGAATCTCTACCAAACCGGTAACCGCAAGTACTGCATCGCCGCCGGATTTTTTCAGAATATTGCGAATCCGTTTGTTGGCGCCAGCCAGGCTTTCCGCCTCGGGCAGTTGCCTGAATAACTTGACGGCCTGAAGCCTTTGCATGAAATCAAGAGGCTCACGCGGCATAATCGTATAAACGGCATCAAACTCATCGGGCTTGTAGCCTTTATCCAGGCAGTAGCCCCGCAATCTTTCGTAAATAAAATCGATAACGCGGTCCTGAGTCTCTGTTTTGTTAAATTCATGAACGAATTGTTCTAATGCGAATTCGACAACAGCGATCAAATCCAGTGCAAGCTCGCGTTCAATGATGATTCTTAACACACCCAATGCCGCCCGTCTGAGCGCATAGGGATCTTTATCTCCGGTGGGTATCAGGCCGGCACTGAAAATACCGGTCAATGTATCGATTTTTTCAGCGATGGACAGAATTTGACCGGTAACACTGGATGGCGTGGGGCCACCGGATTGCTTGGGAAAATATTGCTCTTCCAGAGCCAGCGCCACTTCTTCAGGTTCATTATCAGCCAAAGCATAATAACGGCCCATGGTACCTTGCAAGTTGGCAAACTCGCCGACCATATCCGTCATCAGATCGGTTTTAGCCAGCATTGCCGCCCGCTTTGCCAATTCGCTGTCCGCGCCTAATTGCGCCGCAATGTAATCAGCCAGTTGTTTGACCCGATGCGTTTTATCGGCCAATGTACCCAGCGTTTTCTGGAAAACAATTGAATTCAGACTTTCGATCCGGTCTTCCAGGCTCATTTTTCTATCCTGTTTCCAGAAAAACTCGGCATCCGACAAGCGCGGCGTAATAACCCGCTCGTTTCCGGTCTGTATTGATGCCGGACGTTTGCTTTCGATATTACTGAAGGTAATAAAGTGAGGCAGCAAAGCGCCGTCAGCGCGTTTGACCGGAAAATATTTCTGATTGGTCTGCATCGTGGTGATCAGCACCTCGGCAGGCAGCGCTAGAAAACGCTGATCGAAATGCCCTACAACAGGAACCGGCCATTCATTCAATGCGGCGATTTCCTCTAATAAATCGTCTTCGATATGAGCAATGCCACCGACATTGGAAGCCGCTTCATGGGCAGCCTGACGAATGATGTCTTTACGCGTTTCAAAATTAGCGATTACATGACCTTGCTGGTATAAAACATCACTGTAAGTTTCAGGCCGTTCCAATAAAATGGATTGCGGCGCATGGAAACGGTGACCTCGAGTGTGTGCACCCGCTTTCAATCCCAATATTTCAGCATCGATTATTTGCTCGCCAAACAGTAACACGACCCAATGCACCGGCCTGACAAATTCAGTAGCGAAGCTACCCCAACGCATTCTTTTGGCAATCGGCAGATCGGCAATACTTTTGCTGATGATTTCCGGAATCAAATTTTCTGTTGCCTGGCCTTTGATGGCTTGATGATAAGCCAGCCATTCACCTTTATCGGTGACTAAACGCTCCAACTGATCAAACGTGGTGTTGCAACTGACTGCAAAGCCCTGCGCCGCCTTGCTGGGTGTTCCATCAGGCATAAATGCAGCCTGTATGGCCGGCCCGCGCTTCTCTACCGTTTTATCCGGTTGAGCCGTCACCAGATCGCTGACAAAAACTGCCAGCCGTCTTGGCGTCGCGTAAGCTTTAACAGTCTTATGACTTAAACCGGCGTCAGCAAGACCTTGAACCATATTGTTTTGCAATGCCCGGCTCAACGTAAGCAAGGTTTTAGGCGGTAATTCTTCCGTACCCAACTCAAATAAAAGGTGTTTAGAGTGGCTCATGCAGGTACTCCTTGTTCCTGTTGCTGCAACATGGGAAATCCCAAAGCCTCTCGGCGGTTATAGAAGCATTCGGCAACCGCTTTGGATAAGTTTCTGACCCTGAGAATATAACGCTGCCGTTCAGTTACCGAAATGGCATGACGAGCATCCAGCAAATTAAAGGTATGCGAGGCTTTTAAAACCATCTCATAAGCGGGCAAGGGTAAATCGCGTTCCAGCAATGCCTGACATTCCTGCTCAAAAGTGTCAAAACAGCTGAACATAAACTCGACATTGGCATGCTCAAAATTGTAAGCCGACATCTCAACTTCATTTTGATGAAACACATCGCCGTAGGTCACTTTACCGAAAGGTCCATCCGTCCAAACCAGATCGAATACGCTTTCCACGCTTTGAAGATACATGGCCAGTCGTTCCATGCCATAGGTGATTTCACCCGTCACCGGTTTGCATTCCAATCCGCCGACTTGTTGAAAATAGGTAAACTGGGTCACTTCCATGCCATTAAGCCAGACTTCCCAACCCAAACCCCAGGCACCCAGCGTCGGAGACTCCCAGTTATCTTCTACAAACCGGATATCGTGCTCCAGCAGATCAAAGCCCAAATAACGCAAAGACCCCAGATACAACTCCTGGATATTATCCGGCGACGGCTTGAGAACGACCTGATATTGGTAATAATGCTGCAGGCGGTTGGGATTCTCGCCGTACCGGCCATCGGTAGGACGGCGCGAAGGCTGGACATAAGCGGCATTCCAGGGTTCCGGGCCAATAGCTCTCAAAAATGTAGCCGGATGAAAAGTACCCGCGCCAACCTCTTGATCCAAAGGTTGTAAGAGTACACATCCCTGCTTCGCCCAATACTCCTGCAAAGCGAGGATTAAACCCTGAAACGTTGATAAATCGTAGTTTGTTGAAGACACGACGGTTCTGTGATTCCGTAATAAAGGGCGAAAATTATAACTTAATTTATCCCCAAAAACACAAGCATACGGACACAGCGGAAAATAAACCGGATAAAAAGAAAGTTTTTTAACGCGTTTATGACGCGCCAGCCCGGATTAAATGGCATGGATCTTCCCTCAGCAACAAGATCAATACCGATTAATTTGTCCGGCAGACTTGAACGCTCTTCAAACCCTTGAAATTTGACCTAGTATTAACAGGAAATTTGAGAAACGCTCAGCAAGCTCTTTATAAAAGCAGCCACACGCCTCCGCGGCGTATAGACCCATACCCTTGAACGAGAATATTCACATGACTTTAAGAGCAGGCATTATCGGACTTGGCCGGATTGGCCGCGGCGTTTTGAGAGCCAACTACTGTCAATTTCCGGAAGGCCGGTTCGACATCAAAGTGATCTGTGATGTGATGACAGTTGATCAAGTCGCCTACCTGCTGGCTCACGACAGCACCTATGGCGCAGCCCCATTCACTGTTGAATGCGATGAAACTCATCTGATTGTAGGCGGCAAGCCAATTGCCTACCGACAGGTTGACAGGCGGCGCCCGCTGCCTGAAGAAGACAGCTTTGGACACCTGCGGGAATTTGAGCTGGATGTGCTACTGGATGCAACCGGCACTGCGTCAATCGATAATTTACGGTCACTGGTAACCCACAAGACAGCCAAAAAGGTTGTTTGTACCATCAATCTCCCGGGCTGTGATTTAAGCCTGGTCTATGGTGTGAACCACAAAGCTTATAACCCGGATAGCCATCATGTTATCTCTGCCAGCACATGCACAGGCAATGCGGTAACACCGGTATTAGCCATTCTTGAAAAACATATCGGAATTGAGAATGCCCGACTGATCACCATTCATCCGCTGTTATCCGACCAGCGCGTCCTGGACGGATATCATTCCACTTCGCATTTAGGCCGGGCATGCGCAACGTCCATTCTACCGACACGCACGCAAGTGGCCAATTCCGCAGAACTGGTGCTTCCGTCACTGGCCGGCAAGCTCGATTCCATTTCGTATCGCATTCCCACCGCCATCGTGTCGGCATTAGACGTGACGGCCTACTTATCACGACCAACGACACGAGAGGAATGCATTGAATTATTCAATCACTATGCTCAATCGGAGGAAATGCAGGGTATCATCAACTGCGATTCCGGCGCATGGGGACACGAAAAAGCGAGTATTGATTTCCTCGGCACACCTTATTCGGTCATCATCCTAATGAATCACCTGACCTTGACGCACGGCCGTCAACTTGGGCTGGCACTCATGCATGATAACGAATTTGCCTACTGCATGCGGGTACTGGATGTTTTCGGTGTATTGGCTACCACCTGAAATAATTCGCCAATTAAAGCTCTGTGAGTCTACTAAATACGCAAATGTTTCAGTAAACGTCAACGTCGTTGTCGCATGATCAGCCCCCCCGAGCAATACCTGTTGTAGGATCTGGAAAAATAGTGACGCAGCTTTCCGCATAATGACCACTTGGATAAGGGAATACAGAAAACACGATTAGCTTAAGCTTAGCCTTGACTTTATCGGGTAGCATGGAATCCTAACTTACCGGAAATCAACATAACTAAAACCGGGGAACCATCATGAAAATCACTAAAGCTATTTTTGTTATTTTGGGCACGCTGTTACTGAGCGGTTGCGGCGATCAATTCTGGTGTGGTGAAGACGGCTGTAACGCCAATTCGTCATTTTCGTCAACATTCGAATCAGAGAAAAAATAGTTGATCGCGAAACGGGGGTAGTTCATGCAATCAGAAAACTGCATGAACCGCCCCCCGATATACCCGGCCCGGACAATTAATTGGCCGCAACTTTAACTGAATAGATTTAGTTAGAACGATCAGTTCGTTAGTTATTTTGTATCACGATATTCGGGAACCGGGAACTAAAGTCTTTGGCTCTTATTGCAAGCCGTCCTGCTGCTTTCCGCGCAATTTCCCGATAAATAGTTGCGGGCCTTCCATCAGGCTCAGACACAACAATAGGCCTGCCTGAATCGGCAAACTGCCGGATTGAAATATCTAAAGGAAGCGACCCCAGCAGTGGCACTTTGTTTTTTTCCGCCATCGCAACACCGCCGCCTGAACCGAAAATCGGCTCTTCATGACCGCACTGACTGCAAATATGAATACTCATGTTTTCGACAATCCCCAACACAGGCACGTTGACTTTCTCAAACATTCCCAAGCCGCGCTGGGCATCCAGTAATGCAATATCCTGAGGCGTCGTCACAATGACAGCACCGCTGACCGGAATTTGCTGCGACATCGTCAGCTGAATATCCCCGGTACCAGGGGGTAAATCGATAACCAGGTAATCCAGTTCAGACCACTGCGTTTCCTTCAACAGTTGCTGCAAGGCGCTGGTTACCATAGGTCCGCGCCAAATCATCGGCTGATTCTGATCAACAAGAAAACCGATGGAATTGGTTTGCAAACCAAAGGACAATTTGGGCTGCATGGTTTTACCGTCCTCACTCGCAGGAAAGCCCGATATACCTAACATCGTCGGGATACTGGGTCCGTAGATATCAGCATCGAGAATGCCGACATTTGCCCCTTCCGCCGCTAAGGCCAAGGCAAGATTGACTGCGGTCGTCGATTTACCGACGCCCCCCTTGCCGGAAGCTACCGCAATAATATTTTTTACCTGGGGTATGGGTTTCAAGCCCTGCTGAACAGCATGCGAAATGATATTGACCGACACATCAATCTTAATCGAACCTATGCCCGGCAAACTTTTTAAATGCGCCAGTACCGCTTCTTTAAATTGCTCTGCATAACGCTTGGCTGGATAACCCAACTCCAGCGAAAGATGAACATCAGCACCATCGATAGAAATCTGTTGAACGGATTTTTGTGTCACCAAATCCGTATCGGTGTTGGGATCAATAAAGGTTCGCAGCAGATTTTCCACATCTGCCCGGTTAATTGCTGTCATGTCTACTCCGTTGTGATTAGATAAAAGAAATAACCAAGTAATTTACTCAGGATTAAACCATTTTACCTGTTTTTACTGAAAACGCACTTTTTGATATTGACCTACTCTGAAAGGCAGGGTTTTGTGACATAATGCCGCATTAATTTATGCTTTAGTACGTTCGATATCATACATCATGCCTGATAGAAAAATTCTCGTTACCAGCGCCCTGCCCTATGCCAATGGCCCTATCCATTTAGGTCATCTGGTGGAGTATATTCAAACCGATATCTGGGTGCGTTTTCAAAAACAAAGAAACAACACCTGTTATTACGTCTGCGCCGATGATACTCACGGCACACCGATCATGCTGCGAGCGGATAGCGAAGGCATCACGCCCGAGGCGTTGATTGGCCGTGTCTGGGAAGAGCATCTGGCCGATTTTACGGCATTCGGCGTAGCGTTCGATAATTTCCACAGTACGCATTCAAAAGAAAATCAGGTCTTATCGACACTGATTTACGAGCGTCTGCGTGATGCCGGTCATATCAGTTCGCGCACTATCGTTCAGGCTTATGATCCGGTTAAAAACATGTTTCTGCCGGATCGTTTTATTAAAGGCGAGTGTCCGAAATGCGGCGCCAAAGATCAATACGGTGACAGTTGCGAAGCGTGCGGTGCGACTTATTCACCCACCGAACTCAAAAACGCTGTTTCAGTAGTCTCCGGTGAAAAACCCATTGAAAAAGAATCGCTACATTACTTTTTTAAACTGGGTGATTTTAAAGATATGCTGACAGAATGGACCCAGGCCGGGCATTTGCAGCATGAGGTGACCAACAAACTCAACGAATGGCTGGAAGGCGACCTGCATGAATGGGATATTTCCAGGGATGCGCCTTATTTCGGCTTTGAAATTCCTGATGCGCCGGGTAAATATTTTTATGTCTGGCTGGATGCGCCTATCGGCTATATGGCCAGCTTTAAAAATCTTTGTGAACGCGAAGGATTGGACTTTGACGCGTTCTGGGGCGAAAACAGCCCTACCGAGCTTTATCATTTCATAGGCAAGGATATTGTTTATTTTCACGCCCTGTTCTGGCCCGCCATGCTTAAAGGTGCGCGCTTCAGAACCCCCAGTGCGATTTTTGTGCATGGCTTTTTGACCGTCAACGGCGAAAAAATGTCCAAATCGCGCGGCACCTTCATTAAAGCCCGCACTTACCTGGATCATTTAAACCCCGAATACCTGCGTTATTATTTCGCAGCCAAACTCAGTGCCGGTGTCGATGACATCGACCTCAGCTTCGATGATTTCACGCAACGGGTCAATTCCGACCTGGTCGGCAAAGTCGTCAATATTGCCAGTCGTTGTAGCGGCTTCATTCATAAACAATTTGGCGGGCTTTTATCGAATCACTGCGCCGAACCTGAATTGTTCAAGCTTTTTATCGAAGCCAACACATCCATCGCAGAACATTACGAATCCCGCGAATACGGCAAAGCCATGCGAGAGATCATGGCCTTGGCCGACAAAGCCAACCAGTACATCGATGAGAAAAAACCCTGGCTTATCGCCAAGGAACCGGAGCGAAAAGCAGAACTGCACGAAGTCAGCTCAATGGGCATCAATCTTTTCCACTTGCTGGCCGCTTATTTGAAACCGGTTCTACCGGTGATGGCGCAACATGCTGAAGTTTTTCTGAATATTGACCCAATGGCGTGGCCGGATCAAACCCAACCGCTAACCGGACATACCATCAATCCGTTCCAACCGCTGATGACACGCGTAGATCCTGAGAAAATTGCGGCTGTCGTTGACGCTTCGAAGGAAAATCTGCAAAAAACTGAAACACCGAAACCCAGAAAATTTGACCCTGTCAGCGAACCGATAACGTTTGACGATTTTGCCAAGCTGGATTTACGCATTGCCAAAATCATCAACGCCGAGCCTATCGAAGGCGCGGACAAACTGCTGCAACTGACTGTCGATATCGGCGATGAAACCCGCAATATCTTTGCCGGCATCAAATCAGCCTATTCACCCGAAGATTTAATCGGCAAACTGACACTGGTCGTCGCAAACTTAGAACCTCGCAAAATGCGTTTCGGCATGTCCGAAGGCATGGTATTAGCCGCAGGACCCGGTGGCAAGGATATCTGGCTGTTGTCACCCGACCAGGGTGCCGTGCCCGGCATGCGGGTAAAATGATGGCCAATTATGCTGTTTGATGTGTTCAGCACTCAACGCCGATCAGGACTCAACCTGATGGTCTGGCGCTGGCTGTTGATTACGCTGGCGATACTGCAACTGGTATCGCCTTTGTTACATGCACACACCTCATCCCCTGAACCCGCAACCGGACTCCATATACCCGGTTTGGAACAGTACAGCTTCTTTTCCGAAGCGCCTTCATCGGACGCTTTACCCGATCATGCCGGCGATGAACTGCCTATCGTCATAGACTTCGGCCTTCACGGCTCATCGCCAGGCCAGCATGACGTGCAGGCCTTAATTACCGCCGCATTCGTCTTTTTAACTTATGCCGGCGCTTTTTGCTATACCGTTCATTTAACCGCTCATGCCAAACCGGCTCATAGAGCGTTTTTGACCCCACATTCCCCGCGCGCCCCCCCTGCCTTTCTTTAAACAGACTGAAACCCGCACAGCATAAAGTTAAAGTTGCTGGCGCCCTGATTTTCAGTTTTGTTTCATGCTGACTTGATCTAATGACTGTCTTATTAATCTTAAAATAGTCGTAATTATTCGATGCATCACCTTAGTTTTGTTGCTCCACGAACTAGTTACGAATAATGATTTAATCAACGAAAAACAGTACTCCTAACTGGTCGAAAATACGCCCGGTTTCCAGATGGAGTAAAAACACGATTGTATTAAACGACACACCTCATTTCAGTGCGTCATTCGAAGAGTGTCTTTTGTGCATTTCGTGACCTAACCGCTTTTGGAGTTAACTATGTTTGCCCTCAACCTGTTGAGAGCCGGATTGCTGATTAGCCTGCAGACCACTGCCCTGTTGGGACACGCGGAATCGCTAACCAGCCCCGGACATCACGATCCAATCGAAGTGGATACCGGTTTGACATTAAGCCAGGTTATTGATGCCACGATGGAGAATTACCCCGACGCGTCATGGCTCAATGCTTTGGAAGAAGAATCTGCCGCCATTGCCGAGCGCAGCCAAAGCTGGACAGCCGGGGCTGCAAGCGCAGGTCTGGCATTCCAGGAAGCAACCAGCGGCACGCTGCATATTCTGGATGCGGCAGTCCAGGTACCTTTATGGAATCCGGGTCAACGCGACGCAGAACAGGCACTGGCAAAACAAGCGGGAAACAGCGCGCAATCCCAAAAATCGGCGGTCAAACTCAGAATTGCCGGCCTGATCAGAGCCGCCCTCTGGGACATAGAATTGGCCAACATCAAATTCAATCAGGCTAAAACGGACAAAGAGGTCACCCAGGCCTTACTGGATAAAGTCCGGCAACGTTATGAATTGGGCGATTTAGCCCGATCCGATCTGTTGCTGGCCCAAAGCGAATTGCTGCAAAAACAATCCTCGCTGACCCTCGCGGAAGCGGAAATCATGCACGCCCGAAAACGCTATATCAGTATTACCCAAAGCTCTAAAATTCCCGCTCGCTATCAGGAATCCTTATCGGAACTGACTGAAATCAAACAAAACCATCCGAACTTGGTGGCTGTAAACAGTCAAATTGACCGCAAACAAGCCGAACTTGAAGCCATCCGGCGGGTCGGCTCGGGCCAAACACAATTGGCGGTGGGCATTAACAGCGACCGGGGCAACAACGACCCTCGCAGTAATGACACAGAAAGTTTCAATATCGGCGTCTCCGTCCCCTTTGGCGGCAGCGCTCATATGGCACCCCAGATTGCCGCAGTGAACGTGGAATTGAATCAACTGATTACCCAACGCGACCAGCTCTATCGAGACCTGGAGCTGGCGCATCATGAGGCAGAACATGCTTTGGAAGTTAACCGTGCCGAACAGGGTAATGCCAACCAGCTCAAAAAACTGGCCGAAGAACATTTAGAAATGACAGAACTCAGCTTTTCGGCCGGTGAAATCAATCTGATGGATTTGCTTAAAATCCAGGCGCGCACCCAACAATCCATCCTCTATGCCAACGAACGCGCGGTCATGCTCCAGCGCGACATTGCCCTTTATAACCAGGCGGTAGGAGTATTGCCATGAAATTAGTTAAAACCTTTACTCTGACCTTAAGCCTGATCGCGATGAACAGCGTTGCCGATGAAATAGCGCCTGGACCGGAAACAGTACCTGAAACAAACGCAGCGGCCGTCAGCGCACCGGCTCCATTACCGGAAACCGGCAAAGAAACCCGACAGATTGAAATTTCCGAAGCTCAAATTCTGGCGCTGGGCATCAAAACAGGTGAGTTAACAAAGGTTCAGGAAATTCCTCTGCTGCAAGCTGCGGCCAAAGCCATTATTCCGCCTAACAAAGAAAATTGGGTCAGCGCGGCTCAAGGTGGACTGATAACCAAAATTGCAGTCGCGATAGGCGACAAAGTCAGCCAAGGTCAATTACTGGCGCAAATTAACAGCCCGGAATTATTGAACCTGCAACGGCAATATCTTAAAGCGGGCAATGAACTGCGTCTGGCCGAATCCGTTTTTCAGCGTGACAAAAAGATGGCTGACAGCGGCATCATCGCGAACAGCCGTTTGCAAGAATCACGCAGCCGCTATGACTCGTTAAGCGCCGAAACCAATGAAGCCCGGCAACTGCTGCGCTTAACCGGCATGACCGAGGCCGCTATCAAACAACTGGAAACAACCCGGCAACTGAACAGCGTACTGAATGTGGTATCCCCTATTTCAGGCGTCGTACTCGAAAGTAAAAGCGTCACCGGCAGCCGGGTTGATAATCAGACCGCCTTATTCCATTTAGCCGACCTCACCGAACTGTGGTTAGAACTGAGTATTCCGCAGGAGAAAATTAACACGATTCATTTGGGTGACAAAGTCACTATCACTGACTCGGAGGTGACGGCCAAGATAAGCCTGTTGGGTCAGAGCGTCAATGATCAGAACCAGACCATAACGGCCCGCGCAGTCATTCAGTCACCCCAGAACGAAGTCCGTCCCGGCCAAAGTTTACAGGTGAATGTGATCAAAGTGCTTGAACAAGCGGCTTTCAAGCTGCCTAATGAAGCGATTGCACAACACCAGGATCAGGCGTTTATATTCATCAAAAATGAGCAAGGCTTTTTGGTTTCCCCCGCTCAGATCATAGGCAGGCAGGAGAGCGAATCTTTTATCAGCAGTAATTTACCGGCTCAATCTGTTGTCGCGCTAAGCGGTGCAGCCGCTCTTAAAGCCAATTGGCTGGGCTTGGGGGATGCAGACTGATGATCAACCTGATTCGTTTTGCCCTCTCACAGCGCATCATGATGCTGTTGTTGATGGTAGCGCTAGCGGGAGGCGGCTATTATGCCGTCAGCAATATTCCCATCGATGCCTTTCCTGAGGTGTCTCCGACGCAAGTCAAGATCATTGTCAAATCACCCGGCATGACGCCGGAAGAAATCGAAAGCCGGATCACCGCGCCGATTGAAGTCGAATTACTGGGCATACCGCATCAAACCATGCTGCGCTCCATCGCCAAGTATGCGATGACCGACATCACGCTGGATTTTGAAGAAGGCACCGATATTTTCTGGGCGCGTCAGCAAGTTGCCGAACGCTTGAATACTGTTTGGGGTGAATTGCCCTCAGGCATTGAGGGTGGTATTGCGCCAATGACCACTCCTTTGGGCGAGATGTTCATGTTTTCCGTCGAGGGCGGCGATCTCAGTTTGATGGAACGGCGCAGTTTACTGGACTGGGTTATCCGGCCGGCGTTGAGAACCGTGCCCGGCGTTGCCGATGTCAATTCATTGGGCGGTCTGGTCAGAAGCTTTGAAGTAGTACCCGATAACACCCGCATGTCAGCCAGGCATATCGGTATCGATCAATTAATCAACGCCCTGGAACACAATAACCGTAATGATGGCGCCGGTCGTCTCTCGGAAGGTGAAGAGGCTCTGATAGTCCGCGCCGAAGGCCGCATCAAAACCCAGGAAGATATTCGTAACATTGTGGTCAGCGACGACCAGGGAACCCCGATCAGAGTCGGCGACATCGCAGAAATACGGACCGGCTCAATGACCCGCTATGGCGCTGTCAGTAAAAACGGCAAAGGCGAATCGGTTACCGGCCTGGTCTTGAGCCTGCGCGGGGCCAACGCCCAGCAAACCATCAACCTGATTGAGCAGAAACTGGACGATATCAGTTCCGCATTTCCGGAGGGGGTTCATATCGACGTATTCTACAATCGCGGCGATTTGGTCGGTAAAGCCGTTCATACCGTCATCAAGGCACTGGTTGAAGCCATTGTACTGGTCGTTATTTTGCTGCTGTTATTTCTGGGAAATTTACGCGCGGCACTTACTGTGGCGCTGGCACTGCCTTTGGCGGCACTGGTGACCTTTATCCTAATGCGGGGCATGGACATGTCGGCCAATTTGATGAGTTTGGGCGGTTTGGCTATTGCAATAGGCATGCTGGTGGATGCAGCGGTAGTGGTGGTCGAAAATATCATTACCCATTTGGCTCACCAGGAAAAAGCCTCACGCCTGCCTAAATTACACGTCATCTACAGAGCCACCCGGGAAGTTGCCGCACCTGTCATTTCGGGTATTTTGATTATCATCATCGTCTTTTTACCTTTGCTGACCCTGCAAGGCCTGGAAGGCAAATTATTCAGACCGGTAGCATTGACTATTGTCTTCGCGTTGAGCGGTTCATTATTATTGTCATTAAGCATCATTCCGGTGCTGGCCTCTTACCTGCTAAAAAAAATATCACACGAAGAACCTTGGCTACCCAGACAATTGATCCGGCTTTACCGGCCCATGCTGGAATGGTGCATGATCAATGCTAAAAAACTCTTTGGCGGTGTTGGCATTTTATTGGTCATCACTGTTTTCATCTTCAGCCAGATAGGCAGTACCTTTATGCCGACACTGGATGAAGGCGATATCATCATTCAATTGGAAAAGCTGCCGTCCATCACGCTAGACCAGTCGGTTACGCTGGACGGTAAAGTGCAACAGAATATTCTTAAAAATGTTCCTGAAGTCGTCAAAATAGTCTCCCGCGTCGGCTCGGATGAATTGGGTCTGGACCCGATGGGCCTCAACGAAACCGACACTTTCCTCGTCTTAAAACCCAAGGAAGAGTGGCGTATGGACAGCAAGGAAGCCTTGATCGACGAAATACGTAAAGTCATGGCCGGAACGCCGGGTATTGCTTATGGCTTTACACAACCCATTGAAATGCGGGTTTCCGAAATGCTGACCGGCACCCGCGGCGATCTGGCCGTCAAATTATTCGGCAGTGATCTGGCTCTTCTGAATGAAAAAGCCCAGGAAATTGTTACTCTACTTAAAAATATCTCCGGATCCTCCGATGTCTTTGCCAAACAAAACGAGGGGATGCAGTTTTTATCGGTTGAACTGGACAACTTAGCCTTGGGCCGTCTAGGCCTGAACGGCGACAGTCTGCAAACATTGCTCCGTTCTCAGATAGAGGGATTAAATCTCGGCATTGTGCAAGAAGGCATCAAACGGACGCCCTTGATTTTACGCGGCGCCAGTTCATCAGCTAATTTTGAAAGCCTGCAGATCACGTTACCCAGTGGCGAAAAAGTGCCCATCACAGCCGTTGCGCATTTAAAGCGCATCGAAGGTGTCGTGTCAGTTGAACGGGAACGTGGGCAACGCTTTGTCGTGATTCGCAGCAACGTGGACAACCGGGATCTGGTCGGTTTTGTTGATGAAGCGCGCCGCACGATTGCCGAAAAAGTGAAACTGCCGGCCGGCTATTTTGTAGAGTTCGGCGGCCAATTTGAAAATCAGCAACGGGCTGCAGCCAGATTGACCATTGTTATCCCCGTGGCCCTGGGTTTGATTTTTCTGTTACTGTTCTCGACCTTCGGCTCAGTAAGACAGGCCACGCTGGTGTTATCCAATATTCCGCTGGCCATGATCGGCGGCGTATTTGGCTTATGGTTGTCGGGTGAATATCTATCCGTACCCGCCTCGGTTGGTTTTATTGCCTTGCTGGGTATTGCCGTCCTGAATGGTGTGGTCATGGTCAGCTACTTCAACCAGTTACGCGCGACCGGCATGGCAATAGAAGATGTCGTCATTACCGGCTCGATACGCAGACTGCGCCCGGTCATGATGACGGCCAGCATTGCGGCTTTCGGTCTGATTCCTTTGCTCTTTGCAACAGGTCCGGGTTCGGAAATTCAACGGCCATTGGCAATCGTCGTGATAGGCGGACTGGTTTCATCGACCTTTCTGACCTTGTTTCTATTACCTATTTTATTCAAACTATTTGGTCAACCCAAGGAAGCCTGATCGTGAGCAAAAATGAATTTATGGTGACGCTAAGCGTACCCCCCAGTATTGAGGAAGCGATTGTCGACTGCCTTTTGGAGATTGAATCCGAGCTGGGTTTTATCAGCTTTCCGGTCAGCGCTCACGATCACAGGAATGAAGGTCTATCAACTGCCGAACAGGTCACCGGTCGGCAACGCAAGATCCGTTTTCAGATGTACCTGGATCAGGCCGGGCTCACGGCGCTCATCGCCCGGCTCAAAGCCGAATTCAAAGGAGCCGGCATCGGCTATCGGGTTATACCGGTAATCGATGGCGGTGTGATTTGATTTATTTTAAAACGTCAAATTTCATGAGTCTCTTCATTCTGGTGCTAAGACTTAAACTGAAGTTTCCCAGTTTTTTAGGGTTGTCCACGCTTGTTAGAGAGCGTTGTTTGCATTAATAGTTACCGTCATTCCGGCAGGGATTGCCGGAAACCAGAAGCCATGGATGGCGAGGGCTGTAGCACGTCCTTGTGTCCTGGATCCCGGCGATCCCTGCCGGGATGACGCCTCAGCCTTACGCGAACGAAGATTTATTTATAGGTTTGCCACCGGTTACACAGACTCTATCGATAATTCCTGCAGCCCAAGCAGAATGGCTGTCCATTTTTGAAATTATTGGGAAACTTCAGACTTAAAATCTAGCGACAGCTTTGCTGAATAGGCCCTTGTTTCGCTGTTAATCATTCAACTGCTTGAAATGAATAGCAGTCAATTACGAATCAATCCTGTTTTACGGGAGACAAACACCGTCTACTTTGCCCTAAAGGGCTATTGTTTTTCCTATACCAGCCCCTACCATCCCCCTATAATGCATTTTCAAACATCTTCGCGAGGAAGGCTCTGGTGTATCCGGAAGTACCGAACTCAATAAAATAAATAAAAGGCAAAACATCAGCGATCGGGGGGTCGTTATACACATGACGCAGTTTAATCGCTACACACATCCTTTTGTTCATCTGCTTATGGTTTTTACCCTTGGCTTCGGACTCCTTTTTTTTCGCCCCGCTTATGCACAAGACTGGCTTTATGAAGTGGAACCGGGGGACACTATCTGGAACATCACTGAACGGCACTTGACATCGCTAAGCCTCTGGTCAAAATTACAAGCCCTTAACCAAGTCTCCGACCCTTTTCATCTTCCGCCGGGAGGGCAATTACGTATTCCGGTAGCCTGGCTAAGAAAAGAACCTTTTCTGGCGAGAGTTCAGAGTCTGCAAGGCGAAGTCGAAGTTTTGGAGGAAGGCAAAGAACCCGGACGGCTATTATCTGAGGGCGACTGGCTGATGATTGGTGACACAGTTCGAACCCAGTCTGGCACCAACGTCACACTGGAATTCGTCGATGGCTCGCGGGTGCTGCTTCAAGCCGACAGTCTGTTGAATATAAAATCCGTCGGTCTATTCGGCTCTACGGGAATGACCGACACACGATTACACCTGGAAAAAGGCCGATTGGAAACATTGGTTGCGCCAAAAAAGGGGGCGGCAACACGATTTGAGATCTCGACACCGGCTGCAGTAACCTCGGTGAGAGGAACGGACTATCGCGTCAGCGCCGAAGAAGCACAAGCAGAATCACGTACCGAAGTGTTGAAAGGCAGCGTCGAGGTCAACAATGCAAACGTCAGTCAAACCGTTGCCGCGGGTTTTGGCACCGTGTCAGCCGCGAACGGAACACCGCTGCCGCCGGTCAAATTGCTGGAGGCGCCCGATGTTTCGGCACTGCCGGATGAGTTCGACCGCGTTCCCATGATGCTCAAGCTTCCTGAGCAGCCTGATACACGAGGCTACCGACTGCAAATCGCGCCTTCCGTCTCCTTCTCGCAACTTTTATTTGACCGGCATTACACGACGACAGCCCCCCTTCGCGGCCCGGATTTACCCGACGGCGAATATACACTCCGCGTTCGCGGCATAGATGAGTACGGTTTGGAAGGCAAGAATGCCGAAAAGCATTTTATACTCAACGCCCGTCCGGAAACGCCCTTCCCTATCCAGCCCAAAGCTGGTGCGGGTATCGCCGAAGAAGCACCCGGCTTTGCATGGTCTCAGATAGAAACAATCTCGCGTTACCACTTCCAAATTGCCCGGGATGCTGAATTTACGGAGCTTCTGCTGGACAAGCCGGACCTTGAAACATTTGAACTGGCAATCGCGATGAAACTACCCTTGGGTACTTATTATTGGCGGGTAGCCTCGATTGATGCCAAGGAAGGACGAGGCCCGTTCAGCGATCCGCAAGAATTTAGACGCGTCCCTCCCGCTCCCGAGGCCGAGGAACCCGAGATAGACGGCGATTCTATGGAAATCCGCTGGCGCGCGGGAGCGTCCGGACAAAAATATCAACTGCAAATGGCCGAAGATAAGGAATTTACCAAGCCCACTGTTGATACCGTTACCGATGAGCCCAAACTGCTTATCCCGACGCCATCAGCAGGCACCTATTTCATTCGGATCAGAACTATCGATCCGGACGGTTTTGAAGGCCCATTCGGTAGCCCGCAAAAAATAGAAGTGCCAAGGTCGCTTTATTGGTGGCTGTTAATGTTGCCCTTATTAGCACTGATCGCAATTTAGGGTGACCTAGTGGAACAACTGGCACGTTTCTTCCGCTTTCCGGGTTTAGGACTGGCTCTCAGTCTCTCCCTGTTAGCTGCCCTTCTCCTGAATACCGGGGCATTGAGCCGTATCGACAATCTGATCTACGACAGCTTGCTCAGAATCTGGCCGCGGCCCGCAAGTTCGGAGATCGTACTCATCGAAATTGACGAACACAGCCTGCATCAACTGGGACGCTGGCCTTGGTCAAGGCGGATCCATGCCAACTTGATCAATGCGCTGGGGCAGCAGGGTGCCGCTGCGATAGGCCTGGATATCATTTTTGCGGAACCAGACGCTAATGATCCGGAATCCGACTCGCTTTTAGCGCAGGCAATCGACAACAATGGACACGTCATTCTGCCGGTATTACCCGAGGCAACCGGTCTTGACTCAGGAAGCATGACAGTAACCCTGCCACTTGCTCAACTTGCCATTGCCGCTGCCGGACTGGGGCATGTCGATGTCGAACTCGACAAGGACGGCCTGGTGCGTAGCGCCTATCTGGAAGCAGGCTACGGCAAGCAAAAATGGCGATCATTTGCGTCCGTGGTGTTGAGCACAGGGCGTAAAGACATTACACCGCTATCGGATGGAGAAAGCCGCCCGCTATCAAAATATCCGGAACCGGGCATCTGGTGGCGCAATCAACGCATTCCGGTTCCCTTTGCTACAGCATTAGCGTTTCAAAGACTGTCTTACGTCGATGTCTTGCAAGGCAAAACAGGTAACGTGGACCTGCACGGTAAATTGGTGCTGGTAGGCGCTTCAGCGGCGGGTCTTGCGCCTCGCTTCCCTTCGCCGTTATCAGGTGAATCCAAACCGATGAGCGGCTTGGAGTTTCATGCCCAGATACTCAATGCCGGTCTTCAAGGCTTCCATCTCACCCGAATTAACAGCGCCGTTGAAAAATTCCTGACGCTAATCTTAGTGTTCACTTCGTTGATGATAGGCCGGTTTTTGTCTCCGAACAGGCCATTCTTTATGTCATTTTCCGGTATATGCCTGTCCGGTGCTATCAGCCTTATCCTGCTGTTCATTTCGGAAATCTGGTATAGCCCTTCTCCGGTAGTGTTTGTAATGGCCCTGAGTTACCCTCTGCAGAACTGGCGGCAACTGGAACATATCGGCCGCACCCTGTTGTCGGAGCAACGGCGCAGCGCAGCAACACTGGATGCCATGAGTGATGCGATCATCATCACTGATAGATTAGGCTGCTTGGAATATCTGAATCCAAACGCCGAACTATTGACCGGGTTCAGCCTGCAGGAAGCCAGAGACAAAAGCATCGATGTGGTCTTGGCATGTCTGGACATGGATCAATTGAATATCCGGAATCCGTCGCAACTGCTGGATACCGGCAGCAAATCGTTTGGCCTCTGCATTCTGACCACCCCTAATGACGAATACACTATCCGGCTTTCCAGTAACAGGATTCAGATGACAGAGAACGAACCTGAACAAATCATGATCGTGCTAAGCGACATCACGGAAACGCTAAAAATTGGCCGCAGTTGGCAATACCTGGCTACGCACGACAAATTAACGGGACTTCCTAATCGCGCCATGATGGAAGATCTGCTTGAGCAAAGCCTGGTTAAAGGCAAACAGGTCAATTCACATTTCGCCATTTGCTTCATCGATCTTGATGGATTCAAGTCCGTCAATAATGCGTTAGGCCATACCGCCGGCGACTTTTTGCTGAAAGAGGTTGCCAAGCGCCTTAAAATCAACACTCGCAACGGCGATACCGTAGCCCTCTGGGGCGGTGATGTGTTCGTAATCTTTTTCGATAGAGTCCCCAACAGAGACATGATTGCGACACTCACAAAAAAAATCCTGTCTACGCTTTGTCAGCCTTACCCTTATCTTCGAGAAACGTTTACTGTAACGCCCAGCATCGGTATCAGCTTGTTCCCCGACGACGGTAAAACAGCTCAGCAATTATTGAATAAAGCCAATGCCGCCATGTATTCCGTCAAAAAAAGCGGCAGCAATGATTTTTCCTTTTATTCATCGCAACACCTGAGTACCGATGAAGAGCATGTCATGGAACTGTCCAGCGAGGATCTGGTTCATACCCTATCGGCTGAAGACAAAGCGAAACTGGACGCCATCCGCCTTAAAACCGAGCAATTGAAATCCACGGTCAAAAAAAACCAGCCTCAGGATCGATTGAAAGGCTTTCTCTCACCCTTTAAAAAAACCAAGTAGCCCATCATTTGCATTTAGTTACTAAAATGCAAGACTAAAAGTTCGCTTAACCGGCCCACGTAACTCACTCACCGTCAAAAAACACCTCAGTGTCCTTGCTGTCACTGGGATTGGTCGTTGCGCCGCACTGCCAGCAATACTTTTGATCCGGTGCCAGCGATGCGCCACATTGAATACACGTCAGTGGTTCAACTGTTTTTTCTCCGCATTGGCTGCAAAACTTTGCTGATTTAGACAGCCGGTGACCGCACGAAGGGCATGGACGGGTAATAACGGCCATAACTTTCGCCAACGGATTACGAAACCTTTGCACTGCCACCAGTAAATAGGGAGCGGATTGGTAAGCTTTGAAGATCAGCCACGCGCTGGCGGCTAAAATCAGCAAGATGGCCGCGCCAAAAAAGATCTTTTTGCCGGTCACCGCTACAAACGGTTCTGTCATTTGCCAGAGCAATCCCTGAGCGATGATGACAATCACTAAAATGGTTAGCGGTTTGCCAATGCTGCGAACAAACGAACGGGCTCTGCCGTCCTCAGTAATCGCAGCGAGCGCATGTTCAGCAAAACGATAAAACAGAATCAAGGCCGTCATTTTGGTTGCAAACACAACGCAATCAGCCGCCATCAGTTTATGGGCCAGTTTTATTTCAGTCATGACGGGTAAAAGGCTGATTAACAACCCAACCGGCAACACGATCAGGATGGTAATCAGGTATTGTGCCGCCCGTCGGCAATCAGTTCCTGCTTTATATGAGACGGTATTCATAGCCACACCTCCACGTAAAAAAATTAACCCATCATGCACTGACCCAACTTGCTGAACAGTTATGTCATACACTTATTTTATATGCCTAAAAATACCATTAAACAAGATAAGCCTATGTATGGCAGCGAACAGACAGGTAATAAAAATACCCACTACGCTGTGCAAAACTGTCCTGCTAAATGCAAAACCTCACGGCAGATACAGACTGATTCTTCCATCAATCGAGGAGTGTTATTTATGAAAATATTAAACTGCGCACTGATTATTCCCTGCTTTCTTTTTTGTCTAGCTGCGTTTGCAGAAGAATCGCCGCTCAAACCACAAATTCAGGGTGATGTTACTTTTGTCAGCGGCGGTATTGGCGAAGCCGAACGTGAAGCCCTGCAAACCCTGAAAGGTGATTACAATTTGAACCTGTTGTTTGCTTATAAAGGTTCAGGTGAATTCATGTCTGACGTCAATGTCCGTATAGCTGATGCAAAAGGCAATGTATTGGTCGAAACCTTTGTTGAAGGCCCTTATTTATTTGCCAATCTAAAACCGGGCAACTACCTCATCAGCGCAGTGAAAGACGGCAATGAGATTCGCCAAAAAGCCAAAATAGCCGGCAGCAAGACAACTTCGTTATCATTTTACTGGCCTCTTCAGGCCGGCAATTCAGGAAATCCGTAATTAGAGGGTAACCCTTTAAAACTATATCCATCGTAGATCAAAATTCGGCAGCGGCATACCGGCGGCATGGATAGCCGGTATGCCGTTAATAGTTTTAAGACAGAAGATTATGAGTCAGCGATCCGTTTCAAAGCTCAACCAACAAACCTTGCTATTTTTTGCCCAAATCAAGCAAGCGAGCCAAACGTCCTCTGGCTAAAAACAACGGATCAAAAATAGCCAGATGCAGCTTGGCCATGGCATAGCCTGTAAGAGCAATGGCAAACTTGATGACCCAGCTTCTCGCCTCTTCCTTCGGGTTTAACCACTTTAAAGCCGGAAAAAACAAAGCAGCGACAAAACCCAGCAAAGCAATCATGGCCGTGCCTACCGAGATAGAAAAGAGCGTGTTATTCCATTGAGAAACAACCATGTTAATCGATAACACTAGGATCAAAACGGCGGCAGCAACCGATACTATTTTAAGCCAGGGTATCAATTGCCAGGCTTTAAAGAATAATTCGCTGCCTACGTTTAATTGCAGTTCCAGATCTTTTCTTTTTTCTGACGCTTGCTCACCGGCTTCCTCAGCCAGAACATCTTTCAGTTTCAGGAAATCCCAGTCTCTTTGCTGTTCGGCATAAATCTTAAAATCCCCCCAAGTCCCCGGTTTACCCTCTTTTTTATGCTGCTGATCCAGGTCTTTTAACTGCTTGTCAGTCATCAAATAACCGCTGGCCATCAGCGCATAGGCTTCCACTTCGGTAAATGAATCCAGATCAGTGCGCAGGCCTGCAATTTTCTTTTGCAAGTCCTTTGCAATGCCGTATGAGGTTACTTTAGATGAGGGGATATCAGGCTTGCGGTCCTGGCATCCTATCCAATCCAAAGGTTTGGGATCCAGTTCTTTTTGGGTATGGATAAAAAACACGCCATGCAGCGATTGGCTATCCAGGCGACCTTGTAAATCCTGATACTGGGATTCGCGCACCCTGTCCTGCAAAACGGAAACCGTGCGCAGTAAAACGCCGCCAGGATCTTCCGCAGGATCATAAGAGTCGGCCATTTGACCGCTGGCGTCGCTGCATAAAATCAGCGTACAGCCTTCCGCGAGTAAGCCTTGTACACCCTGATTATCATAAACGCCGCCATCGACCAGCTTGACGGTACGGTCTTCATAAAGCTTATCTAAAACCAAGGGTTCGAACAAACCGGGAACACAAGAAGACGCGGCCGCCGCAGAACCCACCCGGAATTTTTTCAAATGCTCGGGCGCCTGATAATAATAAAGCCGCCGGAACCGCTCGTTGCTGTCTACATCGATCAAACCGGGCGGTTCGCCCATCCAGGCGGCAGTAAAGAACCAGTTGTGCCCGGAATTAAGCGACGTCGTATTTAACAACAACACCGGCACTTTGGCTACTCGCCTCCAGTTATGGGCGTTGGGCTTAAAACTGTCGCCCTGGAATCGGCCTTGCACCGGCTTTACCAGCAAGTCAGGCATGGTCCGCGGCTGGTCACCTTTTCCGTCAGCCACCTTGGAATAAAGATTGGTTTCGTATAATTCGCCCAATTTATGACTGCGCGAATAGGTCTTGGAAAATAGCATCCTGAAATTGTCGGCAAAATTGCCAAAGGCGCGCATCCTGATGTTGGTTTCGACTCCTTTGAGAAAATCATTTTGCAGTTTTTCAACGATATCCAGATAATCGTTCCGGCTCAATTTTTTTGCCGAATTTTCGAAAAGTTTCTGCACTTCCAGATAATACTGCACCCCCAAAATACTGCCGCCCGATACGGTAGACAAGACATCGACTCCGCGCAAAGCATCGGCCTCTGCGAGCCTGGCCATGACCCCCAAATGGAAAAACGAGGCACGGAATCCACCTCCCGATAACGCCAGCCCCACTTTTCCGCGATGACACACCAAAGCTTCAGCCGTTTCATCGCCCAGTAAATGCTGCAGCGTTTGCCACGCCTCATGCAATTCCTCAGGCTTTTGTGTTTCATCAGGCGCATCGATGTGTTGTTGCCGGGCAATCCCCACCCATTGCCGGAAGGTGGTTTGCAATTCCCACTCTTCAATACTGACTGACTGAGTCTTATCCAGCCATTGTGCAGCTTCGGCGTATAGCCCCATGCCAAAGCAGGCTTCGCCCACCGTCACTAAAAACCAGTAGTGCCCGGCCAGTTCAGGATTTTTTTGCAGACTGGATAATAGATGCTCACGAACCTTGTTACGCAGATCTTTAGCTTCTTTGCGAAACTTTGGCGCTTCTTTGGATTTTAAGCCGCTTCTGGTTTCCAGGCCTTCCGCACGCGCAGCCAATAAATCCAGTAAATACGCCGCATTGATACCGCCGTAACCCATGTCTTGCTCGGGATTTCGTTCGAAAGCCGCTCGATAAAAAGCCAGACTCTCGTAGAGAAATTCAAGTTGACCGTCAAACTCCCACATTCTCTTGTAAATGGCACCGCCTAATGCCAGCGTTTCGGAATTTTTATTGTCCGCTCTGCGTAGTCCAATAGAATCCAGCAATTTCAGCGCCGTTTTAAGCCGGGTTTTTGGATAGAGTTCTTCATCTTTATAGGTACATAGCGCCAGTTGCTGTGTGACCCAGACTTCATCCGGGTATTCCTTGAGCGCTTTTTCAAGCAAATCACGCGCATCACCGAAATTTTGTTTGCCTTTATAGTCTTTGACCTTTGTTTTTATTTCTTGAAGATCGGGTATTTCATTTGAATTAGCCATTACATTCCCCCTCATTTATTATTATGTTACCTGGTAACTTTTCAGCACGACGGACTGTTGTGCTTCGCTCTGAAGCGTTACGTTTTCTGATTATTTAAACGCATCCGTAGCGAACCAGATTTCATATTGCCCCGGAGGTATCGCTTTTGAATTTTCAAAACCGGCAATGTACTTGGTGGTCACGTTCGGAATTTTTTGTTGCAGCAACACATCGGCAATAGCCTGAGCCTCCCCGGCTTCATTATTTCTGAAATACCTCACCTCCGTCGTTGAGGGCCCCGTAGCCAGTGTTTCTATGCCCGGCACCTTGTAATACCGGTCCATCAATAATTTCTGAATTTGACTGGCGGCTTGACGCTGGTTGTCATTTCGAATCTGCACATAAATAAGGGCCCCTTTTTTTATGCTGACAGGCCGGTCAGGCGGAGCAATCGTCTGATTTAATGGCATCAGGAGCTGATCGCGTGAACGTTTTGCAATGGCTTCGGCCGTCTGGATGATTAACTCGGTCTTGGTTGAGCCTTCCCAGTGTTGCCAGCCACTAAACGACACAACCACAAATATGGCGGCTACTGCCAACAGCCAAGCGCGCTTTATTTCCTTTTTAACACGGCGCCGTTCTTTGGCCTTACGCACCACAGAAACCAGACGATCATGAATCAATTCCACTCGCGGTGTACCCAGTTGCTGATCGATTCGCAGCAACCGGTGCCGGTCGGTCAACTCGGTCAATTGTTTTTGGTTCAGCAAACCTTCGTCCAAAGCCAGCTGAACCGGATAACTACTGCGATAACGGTCACCTTGAATTAACCGGGTTTCAATAAATTCAGCAACGGAACGGTGCATTGAGGCAAGCGCATTGGCGTAATAGCTCTCCAGAATTTCCTGACCTTCGTTACGCAGCAACTCCGCATCGATACGCGGTGATTTTTTTACTTGCCGGCGCACATTTAACTGATAACAACACAAACTCAGTAAAACCGGCTCAATTGTCGAGTCTCCATCGACCTGCGATTTATCAAGGTTGCCGACAAAATCTACGATTTCTTCAGCCGCACCCTCCGCCAGAATGGCTGCTCCCGACTGAGACACGGCGCGAATAGCGCGTGCTCTGGATAAGGGTTTTAACTGGCACCAGCTTTTGAGTAACGAAGGAACATCACGCTCCCAGTTTTTCAGTGTCGGCAAAAAATCCTCACGAAAAGAAAGCACGACCCGGTAATGTTGCGTGAGTAAATCCAGTTTTTCGATCAACGGCTTATCGAGATTCTGCCCGGCGAAATGAGCCGGTAATTTATTTTCTATCAAATCGGCCAAGCCATGACATAAAACCAGCGGCTGTGATAAATCCGGATTGGCTCCGGCAAAGACTTCTTCAAACTGATCAAAAACAAAAACCGGTGTCAATAATTGATTATCCGTACTCCAGATTTCCAAATCGCGCCTGTGCAGATAACACCAAAGATTTTCCCCGGCGGTAAAATCGGGACAGTCGGCTCTTGCGGCCTTCAAGGCTTCCTGAAACCAATAGGCGGCCTGATCAAGGAAAGGCATCGCTTCCACATTGGCCTTGTTCAGCCGGATATAAACCGGTAAAAAATGTTCCTGACGTAATTTGGGAAACAAACCCGCTTGCAGTAATGAGCTTTTACCTAACCCGGACTTTCCGTACAGCACGGTCAACGGTGACAAACGGATTAAACGCAACAATTCCTGCGTCTCTTCTTCCCGGCCATAAAAAAAATGACGGGCGGTTTCATCATAGGTGGCCAATCCAGGCCAGGGATTTTGCGCATTCAACTGTAAATTCTGTTGAGGCGTCATGGCTTTTCTCCGCGGCGCAACTCGCGTATCAACTTGGTCAAATGTTGACGCGTGCGGGCATCGGCCAACCCTCCCGGTGCGTGGCCGAAATCAATAGAGCCCGACCACGCTTGGGGCACGCGTTGATATCCTTGCGGGTTGTACTCTTCATCGAGAATAACGGGGACTATAAATTCACGGCCGCTGATACCTTTACTCCTGTCGATGGCGGCATTCCATTCACGGTAAAAGAATTTTTCGTCAAAGCGGTCGGCAGCCGATGAAATCAGCGGCAAAAAGTAACGGCAGGTGCGAATGCCGTCATAGATCAGTTTTTGAAAGTCGCCGCCGGGCTCTATTGCCGTCCGGTCAAACCAGATTTCATTTTCGGACAAGCCTTGTTCACGCAAGGTTTGATAAAGTTTTTCCGCTGCGGGTAAATCCGTGGCACGCGAGTAACTGATAAAAAACGCCACACTCGCTGGATCGGGAAATTGAGCGCGATTATCACTACCGGATGAAGGGGACGATGGCGTATTTCTGGCCGACCACCGGGTATACAATTCATCAACAAAGGCTTGCGGGGAGAGTTCGGTAATGATTTCAGTTTCCCGGCTGAAACCTTGCAAAAACAATGTCAATTCCGGCTGATTTTGCCCGTCATCCACCAGCCAGGCCCGGGTTTTCTTATCTGAAAGCCGGGTTTGATTGGTTAAGCGCAACAAGAACCGGCTGAACCAATCCGGAAAGTTAGTGCCCAGAAACAGCAGGCCGCGTTGCTGCAACTCACCCAAAAAGCGAAGCGGCACATTGCTGCCCCGTGACAGCAGGTTATGCGTGTATTCCAGTGTATCTTCATCATGAATCGCAAATACCGGCGTCGATTGCATCTTTCCGAACAGATACAGCAAATTGACTTCACCCGGTTTCTTTAGCCAGTCAATCGTCAGATCGCCTGCTTCACTGGTGGGCAAATTCGGCGAATGCACTATTTCATTGACGGCGCTTCTTTTACGCAAAGCCTGAGCCAGTAATGTGTCCGGCGTCAAGGCCACCAGTAATCGAAACGAGGTGATGGCCGCAATCTTTTCGATTGCAGCCGGTAATTTAAAACCGGGGGCATTGCGCACCGCTTCCAGTGCGTCGGCTATATCGCCATAAAGATCCTGAAGATTGACAGTCGGTTTGAGCAGCGTAACGACTTCGTGCAGTTCTCTATGCGGCGTCAGCTTGGCAGGCGCATTTATGCCATAAAGAGTCAACAGGTGTTTGGCGATACGCTGCTGTAGCGTCTGAACCTGGTCTTGATCTTGCCAGATCAATAACTGAGAACCGATAACCGGCACCACCTGGCCTTCTTCGATGGCTTTCAACAAGCGATTCCAAAAGCGATCGTCAAGATGATTTAAATTTTCCGCCACAATGGCCCCCTCAAGGGTTGCTATGAAAGTGCGCGATCAATAATAAGAGAGTACTTTCATTTTTGGGGTAATGAAAGCATTTTGATGCTATTCAGGTTGTCAAATTAAAGCGGCATCAGAATACAAATGCATCTTTAACCTGCTTCACCACAATTTGCGGGTATCCAACCAATAGACCTGCCCCTTGCTCGATTTTACCTCATTCACCATATGCGCTGTCCCTCCCGGATCATTGCTGCCTGCACCATTCCACAAACAGATAAACCGGACTTTATCGACGCCGTAAGCCAGCGCAGTATCCAACAACCAGAGATTGCAGCGTTCGTAAGGATCCACATTTTCAGGAAGTGCACCTAATTCGACAGGTGCGGATTTGATATGAACATGCGGTTTAATGTCCAAATAGCGCTCATTCCAGCGTGTGCCCCGGGTAATAACCGATTTTTGAATGAACGCCGGTTCATCGAACGGTTGCAGCAGGATGAGCTTGACGCCCCGTGTCAAACAAGCCTCGGCAAACAGGATATCACCGCCGTTGGCACCCTGGGTTAAAGCCAAATCTTCCGGACCTGCGGACAGGCGTCCCAAAATTTCGGCAATTTTTTGGGCGGCAATGCCTTCCTTGTCGGCAGGAAAACGGGGCGTTGGCCGTTCAGGCGCGTCAATCATATGCCCGCTGAATAACAATACTTGCCGGGGACTCCAGCCGTTTTCGGATTTTTTAACGCCAGGCAGGCTTTCGACCGAACTTTCAATGTCGACTTTGATGCTGGTCATGGTTGGTTTCGTTAGTTTTTTGACTGGAGCCAAAACGGCATGGCCGCATAAATAGGTCGCTTCACCGGTTCTCCATCATGCCGCTGGCATATCAGTTGACTGGTTTTATAGAGTATTCGGAATTGTATCTTGAAAAGTTAAAGTTTGACAGAATGGAAAGAATTCACCGTTTGGTGAAACCAATGAAATGCCACCTGTAATCCTGGGTTTAATGAACTTTGAAATATACGGTCTACCTTACATTTGAACCGACAATTTCTCGAGAAGATCGCAGTCAGATCATGACCCAAAGCTGACAGATAAGATTTAATTTGCGGTGACAGGAAATGCCAAATAAGCAGCCATTCACAATGTAGATACTGTATTCATTTCAGGAGGCCCCCTTACGAATACGCAAACACCTATAAGTCTATTGACAAATGTAGCCTTTAGGCTACACTTAAATCATGGTCGATATAAAGAAAACCGATGTTTATGTTCGATGGCTGGACGATCTACGTGACATTCGTGCTCGCGCCCGTGTTTTGGCAAGAGTCGAACGTTTGGCTGCCGGTAATCCGGGTGATGTGAAGCCGGTTGGCGAAGGTGTATCAGAAATGCGAATCGACTATGGTCCCGGTTATCGAGTGTATTTCACGCGACTCGGCAACGAAATTGTCATTTTGTTGGCCGGTGGCGATAAAAGCACACAGGATGCCGATATTAAAACCGCTCAAAGTCTTGCCCGTAACCTGTAGGATAATGTAATGACAAAAACCATCACCAGCCGCTACGATGTGGCGGAGCACTTGAGAACCACCGAAGAAATGGCGGCCTATTTGGACGCCTGCATCGAGGAAGCCGACGGTGATGCGGCCTTCATAGCCAAGGCACTTGGCGATATTGCTCGTGCGCGCGGCATGTCGCAGATTGCCAGAGATACAGGGCTCTCTCGTGAAAGCCTATATCGATCTCTGGACGGCGAGCACATTCCCAGTTTCGATACGATCCTTAAGGTAACGAAGGCACTAGGCATTCGTCTGCATGCCGACCTGGCCTGATCTGCGGCTAGAATGTGCAACGAGGTCAAGTCTTGCAATATAGCAAAAGCGGCAGTTGAATGGGTTTACATGTAAACATTCAATCAGCGACTTAATAGAGCCGGTCATGTATTTCAAGGTCGGTATAAAGCCATTTTGGTGGAAAGGACAATTATTTGCTTGAGCTTTCTCGCTAGTGGTGTTGAATCTGGTCAGGGCGCAGAGGGTCAAAGATGCAGCGGAGTGTCCTTGGAGCAGTTATCAAGCGTTGCCGATAAGATGCTTGCACGTTGACGGGTTGTTAAGCCGGTTTGGCTCGAATCGATCGGAAGCGACTGTTCGGTATCAAGATTTGTAAGCACGGGCATTGGATTACCGTCCGTTTGGGAAACGGTTAAAATATGAGAGTGGTAATTAAAACCTGTAACAAATTTAAGCACTTTCGACGTAAATTATTCGACAGTCATTAGAGCGGTCAACGATACGTAAGCGAATGAAATGATTGATTGCAAGACTTGACCCTTAGTTTTTTTGACGATGTGTTTGATAGTTTTGCTTGAAATCGAACGCCGATGATGCTGTCATAGTCGTGTAACCTCATGATTCGTCCTGGAATATTCCTTCGTATAAAGAGGTCGTGAGGTTATATTTTATCGTCAATCAAGCAGCACGGCTTTTCTCCGCGTTAGCGGCTTCGTCAAACCATTCGCTGCAGGCGCGACGGCCGTGACGGGCCGCGGCCTGAGCTCAAACGTTGGACAAAATAAAACAGTGATTGAATAAAGGGAAAATATGATCAGTAGAAATAGGTATGAAGGTTTTCTTTTGTTGCTTGCGTTATCTGGTTGTGCAACACCGGGAGCGAGTAAGCTGGATTATTCACCTCCCAAAGTTCCAGATGTACACAATAACGAGGTCAGCATTGATGAGTCATTCGATGTTGTTTGGGATCGTTTAGTTGGGCGCTTGGCAACTGGATTCTTTGTAATCAATAACATTGACAAAGCGTCTAGGCTTATCAATGTTTCTTTTTCAAGCGACTCGCCGGAAAACTACGTAGATTGTGGGGAATCGACTCGTAAATTCAGCTATCAGAAGGAAGAAAAAACATACGTTTACAACGTTGCTCAAGATTCAGCTTATAAGGTTGCTAGCACATGGGGACCAAACAACAATTTGCCTAATATCGCGGAAGTATCCCGAGATGCGTCGTTGGAAGGACGAATTAACGTCTATGTAGCGCCTCAATCATCCAACGAGACAAAGGTTTCGGCAAACGTCAAGTACATTCTACGTGTCACAACTACTGGAACTGGTGTCGCTTTCAATGCATTTGGCACCCCGGTGCAACAATTTACGGTTCCTTCGTCCTCAAGTGATGTGTCCTTCACAACCGGCGAGTCTGGATCGAAGAACTGGGGCACCGGAGGAAGCGGTGATTCGGTGACATGCCGTGCCAAAGGGACGCTGGAGAAATCTATCTTAGATATGGCAAGGTTATAGGTAGTTACCCAACGAATAAGGTTAGATTTTGTGAGCAACCTGGTAGGTGGGTTCGCCAACAGGCAATCCGCCATGGCTTTAATGAGTGTGGGCGTTTTGCTAACGCGAAAACGCCCTACCGGTTATCGATTTTTAAATAGGTTTGTGTTTAGTTGGCCCAACTTGCTCTGTCAAAGAGAATTCGACACTTTGCGGCCAATCGCTTCATGTGATTCTATTACAGCAAACTCATCATTACCGACCATTAACACTTCTCGCCAATGATACACAGAAGAAAAAATTGTATGCTGATCAATAGATTATCGCGCTAACGGGTATCTTTCGGTCGATATACAGCTATCTATTTAATTCCTTGTTAGACGCTTAGTGAATCGCTGATGGAACAAGAAATTTATCAAAAGCAGTATGATTTTGAGTTGGAGCAAAGAAATAATATTGCTTCAGCTGCAAATGTTCCGATAGTAGCATTAACCGTACTCGGTGGAGCACTCTCTACTATGATCGTGGATTTTAAATATTTATGGAATTTGCCTACATACATATTTACACTAATTTCTGCACTAGCATTAATTGCGATGGTAGTTTCTTTGGTATTGGTTTTCAGATCATTTTTAGGTTATTCCTACCAAAAAATTCCTACAGCTTTGGCATTAGTTGAACACCATAAAGCTTTGAAGATATGGCATACAGAAAATGGTGAAAGTGATCAAGATTCAATTAAGTTAGCAAAAATAGATTTTGATGAGTATTTGAATAGTCGGCTATCGGAAGCTACAGAAAACAATAGTACAAATAATTTAAAAAGAGGGAATTTTTTGCATGATGCAACATTATATGTAGCTATTGCTCTAGCCTTCTTGGTTTTAGCAACACCATTATATATCTATCAAAAAATAGCTAGCGAGGCCATAGTTCATCAAGTAGAAATAGTAAAACCCTTAACAGTAAAAGAGAAATTTAATATGAGTAATGAAACTGGAAATAGCGGGAACTCTACCTCACAACAAGCAGCACCAGCAAGTGCACCTATAGCTGCTCCGGCAAGTGCTAAGCCATCTGGCCCACCAAACATAGTTTTCAAAGGTTCTGTCGATTTAGGAAATGTTAATACTAAAACTCAATCTATAAATAAAGTTGAAAGTAAAGAGTAACCCGGTAAGGCGGATTCGCCGAAAGGCAATCCGCCATGGCTTTGAGAGTGCGTCTTGTGGGGTCACCCATTAGCCTGCCGTAGTCAATAAGCCAAAGCAATTCCTCAAGCATTTTTTGGCTTTTTTGAATTAACTGTCTTTAAGATCAATCACTTTAACCTGTTATTGAACCGGCGGACTTTGTGGTCGCGAGGTCCGAGAGTGTGGATAAGTTGTGGTCAGCAGGGAGGCTGTCCATGACTTATCCACACGGCTCTGCTCGGACCGGTCCGCAGGACGCGTCCACAAGTCCGCCGGTTATTCCTCTAAT
>JAGXSU010000134.1 GCA_018333785.1 Methylomicrobium sp. | reverse complement strand
GCTCGGTGTTGGGTAAAGTAGTGGATGATTTGAATCTGGTGGTTGAATATTATCCAGTTTACTTTCCGGTTATCGGTGAGACGCTGGCCAGATTGCATAACGCCGATGACGGCATTGCCGAGCCATGGTGGGGTTTCAATCGCTGGGCCTGGGGTGGGGAAACGTTAAAGATAGCAACTTTTACCGTGCCGGATCGGTTATTGAATAAAGAGTTTACGCTGGTTGCTCTGGAATCAGGCCGTTTTCGCTTGCTGGGTCCCAAGGATGAAACGCTGGTTGATGGATCTGTAGGCGATACTGTTTCAATCGGCATCGGAGAGACTGAACTTGTCGTCATCAAGATCATTGAGCTTGAAGCCAATCCCGGTACCCATTTTGAATTAAGCAGAACCACCACGTTGGCTGCCATTGAAACATTGCAAAAAGCCTTTACCGTTAGAGAGGTTTCCAAGGATACCGATATTCTCAGTGTAGAACTGAAGGGCAGGGACCCAGAGCAATTGGCCAAGTCGGTTAACGATATCGCCTCGTTCTATGTCAACGCAACGGTCAATTGGGAGTCTGCGGAAGCCGGTCAAAAGCTGGCTTTTCTGGAAAGTCAGTTGCCGGTTGTCAAAGAACGGCTGGAAAAGGCGGAGCAAAGTTTGAGCGCCTACAGGCAAACACACGGCGCCGTCGATATTCCGGCCGAAGCTGAAATATTGCTGAAACAGGCGGCCGAGATGGAGACGCTGAATATTCAGCTCAAACAAAAGTACGAACAGCAAAATCAGCATCTGGAATCGGCTCATCCGGACATGATTGCAACGAAGGCGCAGATCAGGCGAATTGACGGTAAGTTGGGCAATCTGGAAAAACGGATTAAAAATTTACCGCGTACTCAGCAGCACATGGTCAGCTTATCGCGGGATGTTCAGGTCAACACCGAACTCTATACCTCTTTGTTGAATAGCGCTCAGGAACAGCGCATAGCTGCGGCAGGTTCCTTGGGTAACTCACGTATCATCGATTATGCCGTGACGCCCGAAAAACCGTATTGGCCAAAACCCGGCCTGATGCTGGCCATTGCCGGTTTACTGGGATTGACAGCCGGTTCGGCGCTGGTGTTTCTGCGCTATTCGTTGCAACGCCACGATAATTATCCGGCTTTGCTGGAATATCAGGTGGGGTTGCCTTTATATGCCGCCATTCCGCACAGTAAGAAGCAACATCGTCTGGCTAGACTCATAGATCAAGGCAAGGACCGTGAGTCCGGTATTCTGGTCAGCCAGGATCCGCTTGATATTTCTGTCGAGTCCTTGCGCAGTTTCCGGACCAATCTTGAGGCAACATTGGCCAGTAGCGAAAGCAAAGTCATTATGGTCGGCAGTCCCGCGCCGGGAATGGGCAAATCCTTTGTTTCCAGTAACCTGGCAGCGCTCCTGGCCAGCATCAAAAAGCGTGTGTTGATCATTGACGCCGATATGCGTAACGGTCGTCTGCATGAGACTTTTTCCATAAAAAATCAGCCGGGGCTGTCAGATCTTTTGGCCGGTAAGGCTTCACTGGGCGACATTATCGTCAGCTTGCCGGACGTTGGCGTTGATTTTATACCCAGGGGCAGTATGGTCATGAATCCCGCAGAATTGCTAGTGATGGGGAATCTGGGAGAAACGCTGGATCAGCTGAAAAGCTTTTACAACCATATTGTTATTGATTCACCGCCCATTCTGGCGGCTACCGATGCGGCCATTATCAGCAAGCTCGCCGACGCCACATTTTTAGTTGTCAAGGAAGGCCGTTATACGGCGCAGGAATTGGAAGTCAGTTTTAGACGATTCCAGCAGGTGGGTGTCAAACCGAACGGATTTATTATCAATGATCTGAAAGAAGGCTCGTCTTACTATCCCTACTACGGCTATGCCTATAACCGCGCCGGTGAAGAGTCTAAAAGCGTGCCGTTATGGACGGCCGGTTATCAGGCGATGGGCGGTTGGTTCGGCAGAAATAAGGATCCTGATTTTCTGCTGGCTTCCGGGATCGATCAAAACCCCGATGAGATAGCCGAGGCCTAAGCGATGAGAATAAGCTTTGAAAAAGATTTACCGGTTCTGTTGTTTGCTCTGGTCAGCGCATCGACCCTGGCTTCGTTACCGCAGGTCGAGTCTGCCTGGAATGGGGTGAAGGAAGTGTATGGCGAACAGGATTTTGGTTTGCGTATTCTTCGCGAACTGATGCTGGTTGTTTTGATGGGCTATGCGTTTGTTGAACCCCGGTTGCGCAATGGCATCCTGACAGGACCGGTATTTGCATTTTTGGGAGTCATGATCACTTATGTCCTGTTTGAAGTGGCTTATGCGCTGTACCTGGACCTGCCGCTGGTAGTGCCCATGGCCGGCCTGAGGGTATTTGAATACCTGCCGGTTGCTTTGATCGGTTTTGCGGTCAGCCGCTTGGGGGCGGGTGAAACCGTGATCTTCCGCTTTGCATATTATCTGCGTTATTACCTGGTTCTTCAGGCTGTTCTGGCGATAGCGCAGGCTTTGTGGGCGCCGCCTTTATTTGGCGTGTCAATTCTGGGGGGCGGGCGCCCGTTTGGGACTTTTGTCAGTCCCAATCTTTTTGGCGCAACCATGGCGACGTGTGCGTTGCTGTTTTCTCTGGTTCCGTCTATGCGCAAATGGATGGCGGTCAGTGTATTTTTGGCCTTGTTGAGCGGTTCCCGCACGGCGTTAATCAGTTCTTTGCTGGTCATCTATTTTCAGATTTATGCAGCACTTCGCCCACGCGACCGCTGGGCCATGATCATGCCTGCGCCACTGCTTGCTGTGGGCGCGCTGATCCTGGCGTCCAGTCCTTTGCTCAGTGGCCGTGATGATGCGGATCCCACCCAAGACGGACGTATCGATCTTTGGCAACGGGTACTTTCCGAGCAAATCCATGGGCCTGCGGATTTATTGTTCGGCTGGGGCTTGGGCTTGAGTTCCAATACCATCAACATTCTTTTTGGCGCCGAACATTTTCATGGTCAATTCGATTCGGACAGCCTTTATTTATTTCTATTGAACGGTTATGGGTTACTGGGCCTGCTGGCATATCTGGCATTTCTTTGGGCAACGGCAAATCTGTCGGTTCATCCCAACAAATTCATGGTCGTGATGTTCATTTTTGTTGCCGGGCTTACTTTTAATATGTGGGAATATTTTCCTCAAAACGCAATGTTGATGTTTTTGTGGGGAGCAGTATTAGGTACCGGATACCGGTCGAAAACTCCGGCTTGGCAGGCTGCCTCCGGTTCTTATTACTCAAGGCTGTCCTGACTGCGGTATTTTAGAAAATGACTCTGTTTCGGTTTTTAAGAGAACAACAACTATTCGGTGATGCCTTTTGGGTCATTCTGGGCCAGATAGTGTCGGCTATGGCTTTACTGGCCGGCACCCGGATATTGACCGAGTTGGTAAGTCCTGAAATATACGGACAGGTTGCCTTGTTGAATGGTTTTGTTGCGCTGGGTGTTGCTTTGTTTTCTTACCCCTTTATTTCCGCGGGCATGAGGATAATGCCTGAATGTCAGAATGAAGGGGAACGAGCCGATTTGCACCAGGTTGTAGCAGGCTATGCGGCCCGATCAACAGTTTTGGCGGTAGCGCTGCTGCTCGTCGGAGGCCTTATCTACCGTCATTTTTACCACAGCGATTTTAGTCTTTATCTGCTTGCCGGTTTACTTTTGATCGTGACAGTCAGACGGGAATTAGGCATCCAGTTACTTATAGGAGGCCGCAAACAACGCAGCGCAAGTTTGTGGCAGACCAGTGACAGTCTTTTACGCCCTTTATTGGCGATTTCGCTGGTCGTGTGGGGTGGCCAAAAACCTGAATGGGTATTGTTGGGATATATCCTGGCCAGCTTCATTGCCAATCAGGTCTGGTCATTTGTTCATCGCAGTAAAATCGTCAAGCACAAGCGCCCGGCCAGGGTCCGGAATTTCAAAGCCGACGTCTGGACTTATGCGTTGCCGCTGGTTCCCATGGAATTGATATTCTGGGTAAACGGCATGGGTGATCGCTATGTAATCGGTTATCTATTGTCGGCGGCGGAAGTCGGTTTGTATGCCGCGACTTACCTGATCATCAACGAAGCATTTAATCGCAGCGCTATGGTTTTGTTACGTATCTTTCAGCCGGTTTATTTTCAGTGTTGTTCGCGGAATCAGGCCAGGGAAGGTTTCAGGATTTTATGGATCTGGATAGTGTGCGTCGTGATCTTAGGGATCACCGGCGTGACCTTATTGGTATTGTCCAAAGACTGGTTGACCTCCTGGTTGCTCGCCAAACCCTATCATTCTTCGGTCGAATTAATACCCGCTATTGCAGTTGGATGCGCGCTGCACGCTTTGGGGATGGTGCTGTCTCAACCGCTGCTGGCAAACAAACAGACTCGATGGTTATTGTCCGGACGTTTATGCGGGGCCTTGACGGCGGCAGTCAGTATTCCGTTGATGGTAATGCATTATGGTTTGCCGGGCGCCGCATTCGCCAATTGCATTTATTTTGGCGTTGAAGCGATAGTGTTGGCGATGCTTGCCAAACCCTGGCGGATGACTGGCGGTTTTGAAACTGGCGATGACCAAGACCCGGTGGAAGAGGCGGTGAATGGTTGCAAAGTTTCAGCGTAGGAGATGTTACAGCTATTCCCATACCCATGATGAGAGGCTTATCGGATAGGCAAAGCAGACATATTTTTAATTCATTTCTGAGTGAACACGTTTTAGAGGAATCAAGGGGATCAATATGACGACTGTATCAGCCGTTTCAGCACAGTACGGAGAGGTTTTGCATGAATGCGTGGCCTGTAAGGCTGAGGAAATCAGCTATTGGCGCAGGAAAAACTTTCATTATACGGAAAACGCCCATCATGAAGAATTTCATATCTACCGGTGTAATTCCTGTGGAACCGGATTCTTGAATCGGCCACCGCACCTGGTATGGCTGCAGTCCATTTATCAGTATTCGGGTCAGGCCTTGACCCAGTCCGTAACGCTTGAAGATGTATTGGCAAGAGAAGCCGAATTTCCTAACTGCACAGTCGATGCAGCAAGAATGAGCCTGCTTGCCGACAGTTTCAATCATTCGGGTAATGTTCAGGCGCTTGATATAGGTTCAGGATTCGGTTTTTACACCCAGGCACTCAGACAGCTGAGTTACCGCACCGTCAGCATCAATCCCGGCACCTATGAAAACGAGGTATTCAGGAATTTGAACGGTGATGACCCCTTGCCGGTGATGTTTGAAAACTACGAAGCGTCCGGGCAGTTTGGCATCGTGATGATGTCTCAGGTGCTGGAGCATCTTCTCGAACCGGATAAAGCTATCAACAAGGTATCCAGGATGATGGTGACGGGAGGCGTATTGGCCTGCGCAGTGCCCAATTACCATTCGTTTTTGGTCAAACTGTTGGGAACAAAGGATAACGCGTGTTTATGGGTGCCGGAGCATGTGAATTTCTTTTCAGAGAAAGGTTTAAAAGCCCTGGTCGAAAACAATGGCTTCAGGGTTGTAAAGGTCGAGCAAATCACCCGCATCCCTTTCAAAGCACTATCCAAACGACTGGGTCTTAAAGGAAGGGCTGCGTCTGTTGTTGATGGGCTGGTCAGCGCTGTGCAAAAGCCGTTTGCCGCATTAATGCATTGCTTCGGTTTAGGCATTTACATCAATTTATATGCGGTCAAGAACTAATCCTATGCTGACCATTGTAATTTTGACCAAAAACGAACAAAGCAATTTGCCTGCATGTCTTGCGGCTATTCCGGCAAGCTATCCGATTGTCATTGTCGATTCAGGAAGCACCGATGATACGCTTGCTATCGCGCAAAACCGCGGGTGTAGCATCTTTAGCAATCGATGGCCAGGCTTTGCCGATCAGCGCAACTTTGCCATCAGAGAATGTGCGATCAGCACACCCTGGATTTTGTTTGTCGATGCGGATGAAATCTATCCACAGACTTTTTACGACTGGTTTGAAGCAGAAATGAGCCGTAACGATGAACTGGATGTGATTATGGTGCCTTCGGTGCTTTATCTCAGGGGCAAGCGGCTCAATTACGCGCCGGGTTATCCCATTTATCATCCCCGACTGGTGCGCAGGGCAACAACCCGCTTTGTCCGGAACCATACCGGGCATGGGGAGGCCGTCATTGATTCCTGCCGGATCGGTTATACCAAGATCGCCTATGAACATTATTTTTATCACGGCGAAATCATTGAATGGATGCACAAGCATGTTGAAAAAGCGGCGCAAGAGGTCGTTCTTCAACCGGCAGCAGGGGCAGTGATGACTCATCGCGGCCGCTTAAGCGTATTACTGGGTCGTTCCTGGCTAAGAATTATGGCCCGGTTTTTATACCACTTTGTATTTCGGGGTGGCTTTTTGGATGGCTTCGCGGGCTTGGAGTTTGCGTTGATGTTTACCTGGTATGAGGCAACCATCTATATGCAGGCCAAAGCCAAAACTCAGGAGAGGTGACTGATATGAAAGTTTCACTGGTTTTAGCCACATTGGGCAGAGACAGCGAGGTCAGGGATTTTCTGGAATCTGTCCGTGAGCAGACATATAAAGACTTTGAGCTGATCATCATCGATCAGAACATGGATGGCAAAATTGATGCAATCGTCGAATCATTTAAACACTGTCTCACAATCAAGCATCTCAAAGTTAATTTTACCGGGATTGCCAGAGCCAGAGATTATGGAATAGGCAAGGCTCAAGGCAGAATTATTGCCTTTCCTGATGACGATTGTGCTTACGACAAAGAGGTGCTTTCAAAAGTGGTCAATCAGTTTTCAACCAACGAGAACCTCGCCATTCTGGTCGCCGGATCCTATCAGTTTTCATCCAGCCGTTTTAGTATCGGCGTTAACAGTCCTAAAGCCTGTTATTTTTCCCGCTTCAGAATGATGGGCGTGGAGTTTACGCAGTTTTTTGATCTGAATCGGATCGATCGAAAACAGTTTTATTTTGATCACGACTTTGGTATCGGTTCCAAGTATTCAGGCGCGGAGGGTTTTGAGCTGTTGTATCGCTTGCTCAGGGCTGGCAGTTCGGCTTTTTATAACCCCGACATTAAAATCTATCACCCGGATAAAGATCACTACAAGCTGGGAACCGGAAGAATGTTGATCTATTCCACGGGCATTGGGGCTTACATAAGAAAATTCGCCAATCAGAAGGATGGGTTCATTCTTTATTACATTGCCCGCAAAATGTTTGTCGCGCCGTTGTTAAAAATGATGCTGGCCTTGCTGTTATTGAACCCCAAAAAGCTGGCTTATTCATTTTACAATCTTATCGGTATCTGGCGCGGGTTCCTGGCTTATGGGCGTTAGCTTGAGTAAGGCTATGTTCGCGTTAATAGTAGGCGTCGCCCCGGCAGGGATTGCCGGGGTCCAGAAGCCATGGATGGCGTTGGGCTTTCACGTTCTTGTGACCTGTATTCGCTTACGCGGTCTAACGGCTCCGGCAATCTCTGCCGGAATGACGCCTCTAAGCCTTAAGCGACAGTGCTTTATTAAGTAGGTTTGCCACCGTTTACGCAGGCTCTATCAATAAGAATGGCAGTTCTTTTTTGAAATTATTGAGAAATTTCATTTTGTAATTATTCACAGTCAGATTCAGGAGAATTAGTATGGATGTGGGAGTAGTGGCTACACATATACCACCGGCTAAAGGGTACGGTGGTGTTTCAGTTACCGCAGCTGTTTTAAGCAAAGCATGGTCGGAGGCCGGTCATAAAATGGTGCTGGTTGCGTCCGATGAATCCATTGATGGGCGATTGCGGACTGAACAGGTTCTATTGGGTGAGAATGTGCAGGTAAAGCTTTACAGGACTTACGGTTTCAGGCGCTGGGGCTTTGGCTTGGGCGCGATGACTGCATTATTCAAATTATGTTTGACGGCACCGGTGGTCTATATTCACGGCATTGCAACCTGGCCGTCCACGCTTGCCGCTGTTTTTTGTGTTTTGCTGCGTCGTCCCTTCATGGTGGCCGTTCATGGCGGATTGATGCCAGAACATGTAGACCTGATTCGCAGAAAAAAACCTCATAAATGGCTGTTCTATAAAGGGTTGACCTTCCCGACGCTAACCCGGGCTATTGCCGTGCATTGCACCAGCGAAACAGAGGCGGAAGGTGTTCGGAATGTACTGGGAAAAAATGCCCGGATACTGTTGGTTCCCAACGGCATCGACAGCCGTGACTTTACGGTAAGCGGTTATCCTGTAGGAGACGGCTTGAAATTATGCTTTCTGGGTCATGTTCAGCAGGAAAAGGGCATTAATGCCTTTATCAAAGCCTGGCTGAAAGTGCGCAGACCGGCTGATCGGCTGGTGATTGCAGGAAGAAGCGTTGATGGCGACTATTTCGAAGAATTTCAGGATTTGGTTGAAGAATCTCAAGGCGCCATCAGTTATCGCGGTTATCTGGAGAGGAAAGAGGTTAAAGAATTACTGGCTTCCAGCCATTTTTTGGTATTGCCGTCCGGATTGGAAGAGGCCGGGGGTATGCGGGAGAACTTTGGCAACGTGGTGGCAGAATCCATGGCAGCAGGGCGGCCCGTATTGGTGGCTAGAGGCCTGGCCTGGGACCATCTGGAAGCACTGAATGCCGGTTTGGTTTTTGAAAGAAGCGAAGCTTCGGTAGCTGAAATACTTCGTATTGCCCAATCCATGACGCGCCCTGAGTGGGAGCGACTATCGCTAAATGGACGCCGGTTTGTTGAGCAGCAACTCGATCCGGTTAAACTGGGTGAGCAGGTCTGGCAGGTTTTGACCCAACAGGCCGACGCTGATCTTCACGAGCCTGCAGCCGAGAGAGCCTCTTATGAATAAGGTCGGCCTGATTGTGCCCACGCTTAATGCGGGCCTTCTCTGGGAGGACTGGCTCAACGCGTTCGAACTACAGACCCGCAAGCCGGATTACTTGTTGGTGATCGACTCATCGTCCAGCGACAATACGGTTGCCATGGCGCTTGCTCGTGGTTTTTCCGTAAAAATCATTGCCAAGGCCGAGTTTAACCATGGCGGCACCCGGCAGGCAGGGGTCAGTATGCTGCCTGATCCGGATATTATCGTATTTCTGACTCAGGATGCTCTATTGGCCAGTCCCGATGCCATCGAACGGTTGTTGGCCGCATTTGATGATGAGCGTGTCGGGGCGGCCTACGGACGCCAGCTTCCGCATCAGAATGCCGGGCCCATTGCCGCTCACGCCCGGCTGTTCAACTACCCGCCTGAAAGTCAGATGCGAAGTATGGAAGATAGAAAGAGGTACGGACTTAAAACGGTTTTCATATCCAATTCATTTGCCGCCTACCGGCTAAATGCATTGATGATGGCGGGCGGATTTCCTGTTGATACGATTATGAATGAAGACACCTTTGTCGCCGGAAAAATGCTGACTGCAGGCTGGAAGGTAGCCTATTGTGCGGATGCTCAAGTGTTCCACTCTCACGATTACCGTTTTTGGGACGAATTTAAGCGGTATTTTGATATAGGCGTTTTTCATGCCCGTTGTTCATGGTTGCAGCAGACATTTGGTGGTGCTTCCGGTGAAGGTTTACGGTATGTGCTTTCGGAAATCCGTTACCTGATCAAACACGCACCCTGGCAGATTCCTTCAGCGCTGTTCAGGACAGGCTTGAAATGGCTGGGATTTAAATTGGGCGCGCTCCATTTAGCACTACCGATATCCCTTCGTAGTTGCTTTAGCCTGCATAAAGCCTATTGGTTACACAACCTGTCGTAACTGAACTTAAATTTACCGGGCAAAACCGCTTGTTAATTACGCATCCGAATTTACTGATTGTCGCATCTGATAGCGTTCTATTGCGGTGCTCGCATTGAACATCATGCGTTCACGGCCAAGGCGATCGGCCAATCCGGAACGGCGAACAACATCAAGTACACTGGGGTTAAGCCCTGTCAGCCATAGCGTTGCGCCGTTTTCTGTTGCCCGTTTTTCGCGCTCGATCAGCATCTGTAACGCTGAATATTCGATATCCTGAACACGGCTCATATCGAGCACCAGTACATTAGGTTTATGGAGTTCGACCAGAGACCGGATCTGATCGGCGATCAACTGCACATTCACAAAAAAAAGCCTTCCCTCGGGACGCACGATCAACAGGCCGTCGAAGGTTTCATCGTCAGGGTGTTCGGGTGACAGAGGCCTAAGCACCGATGTTCCTCGCTTTCTCCCAATCACATAGACATGAGGATGGGCCACCTGACTGGCTAATCCGATGACTGACAAGATGATGGCGACAACGATACCCTGCAGAGTGCCAAAAATTAATACGCCGAGACAAGCCACGACAGCCCAACGAAACTCCATCGTACGAACTTTGAGTATATTGATGAACTCCGCAGGCTGTATCAATCCTACCGAATAGACGATAACGACTGCAGCAAGCGTAGCGTGGGGCAGTAAACCAATCAACGGTGCGATCAGCAGCATGGTTGCCGCGGCAGTAGCTGCGGTAACCAGCGATGTTTTTTGTGATTGACCTCCGGCCGCCCGCACAACAGCCGTTTGCGAGGTGCCGCCACCGGCAGGCATCGCACCGGATAAAGCGCCACCCAGGTTAGCGGCTCCCAGTGCAAGTAACTCGCGATTTGCGTTGATTGAAGGCTCTGCACTGGCGGCAAAAGCTCGCGCGGCTGCGATCGATTCGGTAAAGCTCATCAGTGCGATACCCAGCGCGCCGGGCAGCATCTGTTCGATCAACCCAAGGTCCGGCAACGTCAGAGACGGGAGTCCCTGCGGAATCATGCCTACCGTCGAGACACCCAATTCCGGCAGGCCGAAAAACCATGAAGCGGCTATCCCGCCTCCGGCTGCGACCAGGGGTGCCGGAGAATGCGGCCAACGAAGGTCCATGCCAATCAGTATCAGCAGTGTTGCTGCGGCCACCCCTAGAGTAATCAATGACGTTTCCGGGACATGTTGAAGAATACTGAACAGGTCGCGAAAGAAGCCTTCTTTTGTAATATGAACACCCAGGAGTTTAGGCAACTGGTCAAATATAATGACCAAGCCTATCCCGGCCTTGAAACCGGTCAGTACCGGAGTTGAAATAAAGTTGGCTACAAATCCCAGGCGCAGCAACGACGCGACTATCAGCAAGATGCCCACCAAAACCGTCAGTGTGGCAGCGGCAGTGATCAATTTCCCAGGATCGCCGTCCGGCACTGCCATCATCAACTGTGTTCCGGTCAGGATGCCCAGGGTAGTGGTGGAACTGACGCTGAGCACTCTTGATGAACCCATCAATGCGTAGATAATCATTGGGATAAAAGCGGTATAAAGCCCCGCTGCAACGGGCAAGCCTGCTACAGTTGCATAGGCCATTGCCTTGGGAAGAATCACTGCGGCGGCAGTGAGGCCTGCTACCACATCGAAGCGAATGGACTGGCTTGCTTCCGCTGTATTCGTATGAAGGTTCATGCGTATTGTCTCCAGTTACTACGCTAAAACAAAAGGCTATCGTTATGCGGGATTATGCAGTCCTTTGATGTCCGCTTCAATCACTATCAGGATTTAGCTTTATAAGTTATAAAACCTGCTGTCGCCAGGATCAATCCTGTGGTTCATCTTCATAATGGCTTCATTTCGGATAAACCCCGGTATTTCGTAGCTTATTTGTCTTTGATTGTTACGTGGCATTTTTTTGGATTGGCTTTATGTGCTTGTTATGAAGGTGCTTTTACAGTCTAATTGGGACTCTTAAAAAGTGGCGTGATTTCTGCTGATCTAAACCTTTGATTAAACCAACCCTTTCCAGATTGGCTCAATAGTGAAGCCGATTTCAAATGCGTATCGAAACTGTTTTGCGAGCTGATTATCATCGTATCAACAGACCGTAAAACGATCTGATTCATTAGTCTAATTGAGGATTCAAGTATGACGATCAATAAAAATATAACCGGCGCGCCTACAAAATATGAGGCATTGCCAGGGCTTGAGACCCGGACCGGCTTGAGTAAATCCGCCCTGAAACAGGCTGTTCTCGATCATTTGATCTATAGCATAGGCCGGGTCATAGCGGTGGCTCCGGAACAGTCCTATTACAAGGCCCTTGCCTTAAGTGTTAGAGACCGGCTGCAGCATCGTTGGATCAGTACTGTGCAGCGGTACCTGGCTAATGGCCATGTTGAGGATGAGGTCATTAAAGTGGCTTGTTATTTTTCAGCCGAATTTCTGATGGGGCCTCAATTGGGCAGCAGTCTCGTCAATCTCGGCATCGAGCAGGAAGTGCGCGCCGCGGTTGCTGAACTCGGTAAAGATCTTGATGACCTGATGGATCTGGAGGAAGAACCGGGCTTGGGGAATGGCGGTCTCGGCCGACTTGCTGCTTGTTATCTGGATTCTCTGGCGACGCTGGAAATACCGGCGATCGGTTACGGTATCCGTTACGAATTCGGCATTTTCGATCAGGAGATTCATGACGGCTGGCAAGTTGAGATTACCGACAAATGGTTGCGTAACGGAAATCCCTGGGAAATTGTAAAACCCGATGTTGCCTATTACGTCAATTTGGGCGGACATACCGAAAGCTATCATGACACCCTGGACATTATCCGGAAACGCTGGATACCTCATCGGGTAGTCAAAGGCGTGGCTTACGACACGCCGGTACCCGGCTATCGGGTCAATACCTGCAATACCTTGCGTCTATGGAGTGCCGAGGCGTGTGAGTCTTTTGACTTTCAGGCTTTTAATACCGGTGATTATTATCAGGCAGTCAACGATAAAGTGAGTTCCGAGACGCTCACCAAGGTACTGTATCCCAACGATGAGCCTGAGGCCGGCAAAAAGCTGCGTCTGGCACAGCAATACTTTTTTGTGTCCTGCTCGCTCCAGGACATGCTGCACCTTCTTGATCTTGCAGGCGAGAATCTTCAGCATTTTCCGGACCGGTTTGCCGCGCAGCTTAACGATACTCATCCTTCGATTGCTGTGGCCGAACTGATGCGAATCCTGGTGGATGAGCGTTTGCTTGATTGGGATTTAGCTTGGAGCATTACCTTCCGCACGTTCAGCTATACGAATCACACCTTGCTGCCCGAAGCGCTGGAAACCTGGTCATTGCCTTTGTTCAGTGAACTTTTGCCTCGGCATTTAGAAATAATCTACGAGATCAATTCCCGCTTTCTTGATGAAGTACGGCGGCGTTTTCCTGGCGATGATCAGCGGGTGGCCCGTCTTTCGCTGATTGACGAAACCGGTAGCAAACGTATTCGCATGGCTCATCTGGCCGGCGTCGGAAGTCATGCTATCAACGGTGTGGCAGCTTTACATAGCGAATTGCTAAAAACCAGTGTGCTGAAAGATTTTTATGAAATGTGGCCGGAGCGCTTCAGCAACAAAACCAACGGCGTCACACCCCGGCGTTTCATGGTGCTTTCTAATCCCGGACTCAGTGATTTAATCACGCGCTCAATTGGCGATGCCTGGATAACCCGCACCAATGAACTCAAAAAGCTTGAACCACTGGCCGAAAATCCGGCATTCAGAGATGAATGGCGTGCCGTCAAACAAGCCAACAAAGAAAAACTTGCACATTATATACACAAGCAAACCGGTATCGAGATCAACCCTGCCTGGTTATTCGATATTCAGGTCAAACGTATTCATGAATACAAACGGCAACATCTGAATGTACTGCATATTATTACCTTGTACTGGCGTCTCAAGCGTAGTCCAGGGATGACTATTTCACCTCAGGCATTTATCTTCGGTGGTAAAGCTGCACCCGGCTATTTTATGGCCAAGCTGATGATCAAACTGATCAACGCAGTAGGCGAAGTGGTTAATAACGATCCGGACGTCAATCAATTTCTGAAAGTTGCGTTTGTACCCAACTTCAATGTGCAGAATGCTCAACTGATTTATCCGGCGGCTGATTTATCCGAACAGATTTCCACTGCGGGGAAAGAAGCGTCTGGCACAGGTAATATGAAATTCACGCTGAATGGCGCGTTGACGATCGGTACGCTCGATGGCGCGAATGTCGAGATCAGGGAAGAAGTTGGCGCCGAGAATTTCTTTCTGTTTGGCTTAACGGAGGAAGAGGTCGGTAGTATCCAGCGCGAAGGCTATAATCCATCGGCCTATATCGAAAAAAATCCTCAGCTATCAGAGATTATTCATCTTATTGCTTCAGGGCATTTTTCTCATGGCGACCCCCATGTCTTCCGTCCTTTACTGGATAATCTGTGCCAGCATGATCCTTTTTTGGTGTTGGCTGATTATGCCGATTATGTGGCTTGTCAGGATAAAGTCAGCGAGGCCTGGAAAGACCAGGAACAATGGACACGCATGTCTATCCTTAATACGGCAAGAGCCGGTAAATTTTCTTCGGATCGGGCGATTCGTGAATATTGCAATGAGATTTGGAAGGTGAGGCCGGTCGCTGTCGAGTTGCCCTTTGATGAGTAATGCCTTGCTAAGGATTACCTATTTACGCATGACTTTCAGCGGAATGGATGACCCTTCAAATAGCCGTCATACCGGCATGGATTGCCGGTATCCAGTGTACACGGATGTACCGATCCATTTGAGTGGAGTTATTCCCTGCTCGCATCCATGCAGTTTGGACCCCGGCAATCCATGCCGGGGCGACGCCACCTTTAGAACTCATAGGATCACACTATTACAGTTTTGGCTGAAGCTTATACGTAATCAGGAAGGATTAAGCCAGCGATCACTTCCCGGTAAATCACTTCCCAGAAAGCACGATAAGTATCTTGATTGATTTTTCCGCTCTATTGGCTGATTATGCAAAGAATTTGTTAAGCCGTTCCGAACTGAATCCTGCAAAAAGCAGTGGTCAGCGAACCGCGCTTGATCACTTCTGGCTGGATTGATCAAGTTGCAGTTTTAAAAGTGCAGTCACTATTCAGCAGAGTAACAAAACAAAGGCGATGCACCGTGTAGGTTGCGGTTGGCGAGAGCCAACCCAACTTTTCAAGGCAACAAGGCGATATTTGTTGGTTTGCCAAAAGCAGGCAATCCAAACTAACGCAGAATAATTAAAAATTGAATTCTTTTATGGACAATCACGATAACCATCAGGCATTAATTCAACTGGAACACCATTTAAAGTTTCAGTCTTTGTTAGCTGAGCTTTCCGCCGGGTTTGTCCATGTTTCAGCGGATAGGATCGATCAGGAAATACAGGAAAGCTTGCACCGAATTGCCGAAAATCTGGATTTGGATAGTATCGTGCTGGGTTTGATAACCGGCGATGGTCAAGATTTTTACTCCCGGTATCAATTCGCCAAACCCTGCAAGAAGGCTTGGCAAGCCGATTCTCTGCTATCTGAAGGACCCTTTCTTACAAGAACGCTGTTGGCCGGCAAACCCTTTATCATGCATGACGTCGATGATTTGCCGCAGGAGGCAGCGACAGACAGGGAGGGTTTTCTTCGCTACGGGACCAGAGCCGCTTTGGTTTTTCCGTTTATGGTCGGTGGGGCGTTGTCCGGTGGCATTGGCTTCGGATCTGTTTGTCCCCGGCAATGGCCGGAGCATGTGGTACAAGGTCTGGGCCTTATCGCGGATGTTTATGCGAATGTCCTGGAACGCAAGAGAAGTATAAAAGAGCTTCAATGGAAAGAAGAGCAGATGAGACTGGCGGCCGAATCGGCGGACATCGGCCTGTGGGTTTGGAATATTCCTCAGGATACCATCTGGGCGACCGACAGGGCGCGCGAGATTTACGGGGTATCGAATGAGGATAAGATTAATTTACAACGTTTTTTAGCCTGTCTTCATGTAGAGGATTCTGAGCGAGTTAAGGAGGTCGTCCAAAAAGCCTCTCAAGAACTAACTCACTTCCAAGAAGAATATCGGGTCGTGCATTCCGATGGCAATGAATATTGGGTTTGTGCTACCGGTAAATTCCAGCTTGGCGATACCGGTCTACCTGAGCGAATGATGGGGGCTAGCTTGGATATAACCGATGTTCGCCGGACCAAGATTGAGCTTGAACGCGCCAACGATGAACTCAAAACGGCCTTCGAAGAAATTCGCCAACTTAAAGACCAGTTTCATCAGGAGAATATTTACCTGCGCCACGAAATATCAGAGCGCAAGGGAACACAAGTCGTAAAAGGCAGCGCGGCGATGCAGTCTATTTTGTCGCAGGTCCAGCAAGTCGCTCCGACACCGGCTACGGTGCTGATCATGGGCGAAACGGGTACCGGGAAAGAATTACTGGCGACTGCTATTCACGAAGCGAGTCCACGGAAAAACAGATCGATGATACGCGTGAACTGTGCGGCTATTCCTTTAGCATTGATAGAAAGCGAGCTATTCGGCCGGGAAAAAGGGGCTTACACCGGAGCGCTTGCCAAGCAAATTGGCCGGTTTGAATTGGCTCACCATTCAACCTTGTTTCTCGATGAAGTTGGAGAGTTGTCTTTGGATGCTCAGGTGAAGCTGCTGCGGGTATTACAGGAAAAGCAAATTGAACGCTTGGGCAATCCCAAGCCGATTAATGTGGATGTCCGGGTCATTGCAGCGACTAACCGTAACCTTTCTCAAGAAGTGGCCGAGGGCCGCTTCCGTGAAGATCTTTATTATCGGCTGAATGTTTTTCCGATTCAGGTTCCGCCGCTACGCGACAGACGGGAAGATATTCCCAAACTGGTAGAGACGTTCATAGAGGAGTTTGCCAGGATCATGGACAAATCCATTGATAGCGTCGATAAAACCAGTTTACAAATGCTCTGTGGCTATGATTGGCCGGGTAATATTCGTGAATTGCGCAATGTCATCGAGCGTGCGGTGATTCTTGCCAAAGGGCCAGTACTCAAAGTTTCCCTGCCGGTGAGTACCTGCGTTTCAGCACTGCCAGCATACTCTCATCAAGACTCTCTGGAAGAGGTCGAACGCAAGCATATTCTTCACGTTTTGGAAGCCTGCGGCTGGCGAGTACGGGGTCAAGGAGGTGCTGCTGCGACACTGGGACTCAAGCCCAGCACGCTTGAAAGCCGGATGAACAAGTTACGCATCCGACGCCCTTCTTCATAAGGAATCTTCACGGTCGTCAGATTTGTTAATTTCGGGTAAACCACGGTATTTCGTGGTTTACTTCTAGAGCTTATCAGTGGATATTTCTTTAATTTAATGGTAAGTAGTTGTTAATTATAAATTTATCTGTCTTATTTTGACTGCATTGAAATTGGCTCAATATCTGCTGTTATTTAGGATATGTCGAAGTTCTCATCATTTTAAGAGCTAATTGCAAGCCGTTAAACCGCATAAGCGATCCAGGCTTCGAGAATGTGAAAGTCCGCGACGTCCATGATTCCTGGACCTCGGCAATTCGTGCCGGGCGACACCTACTATGAATGTATATTAGTAGCAGAATTTGTAATTTTTCAAATCCAATAACAGTCTATCCGGTTTATGCTCTTCGTTTTCAGCCCCTCAGACAGGAATCAAGCCCATGAATAAAACAATTGTCAGAGCCAAAAAATCAGAAACGGATATCTCGGTAACTGGACCAGTAAAGATTCAAGTAAAAATCAGCCGACACGAAGTATTTCACTTTTTTTTGCCTGAATTGCCCTATTCAGGCATTTAATCTTAAGCTCAGAGATTTTCCGTGAATGCCTTTTTGAGAGACGAGTAATGAACCATTTAAACGCAATCAACGAACACTCTTATTGCCGCGTTGTTTTATGTCGAGCACTATTGCTAGCTCTGATCATTTTACCCGTGGGGTGCAATAAGGATGAGCAAGAGGCGGGCAAAGTGCCTCCCGCTCCCCCTTCTGCCACCCAGAGCCAGCCGCCTGCCCAGCCCGTCCCGGCTGAACCGCCGCCTGAGGTACCGCTTCAGCCGATGACCAGTATGGAATCTTTGGTAGCGCCGATTGCACTGTACCCGGATCCTTTGCTGGCCGAAATGCTGGTGGCTTCGACGTATCCTCTGGAGGTCGTTCAGGCTGCCCGATGGCTTGAAACGAAACCGGATCTTGCAACGCTCAACACCAAGGATTGGGATGCCAGCATAATGCGACTTGCCAGTGTGCCGCTGGTTATCAAGATGATGAACGATCATCTGGACTGGACAACCCAGCTTGGGGATGCTTTTCTGGCTAAACCCTCAGAGGTTATGGGCGTGATACAAACATTACGTAAACGTGCAGTCGACTCAGGCTACCTTAAAGATACCCCTGAACAGAAAGTGACCGCTCAAACGGTGTCAGTTGAAGACAACAAGTCTGAGTCCAATGCCTCGGTGGTGACACCGGCTGTATTGAAAAAGGAAATCATCACCATAGCACCGGCCAAGTCCGATACGATTTATGTACCTCAATATAACCCGGAGGTCGTTTATCAGGGTGCGATGGCTGCACCGCCTGTCTCAGGCACCTCTGGTGTTTATCCCGGGTCAACTGTGGTAAATGTCAATGCTGCGCCGGCGCCCAGTTATTACCCCGCCTATTATCCACCACCGGCTACGGCTACAACGACCTCATCGAATGATGACTCCTGGGCTAGTTTCGCAACAGGAGCAGTGGTCGGCGGCCTGCTTACCTGGGGGCTAATGGAATGGGCCGATGATGACGATGATTATTACCATGTTAACCATTATTACGGCAACAGCGTATGCCACAGTGGAAATTGCTGGCATGGAGGCGGTGGCGGTTATTACGGCGACCGCGGTAATGTCAATTACAACAAAAACGTCAATATTTCCGGCAACGAAATTAACGTCGGCGGAGGCAATAAGTTCAGTCAGAACAACCTAAGGCCCGCACAACAACCTGCGGGCTGGAGGCCTGACCCGCAGCATAGGCGCGGACAGGCTTTTCCTGAGGCGGCGCAAAAACGCTTGGGGAAAACCCAGCAACCGGCACTGGCCGGACAGAGACTCGGTGCAGCTCAAACGCTACCGGCGACAGCGAGAGGGTTTGACGGAGCCGGGCAACGGCCATCCGCCGACACTTTACCGGCCCAAAAAAGGCCATCCACTGCCGACATACGCCAACAACTTGAAAAAAAGCCTGGAACTCAGGATAAGCCCGGTTCGAAACTCAACAACAGGCCAGCGGTTCGTGACACTCAAGCACAGCTAGCAAAGGGCAGCCGGGGCAATGCTCTGCAAGGTATTAAAACCTCAGGTCAAGCTTCTCGGCTGGAAAGCCAGAGAGGATCAAGCAGCCGGCAATCAGCTCAATCGGCCATGCGTGGGGGGCAAACAGCAAAGCCAAGAACATCGGCTACGAATAAACAGCCTCAGATGGCGCAAGGGCGATTCGATCAATCAAAAATGCCAGCACGCACGCAATCGTTTGGGGCAAGAGAGAGGTCCCAGCAACAGATGGCGACCCAGCGTCGTTCGGAAGCTTCCAGGCCCAATGCGTTTGAAGCACCACGCAATGCGGGCGCCACCAAGAACTTTAGCCAGCGTGGCGCATCCAGCAGAGACCGGGCGGCCAGCTCCGAAAATCTGCGTGCTTCCGGAGGTGGCGGAGGCGCTAGAAGTAGTGGAGGCGGCGGAGGTGGCGGAGGTGCTAGAAGTAGTGGAGGCGGCGGAGGCGGTGGAGGTCGGCGGCGATGATTGAAAAGCTCTGCAATCCTGGAAATTGCGCGTCCGATTTTGGAACGCTGATATCCCTTTATTTTATTCAAGCAGTCAAGATCGAGGTTCCCACAATGTATCGCGAAACTAAAAACATACTTCTGGCAGCGCTTATAACCGCTCCTTTATTCGCTAATGCGGCGCCTCCCGTAGCCGTTGCAGCTGTTCCTGTCGAAGCCAAGGCCATAGAAGCTAAAGGCTTTCAGAATCCCGATGATGCGGCCAAGGCTTTACTCGAAGCTGTCGGCAGTGAGGGCACTGATCAGCTTGTGGCTTTGTTTGGAAGTGAAGAAGCAGAACTTCTATCATCCGGAGATGAGGTAGAAGACAAAAATAACCGTTTGAATTTCGTTGCCTTGGGACAGGAAAAAATGGGGGTTGAGTTGATTGGTGAAGACAAAGCGATAATCCACTTAGGTAATACAGACTGGCCTTTTCCCATTCCAATTGTCAAAAAAGGAGATAACTGGCTGTTTGATGCCGAACAGGGCCGTCAGGAAATTCTGAATCGACGCATTGGGCGCAACGAACTCAGTACAATTGGCGCCATTAAAGGCTATCTAGAAGCTCAGTTTGAATACGCCAATGCTGACAGGGACGATGATGGCGTATCGGAATATGCGCAAAAACTGCGTAGCGAGCCGGGCAAATTTGACGGTCTGTTTTGGGAAGTGGAAGAAGGGCAACCGCAAAGTCCGCTAGGTCCTCTAATTGCCGAAGCAAGGGCCGTCGGTTATAAGGTCAAGCCGGGTGCCGAACAGCCTTCTCCTTACCATGGCTATTACTATCGGATACTCACACGGCAGGGCAAGAATGCTCCCGGTGGCAAATATGACTATATCATCAACAAGAACATGATTGCCGGTTTCGGTCTAGTGGCTTTTCCCGCCCAGTATGGCTCCTCCGGCATTATGACTTTTGTGGTCAATCACCAGGGTAAGATTTATCAGAAAGACTTGGGTCCTAAAACGGCAGCAATCGTCGAAAAGATCAATGAGTACAATCCAGATTCGACTTGGGAACCGTTCCAGATCGACGAATAAGTCTCGATAAATCCAGTTTTTTAAATGCTTTTCGTCCAAAAAAGAACTAAAACGGGACAACTCGCCGGTCTATTTTTGCTGGCTCAAAATACCCAGTCAATCAGCCAGAAGCAAGAAGGAGAATTAACATGATCAAACAAGAAATCATCGATTTATTCAGGGTTAAACCCGATAAAAAAATCCGGCTTAAGGATTACCATACCGGTTGGGATCAAACCAAGGAAATGAAAGCTTTTGGCAAGAAAGCGACCAAGGAGCGGGCGAATGAAATTCTGCAAAAAAGTATTGAAGAATTGTCCGGTTCTCAGGAACTGCTTTATGCGGATGACCGCTATTCGTTGTTGATCGTTTTACAAGCCATGGACGCAGCAGGAAAGGATGGCACCATCAAGCATGTCATGTCAGGATTAAATCCTCAGGGCTGTCAGGTATTCAGTTTCAAAAAGCCATCTGCGGAAGACCTGGATCATAATTTTCTGTGGCGCTATATGAAATCCTTGCCGGAACGCGGCAGGATCGGCATCTTCAACCGTTCCTATTATGAAGACGTTTTGGTCGTCAAAGTCCATCCCGAACTGCTTGAGCGTCAAAAGCTATCCGGAGAAAAGATCGGAAAAGCATTTTGGCAGGCGCGCTATGAGGATATCAATGCTTTTGAACAGCATTTGGTACGCAACGGGACGATCGTCTTAAAGTTTTTTCTGAATGTCTCCAAAAAGGAACAGAAACGGCGGTTTATGGACAGACTGGAGCGCCCTGAAAAAAACTGGAAATTTTCATTGGCTGATCTTAACGAGCGCAGCTATTGGGATGATTATGTCGCTGCTTTTGAAAAAGCCATCAGTGCGACCAGTACCGAATGGGCACCCTGGTTTATCATTCCGGCAGACGATAAATGGGCGACGCGGGCCATCGTGGCCGATATCATTTCATCAACGTTACATAAACTGGATCTTAGTTTTCCTGAAATGAATGATGAACAACGCGCCTTGTTGGAAACCGCTAGAAAGACTTTAGAAGAAGAATAGCGTCCGCGAGCTGTTTTTAAAAAATGTCACTGTTCAGCGAAGCAATTCAACAAACATTGTGAACCGCGCAGGTTGTGGTTGGCGATAACCAACCCAACATTTCAAGGCCATGGTGTTAATTGTTGGGTTGCAAAAGCATGCAACCCAATCTACGCTGAATAATCACAAAAAATAAACAATTCACGTAACTACTCGCCCGCTTTGAATTTAGGGTGTAGATACTTGATTTCAAAGGACGCATCAATACGTCCCTGTAGCTCTCTGCAACATCCCTGTTGCAGAAGCCTTTTCAATCAACCACCTACACCCACTAAAATGGGAGAGGTGAGTAGATACCAATTCACTTTTTAATCCGGGAGAAAATTTTGAAAATAGACAGGCAAAAATTGAAAATACAGTCAGCCGGAATAGGCGTTTTATGTGGCGTCATGGCGGTAGTAACGGGCTGCTCGACCGGTGTCAAGGAAACTAATGCGGTAAAGTCCGAGTTAGTCACTCCCGCCCCTGATGCCGGGTTTATTGATAATCCCGAGCGGCAGACCCGGCGTGCCGATTTGCCTTTCCAAAAGGTTTGGATCAAGCCCGATTTTGATGTTTCAGCCTATCAAGAGTTGGTCGTCGCACCCGTCAATACACAGTACGTCATGGAAATGGACTGGCTGCATAAAGCAGGCTCAGCGAGTTGGTTGAGTGATGTCAAAAAAGATATTACGGAATTAGCTCAATATTTCCATGCTCAAGTAGTCAAGGAATTCAAGGAAGATCCAAATCAGCGCTTTCGGGTGATCGAGTTTGCAGGTCAACATAAAGAACCGGCTTTGCGGCTGGAGTTGGCACTGATACAAATAGACCCATCCCAACCGGTACTGCACGCCCTGGGCTGGCTGCAGGTGGGAGGCGGAACAGCCGCAGGTGCTATTAACCAACGCCGGGCAGCATTTGAAGGGCGTCTTCGCGACATGCAAACCGGAGAAGTGGTTGCCACATTTGCTGATAGGGATATGCAGGATGCAGGCCCCCTGGATTTGACAAGGCTGACTTGGTATGGGCCGGCCAAGGGCATTATGGACCGCTGGGCAGAGCAGTTCGTCAAAATCGCCAACCGTAAACCCGGCGAGATGGTCACCGATCCGGTTCCATATACTTTAAAACCTTTCTAAGGCCTGTTTCAATAACGCCATAGATTTTTGCAACAGGGAGTTCATTTGTTTTGGACTCCCTACGGCCCTTGATTTGAAAAAATGGGTAACCATTTCAGTGTCTTCTTGACGTTGCAATATTTTTTAAAAACCAATTGATTTTCGCTTCGTAATAATGCGATGGACTAAACACCATGAAACTCAGTGCTAACGTGTCCTTAAAAATCCGATACCTGTTGTCATCGTTCTCTATTGCCATGTTGTTATCCGGTTGTAGCAGTATAGGCAAAGGTATAGCCGAAGCTGTTTTGGAAAAATCCGAAACTGAAGATGCGCGGCAATGTCAGGTATGGGGGCAACCTTTTACTGGGATTCAGGCGGGTCTGGGCAAGCAGAAGGGTAAAACCAAAGTTTTATTCGTTCATGGTGTGGGCGATCACATTCCGGGTTATACCACCGAATTCCTGGAAAAATTGGCCAAGGAACTGAATTTGACTGCGCGATCCCATAGCCAAAAAAATATCGCATTATCGGCGCCTTTACTTGCAGGAAAAGAGTTGGGCAACTTGCGGGTGACTCATCTGCTCAACGAAGAACGTGGCATAGACCTGACTTTTTATGAACTGACCTGGTCGGAAATTACGCGCAAACAAAAAGCGCTGTTGGCATTCGATAATTCCGGTGAATACGATTTTCGGCGGGCCAAGATTAACAGCTTGTTAAAAAAATTCAGTAACGATACCGGTCCTGATCCCATTATTTATTTGGGGGACAGTCGCGATGCAATTCTGGCTGCGTTTACGCAGTCGTTCTGCTGGATGGCCACCGGCGATTGGGATGATCTTCCCGCCAGCGGCATCCATGCCTGCACGGGTCTCAACGACTCAAGTGCCGATTACATCGCCCACGATGATTATGTGTTTATTTCACACAGCCTGGGGAGTCGAATCACCATTGACGGCATGCAACGCATCGCGCATCTTCTGGCGAATGTTGCCAAATATGCTAATGCCGACAAGAACGTGAATATCGCTGATAGTGCCATCGCCGCCTTGCAGAACAAACAGGTGCCTATTTACATGCTATCCAATCAGTTGCCGATGCTGCAATTGGGCCGAGAACTGCCTGAAGTGGTAGGGTCGCCTTCGGATTACTGCGACGCCAGCGGTGCCAACTATAACAAGCGAATGGTCAGTAAAACTGAAATTATTGCGTTCAGTGATCCTAATGACTTGTTAAGTTATGGAATACCTTTCGGATTCGCTGAGCAATATATAGACACAAGACTGTGTCCCAGTATTACCAATGTCAATATCAATATCGCTAATGTTATGGACGCCTTTGGCCTGGCTGATCTTGCCAATCCGCTGGAAGCTCATGTTGGTTATGACAAGGATGACCGGGTGATCGCTTTGATTGCCAAAGGCATCGGTCATCCGAATGCCTCACCGCTAGTCAATCAACGGTGTGAATTTACCAAGGAAGTCAAGTGATCAAGTCTTGTTTTGCTTGATAATGAGATAACATTTTTTTTCGGATAAACCACGATATTTCGTGTCTTGTCCGTTGATCTCCTTATTAAACTGTTCTCTCATTTGACTGTAAGTAATTGTTAACTAATCCTTTATCAATCTGGTTTTGAGTATCTTGAATATGGCGCAATTACTGCTTTTGTTAAAGCTATGATCGAACTACATCTTGTCCTAAGGGTGACGCCTAAAAAAACTCGCACCATGATTGACGCCTTGCAAGCGCTCGCCAAAAGCGCGCGTCTGGTTCAGGGTTGTATTGCAGTGGAGGTTTACAAGACAGCAGATAGCCGACACTACATTTGTTATGACGAAATTTGGGAGTCGGAAGCTGTCTTGCGTAGAATGATCGCTTCCAGGCATTTCAGTCAGTTGGCCTCTTTGATGGAGTTATCCAGTGAGCCGCCGGCCTGCGAATTCCGTTTCATTACCAAAACGTATGGGCTGGATTTTGCCGAGCAGGTCAGAGGTTGTGCCAACGACTAGATAGACGTCCGGGTAGGATCAAGTCCAATCCCGTTAAGTTAAGCGTATATTGTAGGAGCGGGCCATGCCCGCGATTGAATTACCTTACATCGCGGGCATGGCCC
>JAGXSU010000133.1 GCA_018333785.1 Methylomicrobium sp. | reverse complement strand
AGATCGTCCCATTAATTAGTTTACAAATATGCCCTGAATTGTCATGATCCTCATATTTATTCAAATTGAGGGTTATCATGGCACGTAGAAGTGAGCGAGCGGCTCTGGTATTGACTGACGAGCAAAGGTGCAAATTGTCTGAACTGGCAGCCTCGCGTACGGCGCCGGTTCGGGAAGTGGAGCGGGCCGGGGTTCTGCTGAAGTACGCGCAAGGCCTGTCGATCAGCGAGATTCAGCGGCAATTGAGCGTGAGCCGGCCGACGATTTACAAATGTATCGATAAGGCACTGGCGGCCGGCGCCCAGGCAGGGCTGAAAGATACCTATCATCGACCTCGCCCGCCCGAGATCACCGAGGAAGCTAAGGCCTGGGTGATCAGTATCGCTTGCATCCAGCCGAAGGAACTGGGGCTGGCTGCAGAATTATGGAGCCTCTCGGCATTGGCGCGCTATGTGTCCGAACACGCCGAGTCGGCGGGGTTTCCGCGTCTTGCCAAGGCCGGCAAAAGTACGGTTTGGCGGATTCTCGACGAGAATGAACTTAAGCCCCACAAGATCCGTTACTACTTGGAAAAGCGAGACCCCGATTTCGACCGGAAGATGCGTGAGGTGCTAATTGCCTATCGCGACGTTTCGCTCTGCACCGAAGGTACCCTTCAGAATGAAGGGGCTAAGCCGGTTTATACGGTCAGCGTCGATGAGAAACCTGGGGTTCAAGCAATCGGCTTGACGGCTCCCGATTTGCCGCCGGTTCCTGGCAAGGCGCCGACGGTCAGCCGGGATTACGAATACGTTCGCCACGGCACCGTCTCGATTCTGGCGGGTATCGACCTGCATACCGGCCATGTGTTTGCTCAAGTGGAAGACCGACACCGCAGCTGCGAATTCATTGCGTTGCTCCAGTCGATCGACGCTTACTACCCGCCAGAGGCCGTCATCCGCGTTGTTCTGGATAACCATTCGTCGCACATCTCCAAGGAAACCATGGCCTATTTGGCCACGCGACCGGGGCGGTTTGAGTACGTTCATACCCCCAAATACGGTTCCTGGCTCAACCTGATCGAATGCGCCTTCTCGAAGATGGCCCGAACCTTCCTTCGTCATATCCGCGTCTCCTCGGTGGCTGAACTCAAGGCGCGCATATTGAAGGGGGTTGCTGAAATGAATGCCGCGCCGGTCGTTTTCCGCTGGAAAAAATTCGACTTGGAGCTTGCATAATTAGTAAATATATTGACGGAACGAACTACTAGGCGGTTTTGGAGGTTTGTGTTTTTTTCGTTTTCGGTGGCTCCGCCAAACTTCCGTGTAAGGCGTGAGCTTTAGTTTTTCTTTATTCAACTTGATACAGTTGCGCAAAGCCGCATGACTACTCGGATTGCACTTATAACTTGAATCCAAGATGATCTTAAGCTCAGCAATACTTATCTACGGCCCCTTGGCAACATCAGGCGATTGATGACCCGGTTTTTAAATGATACGAGCATACGAAAGCCAAGCAGCAAGATGATGATTGATAGATAGAACAGCGGTTCAGCGAGATTGCCTTTAAGCTGCCAGAAATAATGCATGATCGCCGCCCCTGCAGCGAAATAGATAAATCGATGGAGCTTTTTCCAGTCTTTTCCCATCAGTTTGACGACCCATTTTGGTGTCGTCACTGCTAACGCCAGGATGATCAAATAGGCGGCAATACCAAACCAGATGTAGGAGCTTTCGAGAATATCGGTAGCAATAATAGACCACACCAGATAATGATCCAGGACTAAATAGGCCAGCAGATGCAGCGTTGCGTAAATAAATGTAAACAAGCCGAACATCCTCCGGTATTCGGACATGCCTCGCCAGTTGGTCATGGTTTGTATCGGCGTTATCGCCAGAACAACACATAGAAAGCGCAGAGACCAATCTCCAAGACGGATGTGCACTGCCTGAACGGCATTACCTCCCAGATTATCCAGAATGATATCCAGCAGTAGCCAGAGTAGAGGTAACCAGCAGGCAATCAAGATACCTGGCTTCAATTGGTTGAATTTCATCATCTTCAGAAAAAATGCTGCAAATTCATGTCTTTATAAAGTCCAGCGACTTGCTCGCCGTAACCGTTAAACAATTCGGTTTCACGGCGCGGGGTAAAAAAGCCGCTACCCAATAGCCGCTCACTGTTTTGACTCCAGCGAGGGTGAGGAACGTTTGGATTGACATTGGCATAAAACCCGTATTCCCCAGGTGCAAATCGATTCCAGCTCGTATTGGGCGCTTTTTTTAACAATTCGATTTTGACTATGGCTTTTATACTTTTAAAACCATATTTCCAGGGCACTACCAAACGTAATGGCGCACCATTTTGTTTTGGCATCGTATCGCCGTACATGCCGACTGCCAGCAGCGTAAGCGGGTGCATCGCTTCATCGATGCGTAAACCTTCAGAATAAGGCCATTCCAGCAGGGTGTCTTTCTTTTGTCTGGGCATGACTTCCGGTTGGTAAACCGACGTAAATTTTACAAATTTGGCGGTCGATAAAGGCCGGGCCTTTTTCAAGAAATCTCCCAGCCCAAAGCCAACCCAGGGAATGACCATGGACCAGGCTTCTACACAGCGAAACCGGTAGATATGTTCCTGTAATGCCTGCTGTCCAAGAATGTCTTCCAGATAATAGGTACCCGACTTTTCAACTTCACCGCTTATTTCTACCGACCAGGGATCGGTGGGTAAATGTTGCGCTAACTTTGTTGAATCATGCTTGTTATAAGAAAACTCATAATAATTGGTATAGTTTTCTATGATTTCTGAGGGTGTTGTGATCAGATCCGCCGATAAGCTGCTTTCCGGAACGTCGGCCCAGCGTGATTTATTGGCGGCCATAACCGGAGCTATACCTGACCCCATCGCCGTTAATGCGAACAAGGCTTTTATTATTTTGCGTCTTTCCTTAAAAACATGCGGATCGGTAATTTCGGAGGCAGGAATTGTTTTTTTAGTTTTTATTATCATTAATGTGTACCTGGAATTCGGCACTAGCAATTAACCCAATTCGAACAGAAGTTATGCATTGCAAACCGTTCGTGCTGAGCAAAGTCAAAGCATGCCGGGTCTGCTGCCGGTTGATCTGTCTTCTGAATACCAAACTGGCCGTTTATCCATGAGGGGAACACACGAATAATGTAGGTTCAGATGAATCAGCTTCTCTCTTTTGAGGATTAAGGTCTGGCCGTTAATTATTTTTTTCCTTTAGGAATCCAGCCCAGCAATTTTGAAATTTTTCTTTCAGTTATGAATGCCAGTGAAAAAAGCTGGATGAAATTTTCTGCTTCTATGATATCCAGGCCGATATTGGCAGGAACCAGGTCTTTACGGGTGCCAAAAATTCTATCCCAAATTGAAAAAACGATGCCGTAGTTACTGTCGTGTTCAGACCTGAGCGTCGAATGATGAGTTCTGTGTAACGAAGGGGTGATAATGACTTGCGAGAGTTTTTCTTCATTCGGTACAGCAATATTGGCATGATGAAAGAAGATAAAAAACATTTCAAAAATTTCAATGGACAATATCAGGAAGGCATCAACCCCAAACAGGATTACAAACAGACATTTGTAACCGATTTCGAGTAATAAATCGAAAACGTGAAAGCGGAATCCGGTGGAAACATTAAAGCTTTTATCGGAATGATGAATTTTATGAAAGCGCCATAAAAATTCGTTTTTATGGCTTAACCAATGCCACAAATAAATGGCCAAATCATAAAAGGCAAATGCCAGCAGCCATTTCAAGGGGCCTTTATCCAGATCGCTCAAAAGTCCATGAGAAGCAAATTGCTGAGCGACAATAAATAATGATGATGCTTTTAATACCGTCAATATGAGGTTATTGACCAGAAATGCGGTCGTATTGGTAACAAAAGACTCTTTATTTACCTTCATCGGGAAGTGGCGAAAGGGCTTGCGTTTCTCAACAATCAGCAACACAAGAAAAGCGAGCATTGCGAAACCAAACAAAGTTTGATTAATTAGCATACCGGAATCAGCAGCGGCACTTGTACCATCATTCATAAACTAACACCTTCTCAATAGCTCATTGAGGTCATTGCCGGACACCTTACTTACCCGGCATCGCGTTTATCAAATCATTCAGTTCTTTAATCTCATTCGTGGCATTGACTTGTTCGGTTATGTCGTACTGTACGCCGAGATAATAAATGACCCGGTTCTTTTTATCATAGAGCGGGGTAATCTTTAATCGGTTATGAAACAGCGTGCCGTCTTTCTTATAATTTCTCAGCGTCACTTCTATCGCTTCATGGTTTTTCATTGCTTCGGCAATCTGAAACCGCGCTGCTTGATCTCTGTCTTCGCCTTGCAGAAAACGGCAGTTATGCCCAACAATTTCGTCTTGCGCGTAACCTGTCAAGCGTTCAAATGCTTTATTTGCGTAAACAATAGGTGCATCTTCCAAGTCAGGATCGGCCAAGGTGACACCATTTACACACTCATCCAAAATGGCGGAAAGTACTTGTGGAATTAATCCATTATCTTTTTCAACAATAAAAGGCATAACTAAAACTCCGGTTTTACAATTATTTTATTAAATCAATGGGATTGGTTTATCAGCAGATTTTTTATATTTTCAACGGTGTTTTCAGCGCCATCCTCAATCGCGATACGTATCAACTTTTGAAAAGGCCGCATAAAAAACTCAAGTTCCAACAATTCAAAACGAAAAGTTAAACGTGTCGGATTTTCCTTAATAGAAGTTTCCAATAAAAAACACTGCTTGTAGGGGGCTGTCACGCCCTGAAAGATGATCTTGATTGAAGGCTTAAAGTCTATGATTTCAAACACGGATTCAACTTCAACGCCGTTTTCCATGCGTACCTGTTTGGCCCTTGCGCCGACAAATACTTGCTTACCATTAAGCGGCTCAAAATCAACCACTTCCAATGCCCATTTCTGGTAGTTGTCAAAGAAATTCTCACCAATAAAATCGAAAACCTGCTCAATTGATTTATTGATTTCAATACTCGCTTCACCTACAACAGGCTTTGTCGTATCGAAGGGTAATTTAGTATGCATTTTGCTTCCTTCCATTTTGAGTCATCGACCCAAATTTATTATTAATTATTGTGCCGGAAAAAGACAAAATCTTTTGAGCATTCACATTAGCGATTTCGGATTCTCTTACGGGCACACCGGGTAAATTTTCCGTATTCCCTTGCTGGCTTTTCCTTGAATACAAACATTGTAGAGTTACATCATTTGATCAATACTGAGGCAGATGATCTGTTTAACGTCCAAATACACCGATCAAAATGGATTATCCGCTTAGTGCTCTCCCAAAGAGCCACATTGATAAATTTTGAATCGATAAGTTTTGGAGTTTTTATAACCTGCCGCTATTTTTTACGACCCCGATAAGATAACCCGGAAACATAAAGGATTTTGCTTTATTAGACTCAGTAATGAAAGAAATATGATGAGTGTTAAGGTTGAGCGGCAAACCGGTCTGGAGTTCCCTGTTAAACAACTAAAAATCAATAGCTAACGCTTTCTTCTAAAAAAAGCCCGGCAATGTTGCGGAGCCTCCTGTATTCAGAGTAACAGCTTGTCCCGATCCAATGAATGGACCGGGACAAATATACCCCGCTTATTTCATGTCAACTACATTATTGTGTTTTCTCTGACACATTAAAATTACATCTCTCCAATCGGCATCCGTGCTGATACCCTGATTAAAACAGTCTACTGTTTCCTTGGCATTGTCAGTACCGGAACATAAATTGATCACATTTTTCCATTCCCATTTACCTCCAATGCTGGTCTTACCCCATTTGACGTGGCCCGAATTTACAGCGAGAAAGCATTCACCCGGCTCCGAAGGTTTAGAAGTACCCTTGCAGAGTTGCTTAACATTTTCAGGTTCCCAGTTCATATTTTTGTCTTCATTCCAGGGAATTTTTCCCTGCACGTTTTTAAAGCACTGAGTTTCGTGATCAGTGTCGGCAGCCGTTGCCGCCGGGTTCACAAAAAATGATAAAACACCGGCAAGTAGTACACCCGTCAAAAAACGAGATGAAATAAATTTGTTCATTAATAACCCCTATAGGTAAAAAAAGTTTTAGATTCTTGGGTTTACGGAAAATTAACATACCTCGAAAAATTGAAATGCAAAGTGTGTTCGTTTATAGCTAACGGCAAAATTAGTTGATAAGGGCCAAAAAATGGCCGGGTGAGTTCAGAAGACAGGCGGGAAATCATTGCGCAATTTATTTTTTTGTGAATTGATTTTTTAACAGAGATTCACCATAGCCTTTGCAAAAAAACTTGATACTATCGATAATTCGTTATTTTTCTGTAAGGAGGGTATAAACTTTGAATCCACAATTGATTGCAGCCGCCAACCTTGGCATTTTGACGGTTATATTTTTTATTTCCGGGATGATCAAGCCTCAATGGCCCATGTTTTTTTTGGAAAAACCAACTCGATTTCTGGTGGTGTCAATCACTTTGATTATGGTCATGGTGGTAGGTACGCTGTTCGGCGAAGGCATGCGGCTCACAAAAATTGAACAGGCCGCAAAGTTACCGGCACCGGTATCTTCAACAGACGCAGTTCCTACACCGACAGATGTACCCTCTGCGACCGAGAAAGCGCCTGCTCGACAGCCAGCACCGGCAAAGTAAACGCATTACAAAGGGCCATAGAATTACTGAGTTTGGCGATTAATCACCCACGGCAGATGAGTTGCCGTCGGTGATTGCTGCCTTTAGCATTGATTAGGGTTGGCTGTCAAAATCCTGCGGCTTTAACGCCGGCAATTGCGCAACGTTCATCTTCATCAGACACATCGCCGCTAATGCCTACTGCACCGATGATTCTATTATCATGATCACGTATGAGTATTCCTCCAGGAACCGGCATTACCTTGCCATCGGCAATATTGACAAGAGCATTCATAAAGTTGGGACGCTGCTCCGCGACATCCGCAAGACTTCGGGATGACATGCCCATGCTGACCGAGCCCCATGCCTTTGCCGTGGCTACTTGCTGCCGTATCATTGTTGATCCATCTTCACGCTGCATTGCTTTTAAATGTCCGGCATCATCCAGAACGACGACCGTAAGCGGTGCTAAATTTAATGTTCTGGCTGTTGCGAGCGCTACGTTAATGATGGTATTGGCTTTTTCCAATGTCAGGCTGGTCATGGAAGCTCTCTCGAGATAGGTTCAAGATCGATTTGCGGTTACAAAACGTGTGAAAGTTAAAGGAGGTGAGGATTTTTATTTTAATAAGGGTCTTAGATGACCCCATATTTTCTCGGCGATGATGGGCTGGGCGGCGGTATTCGGGTGAAGCCTGTCAGGCTGCATTAAGGCTTTGTCCAAAGCCACATCTTCAAGAATAAAAGGCACAAAGCTAAGCTTAAGCTCTTTAGCTAAAGCGGGATAAATGTTGTAAAACATATCGATATAACGTTTCCCGTAATTCGGAGGCAGTCGCATGCCCAATAAAAGTACCTGAGCCCCCGCTTTTTGACTGCGAAGTACAATTTCAGTTAGATTAGCCTTCATTTGCTGCGGTGTTAGCCCTCTTAAACCGTCGTTAGCGCCTAATTCCAGCAAAAGCCATTGGGGTTTATGACGAGCCAGAGCGCTGTCAATTCTAGCCAGTCCTCCGGCGCTGGTGTCACCGCTGATACTTTCGTTAAATACCCGGTGCGGGAACTTTTCCGCCTCGAGTTTTTTCTCAATCAGGTTAACCCAGTTTTTACCGGCTTCAATTCCGTACCCAGCGCTAATACTATCGCCCAAAACGACGATGACTTCGGCTGAAGCAGTCGCTGAAACGATGGATAACCATACGGCAAACAAATATTTGGACATTATGCTGACTCAAACTAAACAAACATTAAGCGATATCATTTACACCAAAAATCTTGGCAAAACCGTAACAACAGGCGACGGCGAGTTGCATATCTTGTCATCTGTCGATTTACAAATCAAACCGGGAGAGAGTTTGGCGATTATTGGTGAATCAGGATCAGGTAAATCAACCTTGCTGGGCTTACTTGCCGGGTTGGATACGCCGACGCAGGGAAACGTGGTTGTCGACGGTCATGACCTGACCGTAATGAATGAAGACGGAAGAGCGGCGGTCCGTAATGAGCTGATAGGCTTTGTTTTTCAATCATTTCAGTTACTTCCCGGGTTGACTGCCGTCGAAAATGTCATGCTGCCCCTGGAGCTCAGGGGAATTAAAAATTCACAAGCGCAAGCTGAACATCTGCTTGAGCGGGTAGGACTTAAACATCGGTTTTCACATACGCCTAGGCAATTATCCGGCGGCGAGCAACAACGCGTAGCTTTGGCCAGGGCTTTCGTCACAGGTCCTGCTATTTTATTGGCGGATGAGCCTACCGGGAACCTGGATCGTAAAACGGGCGAACAAATCATTGATTTATTATTCGAGATGAACCGCGAGAATGCGACGACCCTGATTTTGGTGACACACGATCAGGGACTGGCCAAGCGTTGTCAACGCACAATCCGGCTGGAATCAGGGTGTATGGTATGAGTCGATTCAGCCTGGCGCTTCGATTATTGTTCAGAGATGGCCGTTCCGGTGAGTTAACGATACTCGTTGCTGCATTGGTGATCGCTGTGACATGTTCAACCGCAATCACCTTGTTTGCTGATCGTTTGCAGAAAACCATGGTCTTGCAGTCAGCCGATTTTTTAGCGGCCGATCTGGTCATCGCAACGCCTACGCCCATTGATGAAAACTGGCGGAAACAGGCGGGTTCACTGGGGTTAAATACATCCAGTACCGTCGAATTTTCCAGTGTCCTGATAGAAAATGACGAAATGCTGTTAGCCGGGGTCAAAGCGGTCAGTTCTGCTTATCCGTTACGTGGTTTTTTGAGAAATACCCAAGGTGATTTGACCCGGGAGGAAACGGTCACCAAAGGTCCTGAGCCAGGTCAGGTATGGGTGGAAAAGCGCATCCTGGCCGCACTTAAAATAAATGTGGGGGATCCGTTGACGGTAGGCGAAAAACAGTTGATCGTTACCCGCATCATTACCCATGAGCCGGATAAAAGAGGTGATTTTTACAGTTTGTCACCCCGGGTCATGATGGCCGAGGACGATTTGGCTGCAACGCAAGTCATTCAGCCCGGCAGTCATATTCATTATTTCTTTCAGTTCAGCGGTGATGTTCAGGCCATTAGCCAATTCAAGGCGACAATCAAGCCTCAACTCAACCCGTCTCAAAGAATCATGGATATTCATGAAGACAGGCCTGAATTGGGCGACGCGCTGAAAAGGGCTGAGCGCTATCTGGGATTATCGAGCATTGTGGTTGTTTTGATTGCCGGAGTGGCGATTGCCATTTCGACACGCCGATACAGTGAACGCCATTTTGATACCACAGCCTTACTTCGCTGTTTAGGTTGTAAGCAAAATGAAGTGCTGTATTTGTATGGGGTTCAATTTTTAATTTTGGGATTATTGGCCAGTTCGATGGGCTGTCTTTTGGGGTTTATCGCTCAGTACGGCCTGTTTTACCTGCTGAAAGATTTGATACCCAATGAAATTGCGACTCCCGGTTTCTTTTCAGTGTTTTTGGGCTTAAGTACCGGGATGGCTATTCTGTTAGGTTTTGCCTTTCCGCCATTGCTGCGACTGAAACAAGTGTCTCCTTTGCGCGTGTTGAGGCGAGATCTTGCGCCGTTACCGAACAGTGCCTGGCTGATTTATGGCATGGCATTGCTGCTGGTGGCCGTTTTGATTTGGCGATATACCGAAGATTTCAGAATGACATCAACGATTCTGGGCGCAGGCGTCGTTTTAACGCTGTTACTGAGTTTATTGATTTATGCATTGCTGGTGATTTGCCAGAAGCAGTTGCCCAGACTCAGCAGCGTTTGGCGGTTCGGCCTACAAGGTCTGGTGCGCAACCGGCAAACCAGCGTCAGTCAGATTCTAGCATTCAGTATTACGCTGATGGCGATGGTGCTGAGTTTTTCGGTAAGAAACGACTTGTTAAGCGATTGGCAAAAGCAATTGCCCGAAAACGCGCCGAATCATTTTGTACTGAACATCTTTCCGGATCAGGAGGCGAGCTTCAAACAGGAATTGGCCGATCAAAAAATTTCCGGTAGCCAGTTTTTTCCGGTGGTGCGCGGCCGTTTGGTGGCAATCAACGAAACGCCGGTTCAGAAAATGGTCAGTAAAGAGTCTCAAGGGGAGCGGGCCATTCATAGAGATTTGAGTTTAACCTGGTCAGCCAACCTGCCTGAGGAAAATAAAATTACCGAAGGGCAATGGTGGACGGATAACCGAACCGGGCTTGTGTCTGTTGAAAGAAAACTGGCTGAAAGTCTGGGTGTGAAGCTGGGTGATGAGTTGACCTTTACCGTGGGTAGCGAACAGCTTAAGGCAACAATCGCCAGTATCCGTGATTTGCGTTGGGATACGATGCGGCCCAATTTCTATATGGTCTTTTCGCCCGGTACTTTGGATTCGTTTGCCAGCACTTTGATCACCAGTTTTTATATTCCGCAAACTCAGAAAAATTGGCTCAATACCCTGGCTAAAACATACCCCAGCATCACGATACTGGAAGTGGATGCGATACTTAAACAGTTCAACAGGCTGTTGGCGCAACTGACCCAGGCGATCAATTATCTGCTTTATTTTGCGTTAATGGCGGGATTTACCGTACTTTTTGCCGCTGTCTACACCAGCATTGATCTTAGAGTTCATGAAAGCGCCATCATGCGGACTCTGGGCGCGCATCGTTCATTTTTACGCAAAACACATATGATCGAGTTTTCCTTGCTGGGGCTGAGTTCGGGGCTATTGGCGGCGATGCTTTCAGAAACGCTACTTTACCTGCTGTATACCTTTGTTTTGAATTTGGATTACCAGCCCAATTTCTATTTATGGCTAGTACTGCCTGTTATCAGCGGCTTGTTCATTGGTCTTACCGGTTACTGGAGTTTAAAAGATGTCGTTAACAAAGCGCCTTTAGCCGTTTTAAGTGAGCTTTAAGCCGTATTCTATAAGTTCAAAGCGTGTTTTTTAGCGGAATCGGGTGACCCGCATGTTCTATAAAACAATTGATAAAGGTTATTCACCGACTATTCAGGTCTTTGAATGTACTTTGATAAAAAACTAAAAATGAGGTAACAACCATGAAAACGTCCAACTTAGTAATTGCCCTTACTACCGGTTTATTGCTTTCGGCTTGTGCAACCCAGACTGGCTGGACACCGACTGTCGATACCTACAATGACCCCAACGCATTCCGCCTGAGCCAGGATATGGCCGAATGTGATCAGCTCGCTCGCCAGTCTTCAGGCGGAACAGGCATGGAAACAGCCAAAGGCGCTGGCGTTGGTGCATTGCTGGGCGGCGCAGCCGGTGCGGCGATTGGCGCGATTGCCGGAAGCCCTGGAACAGGTGCCGCGATTGGTGCAACTGCGGGTGCCATGGGCGGCGGAACGAAGATGGGCATAGACTCGGAAGATCAATTCAAACGTGCCTATAAAAATTGTCTGAGAAACCGCGGACATAACGTCATCGATTAATTCACTTGTCTCGTCTCGATGCCGCTGGAAACACAGGCGTTTTCAGCGGCAGGTTTCGGATTTCAGTTCGAATCCAATTTCTCCGCAAATCAAATTCAGCTCACTCATTGGATGAAGTTTCAACGTCCATACTTAACCCTGCCTTCCAAGCTCGGGTGCCACTTTAAAAACCCCTTTTTTACTACCTGTTTAAAGAATTTCGCCTAGACTTAAGCCAGAAATTTAAACGTAGGTTGTGATATGAAAGTAAAAATAGTGCCCAATAACCATGAAAAAAAGCTGGGCGATCAGGACTTTATTGTTTCCAAAACTGATTTAACGGGCCGTATTACCTATGCGAACCGGATCTTCATGGAAATTGCCGGTTACCCTGAATCCAGTTTATTAGGTGTTCAACACAATATTATTCGTCATCCGGAAATGCCCAGAGGTGTTTTCAGATTTATGTGGAATACCCTAAAAGCCGGCGAGGAGTTTTTTGGGTTTGCCAAAAATATGTGCGCCGATGGCGGCTATTATTGGGTCTTTGCCAATATCACTCCGGATTATGACCGGGATGGAAAGTTGCAAGGTTATTATTCGGTAAGGCGTAAGCCTCCACAATCGGCTCTTGACGTGCTTATACCGGTTTATAAGGAAATGCTGGCAATTGAAAATCGTACTTCGATAAAAGAAGCGCCGGATGCTTCCTTGGCCTATTTATTTGATGTGGTAACGCAAGTCGGAGCAAAAAATTACAACAGCCTGGTGTTAGGTTTATACAAACCCAAAGGAGTTTAAGGTGAGTGCAAATTCAGACCATTCCAGCGCAAATATCCCTTACCTGAAAACCATTGTATTTTATTTGACGGTCAGCGTTTCTTTGCTCGCTCTGGCGAATATGGCCTTCACTGCCTATGCCTACGAATTTTCATGGATCAATTTATTGATCAATCTAGCCTTGATCGCTATTGCACTCATTACCCAGAATTCAGCTAACAGATATTTCAGAGTCATAACGGCAATACAAAATGTGCTGCTAAAAACGAATGATGGCGAACTTTATCATCGCATAACCGGTACCAAAGGTATGGGGGAGCTGGGCAAGATTGCCTGGGAGTTAAATGAGACACTGGATATCATGGAATCCTATTTTAAGGAAATTACAACGTGTTTCGATCAGGTCTCCAAAGGCAATCATGACCGGTATACCTTGGCTGATGGTTTTCCCGGCTTGATTAAAACTTCAGCCAAATCAGTCAATATTGCCTTAAAACTGATGGCGGAAAACGAAATTATGATTAAAAAGAACCGCCTCTCAGCCGGATTACATGGGCTCAATACGTCCAATCTATTGAATAACCTGAAATCCAATCAACAAGATTTAATCAGCATCAGTGATCAAATGCAGAAAGTGGAGAATATTGCAGCCAACACAGGCAATAACGCTGAAAACAGCCTCTCTTCCGTTGACACGATCAGTAAATCATTGACCAATATCAATCACAATATTCATTCGGTGACTGAAGTGATCAGCGCGTTGATCGATGACAGTAAAAAGGTGACTGAGTCGCTGTCCATGATTACCGGTATTGCTGATCAAACCAATTTGCTTGCCTTAAATGCGTCCATAGAAGCGGCCAGAGCGGGTGAGCATGGCCGCGGCTTTGCCGTAGTGGCTGAGGAAGTAAAAAATCTGTCGGAACATACCAAGAATGCCGCTCTTGAAGTGACTAAAACGCTGGACTCATTCAATAAACGCGTGAGACAAATGCGTGATCAGGCTGAAACCTCAGCCGAGATATCTCAAAACATCATGGATCATGTCAACGAATTCAGAGGCCAATTTGCGGAGTTATCGCAATCAGCAAAAGACTCTGTTGATTATATTGCTTACGCAAAAGACAAGAGCTTTGCCTTGCTGACTAAAGTGGATCATATCGTTTACAAGCAAAACGGCTATATTGCCATTGAAAATCAGGTACATTGTCCGCAAGCAGAAGCGATCAATGTAACCCATAAACATTGTAGGCTCGGCAAATGGTATTTCGAAGGACTGGGTTACGAAAAATTCAGAACGACCAATGCTTATGCAAAAATTAACCTTCCTCATTCGGATGTTCATAAATACACACAACAAGCCTATAGCGGATCGAGAGAAGACTGGCAGGTCAATCAATCGTTACTCGAGAATATCATTGCTTCGATGCGGCGTTCGGAGGAAGCCAGCGCCGATGTCATGGCGCTAATCGATGAGATGGTCGAAGAAAAACACAGCCGAGGATATTAGAAAGACGCCAAAACAACCCAGGGATAGACTGTAATTAATTAAAGGATGTAAGCAAAACTCTCTGCATAGCCCCCGATTTTCAGCAAAAACTTGTTCGCGTTAGGCTGAGGCGTCAATCCTGCCGAACGCCTACCCTCAAACGGCATTAAAAGTTCTAACCGGGCATTGCCGGTCAGTCTTTAAAACAGCACTGTTTCTTCGTTAGATGCCGTATTCCCTATTTTTTGCACAATTGCGCATGACAATTCTCTGAACAAAACGTCAGCAAACCCATTGCGAGCCATTCATGTCAATCAGAGTCAAATTATTCTTAACCTTTTTACTGACAACTTTAGTGGTGGTTGTGGGGATGCATCTTTTCACTCGGTGGTCCCTGGAAAAAGGTTTTACAGAATTTGTCGAAAAAAGAGAAAAAGAACGGGTGAGTACACTGATTGAAGAGTTGGAAGAGCATTATGCTGAAAATAATGGGTGGGATAAACTGGCGGCAAGCAAGCAGAGCTGGATTTTATTGCTCTGGCGCGCCAACTCGCACCGGCACCGCCCACCCAGACATATCACCAGGCAGGCGCAACAGGAGCCGGAAAACCAATGGCCGCCCGCATTGTCAGACAAAATCAAACAAAGACGGATCACACCTTTTGAATTGCGCGTCATGCTGTTGAATGCTGAAAAGTCTATTATTTTTGGCCGTCAAGAGTCATTGTCTCAGTTAACCTTGCATTCGATTCAACATAATCAACAAACGGTAGGTTATCTGGGGCTGATGCCGGGGAGTGCGGTGAATCAACCCAGTGATATTTTTTACATGAAAAGGCAAACCCAATTGTTGATCGGGATTGCGTTGGTGATGGTAGTCCTTTCCGCCTTAATCGCCTGGTTTCTGGCATACCTGTTAGGGCGCCCTCTCAAGCGTATCATTTCGGCGACCAAAGAGTTGGCGGTAGGTAATTACAAGGCCCGCTTACCTGTTGAATCATCAGATGAAATGGGCTTGCTGGCGCGTAATTTTAACGACATGGCAGCCGCATTGGAGCAGGCAGAACAAAGTCGAAGGCGTTGGGTGGCGGATATTTCACATGAGCTGCGAACGCCGCTGGCCGTTTTGCGCGGGGAGCTGGAAGCATTGATGGACGGTATTCGCCCGTTGACTCCGCAAGCAATTGAATCATTATCAGGCGATGTGATGCGTCTCAATCGTTTGACGGATGACCTGTATCAACTGGCTTTGTCCGACCAGGGCGCGTTGAGTTACCGGAAAAAACTGCTGGATCCTGTGTTGCTTTTACAAGAAGACCTGACTGCCTTTACACCTGATTTCACCCATAAGGACATCAGTATCCGTTTTACCAATCGCCTCGCCAAACCGGTAAAGATCAATGCGGATCCGGATAGAATGGCCCAATTATTCCGGAATTTATTGACTAACAGTCTTAACTACACCGATCACGGCGGACAAATACACATCATGGTAAAGCGCTTAGAAGACAATCTGGTCATTGAATTGGCCGACAGCAGTCCAGGCGTTGCTGAACAGGATTTAAATCACCTGTTTGATCGTTTCTACCGGGTTGACAGTTCGCGAAACCGTCACCTGGGTGGCGCCGGTTTAGGTCTTGCCATCTGCAGCAATATTGTTCATGCCCATGAAGGATCACTAATAGCGGAACCCTCTTCTTTGGGTGGTCTGGCGATTCAAATTATCTTACCGGTGACGTCATGAGCCGTATTCTGATCGTTGAAGATGAGCTCAAACTGGCTCAGCTGGAAGTTGATTACCTGCAAAACGCCGGTTTTCAGACGCATTGTTTAAGTCAGGGGGGTGAAGTGGTTCCCTGGTTAAAAGACAACAGCGCTGATCTCGTCCTGTTGGATTTAATGGTGCCGGGGCGGGACGGTCTGGAAATATGCCGTGATATTCGGAGCTTCAGTCAAGTGCCCATCATTATGGTAACGGCGCGTATCGAAGAGATCGACAGGTTGTTGGGTTTGGAAATGGGCGCCGATGATTACATGTGTAAACCTTTCAGCCTAAGGGAAATGGTGGCTCGCGTCAAAGCCGTATTGCGCAGGCTGCAAACGCCGATGACAACCCCACCCGAGGAGTCACTGACGCTCTATCCGGAAAGTTACAAAGTCGAGTATGAAGGTCAGGATGTCGAACTGACCTCGGTCGAGTTTCAGTTGTTTTATGCGCTCTATAAGCAACCGGGACGCATTTTTTCACGATCCAAGCTTATGGACTTGATCTATCAAGATCAACGTATTGTGTCTGACAGAACCATTGACAGTCATATTAAAAAACTGAGAAAAAAATTAACCGGCTTGATTCCCGGGCAAGAGATCATTCACTCGGTCTACGGGGCCGGGTATCGGTATGAGCCGCAAAAAAGCGAGTAAAAACTTCCACATTTATTTCACAATCGCTGCAAACTGTTTACGCATTTGCTGCGTATAGTTTGTCTCAAGGGCGGCAATAAGACGCTCTCTTTTCAATCATTAACCGAGAGACATTATTATGAAAACCAAACAAATAGCGATCCTAATGGCACTGATATTTCCTTTGGCGGTAGCTGCATATCCAGGTGGTAAAGGCGACGATGAAGGTCGTCAGGAAAAACGGATGGAAAGGATGAGCAAGGAATTAAGTTTGACCGAAGAGCAGCAAACCAAAGTAGGGGCTGTATTCAAAGAACAAGGTGAAAAATTCAAAGCCATTCATGACGAAACCCAGTCACAGTTAAAAACAATACTGACTCCCGAGCAGTTTACAAAACTGGAAGAAATGAAGCAGCGCCGTCATGACAAATGGCGTGAAAAAGCTCAAACAAGACGGTTAGAAAAACCGGAAGTGACAAAATAATCACTCTGAATTAAAACGACTGGGCGCGCAAAGGCCACTTGATTTGGCCTTTGTCCATCAACGGAAACTTATCCCCATTGAATGTGTCTTGGCAATTTATGACATGGCACATAAAAGGAGGCGTTATGTTTGATCACCTTACAAAACTGGCCCTATTTCTAGGGCTTGGTCTTGTATTTATAATTGATGCAGGCGCGGATGACGGGCAAAATTCAATGCGGCATAGTTATACGAAATCACGTTCTGCTCCTGCGGAACGGCAGCAAGTCCGCAGGCACAGCACTCAGCCGCAACAGCGTTCTAATTCGCAGCCTTATCGGAGTGATTATCGCCCGGGCCGATATATTAATCCCCTACCCTATGGCGCTTCGCGACTCAATTTCGGCAGAAATGAATACTATTATTACGAGGGCTATTTTTATCAGCCGAATCAAAACGGATATATGCTCATTGATGCGCCTGTCGGGGCTATCGTCATTACGCTGCCAAGGCTGCATCATCGAATCAAGCAGCGGGGTGTCGACTATTATGTCGCAGGCGACACTTACTATACCCGGCATCAAAAAGGTTACAGGGTGGTTGATAACCCTTATCGATATCGCCGCTAAAGGGTTCAGTCAAATTAGGCTTGTTGCCCCGTTTGATTATTTTAACGCTCGGTCCAGCTTGCGGTAACTGATGGCTTCGCTGAGGTGGGTTATTTCTATAGTCGGGGACCCTGCCAGATCGGCAATGGTTCGGGCTACTTTTAAAATGCGGTGATAGGCTCTGTGCGATAAACCGAATTTTTCCATGGCCTGTTCCAGCAATTGATGACCTTGCTCAGAGAGCGGGCAATGTAGTTTGACTTCCTTGGCGGACAGCGCATCATTGGCTTTGCCTTGCCGGAGAACGGCACTATCGCGGGCCTTCATGACACGGATTCTGATTTGCGCGCTGCTTTCTTCGCCCTGAAGGGAGCCTTTCCGTAATACTTCCAGAGAAACACGGGGGACTTCCAGGTGCATGTCGATTCGATCGAGCAACGGGCCGGAAATGCGGGAACGGTATCGCGCAACTTGTTCTGAACTGCAATGACAGCGGCCTGAAGGATCGCCCAGATAGCCGCACGGACAGGGATTCATGGCCGCAATAAGCTGGAATCGGGCGGGAAAATCAGCTTGCCGTGCAGCACGGGAAATAGTGATATGTCCGGTTTCCAGGGGCTCACGCAAGACTTCCAGTACTCTCCTGTCAAATTCAGGCAATTCGTCCAAAAATAAAGCGCCATTATGGGCCAAAGAGATTTCGCCCGGTTTGGGATTGCTACCGCCCCCAACTAACGCGGCTGCTGAGGCGGTATGATGCGGTGCACGGAAAGGCGGTTTTCGCCAATTGGCAACATTCAATCCCTGATCGCTGACCGATGCAATCGCAGCCGTTTCCTGAGCCTGCTCTTCAGACAACAAGGGCAGGATAGTCGGCAATCTCGATGCCAGCATCGATTTGCCGGTGCCAGGCGGGCCAAGCATCAGTAAATTATGATTTCCCGCAGCCGCTATTTCGAAGGCGCGTTTGACATGGTATTGACCATGCACATCGGCAAAATCGGGTTCATCATCCGAGGGTTCCGGTACGGCACTTTCAATCTCGGTTTGAATAATCTGCTGGCCGCTTAAATGCGCGCAAACTTGCAGCAAATGTTCGGCCGGTATCAGTTGAATGCCTTGCACCAGGGCTGCCTCAGCGCTGTTTTCGCGGGGCAGTATCAACGCTCTACCCTGGTTTCTGGCTTGTATGGCGACCGGCAAGACGCCGGAAATGGGGCGTAATTCACCGCCTAGCGATAGCTCACCCACGCATTCAAATTCAGCCAGCCGATTTTTCGCAATTTGACCTGAAGCGGCGAGAATACCCAACGCAATCGCCAAGTCAAAACGTCCGCCTTCTTTGGGCAAATCAGCCGGAGCCAGATTGACGGTCAGGCGTTCCATTGGAAAGTCGAAATGTGAATTGATGATGGCGCCCCGTACGCGGTCCTTGCTTTCTTTAACGGCCGTTTCGGGAAGGCCGACAATACTCAAGGCAGGCAGCCCGTTGGCAATATGAACTTCGACAGTAACCAGCGGTGCGGAAATACCTGACCGGCCACGGCTGTATACTACTGAAAGGGACATACTCAAAAAACCGTAATTGTTATGTGATAGATAAGAGGGGTAGCGCAAGCTACCCCAATACTGCTTACTTAGACAAGTTGGATAAAAGTTCAATAATCCAGTCCGTGTTTTTATGAACTGCTTGAAGAAAATTTATAATTATGGTTGCCCTCTTAAGGTAAACCAGTACCTCGTCTAATTTTTTACCTTGGGACGTCATTGTCTCCTCCTTGGTAGTCAAAAATAAAAAAGGGCAGTTCTTTGCCCCCAGTTTGGGGAGGATGATTCCTCCCTCCCTCTTTATTCATTTTATTGAACTAAACACGCATAATGTTTCATCAATAATTTATTATTTCAGTATGTTTGTGGTCATATTTAAGGCAGGCAGCCCGTTGGCAATATGAACTTCGACAGTAACCAGTGGTGCGGAAATACATGACCGGCCACGGCTGTATACGATTGCCAGCGACATAGTGTGCGATATAAGGAGGGTTAATTACCCTGGAGGCTGAGAAAATTCAACTTCCAGGGGTATCTGTTATCAAGCGGATCAAACCAGCGAAATAACTCAGTTGCTTTGTTGCTGACTCGGGTTTTCCAGGGCGGCTACGCGGCTTTCCAGGTCTTCCAATTTGGCACGGGTTTTAGCCAGCACGGCTTTTTGAACGTCAAATTCTTCCCGTGTCACCAAGTCCAGTTTACCCAGCGCACCTTGAAGAACCGCATGGAAGTTTTTTTCCAGGTCTTCTTTAAGGTTGTTCAGGCCGGGTGGAACCGCGTAGGCAAGACGGCTCGCAATTTCATCAAGTGCTTTTGGATCAAACATAAAAAACTCGCTCAAATAATTTAAAAAGTAATGGTAACAGTTTACGCTAATCCGCTGAATCCGTCAGAACATGTTCCCGGCAAATTTTCTTCGTATCATCCTGGCTCAGAGGCTCTTGTGTCAGTTCACACAGATAATGATTGTCAACCTCGGACATTTTTTTACAGGTATGGCAGACACCGAAACTTCTCAGGTTATTAGCAGCTTGCAAGGCGATAAGGGCTTTATTCAAGGCTTTGTTGATCTCCTCGAATTGATCGTCATTCAGGGTTTTGCAGGCATGGGGTAGCATATTAATACCCAGTATTTCGTCCAACAGGTCATGGCCTTCCGGTGATAAGTTTAAATGCAGTATCCGTCTATCCAGCGGATTAGCTGTTTTTTCTATATAGCCCTTGCGTTCCAGGACTTGTAAAGACTGCGATACGGTCCCTTTGGTCAGCCCGAAATACTCCGTAACTGCCGCCGGGGTATCGCTCAGTCTATTGCATTGCGCGAGATATTCCAGAATTTGCACATGAATAGGTTGTAATCCCATCGCCAGATATCTCTTACGCTCTTCAGAACGTAAGAGCGTAGTGATTCTGTCGATCAGTTTGAACGTGCTTAATTCGCGCATTCCAGCCTGTCGCCGGACAGCGTGCAGTTATTACGCAAAAGCACGCTTAAAAAATTCCGGCTGCGCAAGCGCCGCACGATGAATATCGCTATTGTAATAAACGGTTTCAAAGCCTTTTTTAGCGGCATCCATTTCTCTGAAATGACCCAGATCGGCTTTGGATGCCATCGTTGCGCTCCACCAGCCGGAAGGATAAATACATTGCGGGAAAAACACGGTTTGCAGATGATCAAAGCCCGCGCCTTGCATGGCTGAACGCATTTCGCCCATTAATTTGAGATGGTATAAAGCGGACTCGCTTTGTTGAATGACGATGCCGGTATCCGACAAACAATTGAAACAATCACGGTAAAATTCGGCACCGAATAAACCTTCCGCCGGTCCGATGGGGTCGGTGCTGTCGACGATAATAATGTCAACGGAACCGGGTTTGGCGTCTTTTACCCATTTGATGCCGTCGATAAATTTTAATTCGGCGCGGGGATCATCATTCGATTCACACAATTCAGGAAAATAAATTTCAGCCAGCCGGGTGACGCGTTCATCAATATCGATCTGAACGACATGCTCAACGCCTGGATGCTTCAATACTTCTTTTAAGGTTCCGCAATCGCCGCCGCCGATAATCCAGACATTTTTGGGATTGGGATGCGTGAACAACACCGGATGGCTCATCATTTCATGATAGAAAAAGTTATCCCGGGTCGAGACCATGGTGCAACCGTCTATCACCATCAGGTTGCCGAAGGTTTCGGTTTCGTATATTTCGATAAATTGAAACGGGGATTGTTCTTCGTGCAATTTACGTTTGATTTTTAATGAAAAAGCCGATTCGGCACCGGGGACTTGCTCGGTAAACCATTCAGAGGGATTCATGTGCGATAATTCCTGAAATTAAAATGAAACAATAATACGGGCATTATATTAGAATTTTGTGACATAAGGGGAAGCGCTGTACAAATCAGCCTCTCCAAATTTAAGATCTTTCGCCATTCACAACAACGTGATAAGTAACCGAAATTTAGGAACAGAGGCAAGACGTGCAACCTAACCCATCAAAACCATGGACCATCGAAGAATCAGCGGAAGTTTACTCAATCGGCAACTGGGGAGATGGCTTTTTCTCCATCAATAAAGCAGGACGGGTATCAGTCAAACCCGATCCGGATCTTCCGGTGGAACTGGATTTATTTGAAATCGCCCAAACGTTGAAAGAAAAAAACCTGTCGTTGCCGGTACTGGTTCGTTTTACCGATATCTTGAAAAACCGGGTCAGACAATTGCAGCAAGCATTTGATAAAGCCTGCCGCAATAATCACTACCAGGGTCATTACACGCCGGTTTATCCGATCAAGGTCAATCAGCAGCGTAAAGTCATAGAGGGCATTTTGGCGAGTGACAATGTCGGACTGGAAGCCGGAAGCAAACCGGAATTGCTGGCGATACTGGCTTTATCCAAACACGGTTTGATCGTTTGCAACGGATACAAAGACCGCGCGTATATCCGTTTGGCCCTGATTGGTTTAAAGATGGGGATGAATGTCTATATCGTCATCGAAAAACCATCGGAACTGGAAATGATTTTGCAGGAAGCCGCGCAACTCAACATAAAGCCGCAGCTTGGCGTTCGTGTGCGCTTATCGAGCATCAGCGCCGGTAAATGGCAGAACAGCGGCGGCGAAAAATCCAAATTCGGTTTTCATGCCGCCGATCTTCTGCATCTGATCACCCGGCTCCAGCAAGAAAACTTGCTGGATTGCCTGAAGTTGATGCACTTTCACATGGGATCTCAGATCGCCAACATCCGTGATATCAAGGTAGCGCTTAAAGAAGCCGGTCAGTTTTATGTGGAGTTGCACAAACTGGGCGCCCCCATTGATACCGTTGACGCCGGCGGTGGATTGGGCGTCGATTATGACGGTAGCCGCTCGCGGCGGGAATGTTCCATTAATTACAGCATGGAAGAGTACGCGCAAAATATCGTTCGCAGTTTCGCCGATAGCTGCAGTGAACACGGCATCGCGCACCCCAACATTATTACCGAATCCGGCCGCGCACTGACCGCGCATCATGCGGTACTGATCACGAATGTTACCGATCTTGAAGTCTATATCGGTCAATCGGGTGAACCCGAGATGCAGCCGGTACACAATATCGCCGAGCTTTATCATGATGCGCAATTCGTCCTGGCCGAGGCGCGTCAGGCATTCGCTCAAGGTAAACTCGGCTTGACCGAACTGGCAACCGCCGAGCAACAACAGATCCAGGTTTTTCAGCAAATCAAAAGTCAGCTCAACCCGAATATTCACAGCGAATCATCCATTCTTGCCGAGCTTAACGAGAAACTGGCCGATAAAGTGTTCTGTAATTTCTCGCTGTTTCAATCATTGCCCGATATTTGGGGCATAGACCAGGTTTTCCCCATCATGCCTATTCACCGGCTTAACGAGCAACCTGATAGGCGCGCCGTATTACAAGATCTGACCTGCGATTCCGATGGCGTGATAGACCTTTATGTGGACGGACAGAATATTGAAAAAACCTTGCCTGTGCATGCTATCGATTTAAATGAGCCCTATTTGATCGGTTTTTTTATGGTCGGGGCTTACCAGGAAATCCTGGGCGATATGCATAATCTGTTCGGCGATACCCATTCAATCAACATCGAGCTGGATCCCAACGGTTACCACTTTTCCGACTTGCAGATCGGCGAAAATGTCGGTGACTTGCTGGATTATGTGCATATCAATCCGGAAGAATTAAGAGCGGCGTACCGGCAAAAACTGGCGCTCAGCGATATCAGCGAAACACTGCGCCAAATGTACCTGAAAGAACTGGATGCCGGTTTGGTTTCATACACGTATCTGGAGAAATAACATGAAAGCAGGTTTGATCGGCTTGGGTGCCATGGGTTTGGGCATGGCAAGAAATCTGGCCAAAGCCGGGTTGCTGGCCGCCGTATACAACCGCACGGAAAGTAAAGCGCAGGATTTGGCTGATGAACTTAAGGTGAGTGCACACACTGATCCTGCCGATTTGGCGCAAGTAGTGGATGTGGTGCTGATCTGCATTTCAGCCGATCAGGATGTGCTGGCGGTGGTTAACGCGATTGCGACCTCAATCAAACCTGGGACTGTCGTTATCGATATGTCCACCGTGAGTAGCGACACTGCGCTTCAAGCGTCAGTCATTCTGGCCGAAAAGCAGGCTGACTTTCTGGATGCGCCGGTATCAGGTGGTGTTGAAGGCGCCAAAAACGGCACACTGGTCACGATGGTGGGCGGGGATGTCGACGCGTTGGCGCGCGTTCGTCCGGTATTGGCCGCGATGACCAAACGCATCGTCCACATGGGTCCGGTAGGCATGGGTCAGGCGACCAAAGCGGTCAATCAAATCATGTGCGCAGGCATCAGCCAGGCTGTCACCGAAGCGTTGGCGTTTGGCCAGGCACAAGGCTTGCCCATGGATAAAGTCGTCGATGTCATTTCCGGTGGCGCCTCAGGCAACTGGTTTCTGGAACACCGGGGCCTCACAATGACCCAGGGCACTTTTGCTCCGGGCTTCAAGCTGGCGCTGCACCACAAAGACCTGAACATTTGCCGGCACATGGCTGAAAAATCAGGATCAGCCATACCGCTGTCGGATAAGACGGTGGAAGATTATGAACAATTGATGGCTCAAGGTTTTGGTGACGAGGATATTTCGGCGCTTTACCGTTTGAAGCGGGACAAAAAGTAGCCGGGATGAAGCTTAAGCGAAATCCGGGATGATGCCGCTGCAAACGTTCAACGCCTCATGCGAACGCTATTGAATTTCCGGATTGCGTCAAGCTTCTTACCCATAAACACCCGAACAAGTGATATGAATCTTATTCTGCGTGGAATGCAATATCAGCTAAGCTTTTTGCAGGAGAATTAAGCTACAGCTGTTTGGCACTTCACTCTTTGGAAACATGAAACTAACTATGGGGCTATCATGAGAAAGAACCTTCCTGTTACCCAAAACGCTATTGATTACCCCAATGCAATGGTTCTGACTTCGGCTACAGACCCTAATGGCGTTATAAGTTATGTTAATCCTGACTTCATCAAGTTAAGCGGATTTAGTGAAGATGAATTGCTGAATCATAATCACAATATTGTCCGGCACCCCGATATGCCCAGTGAAGCCTTTGCGGATATGTGGGGAACGATCAGTGCGGGAAAACCCTGGATGGGCATCGTTAAAAATCGCTGCAAAAACGGCGACCATTACTGGGTTGATGCTTTTGTCACCCCTCGTATCGAAAAAGGCCGGGTTATCGGTTTTGAATCGGTTCGCGTTAAACCCGATCGTGAAATTCTGGATCGCGCCGAACAACTTTATAAAAACATACAAACAGGGACATCAGCCGATCTTAACCCCGGACGCCTGGGTATTCTCGGTCGGATTATGTTAGGCAACGCATTGCTGTTCGCTGTTTTGTTTTTCGCCTTGTTCCTAATTGGAGAAATCGGCCCGGTATCGGCCGGTATTTCTTTTACCCTGGTGACACTGGTTTCTTCATTACTCATCAGGATAATTCTTTCGCCACTCCAAGATGTCGTGCAGATGGCCAGGAATGAGGTCAACAATCCATTAATGCAACATATCTATACCCGGGATAAAACGGAGGCAGGCCAATTACTGCTGACGTTCAAACTGCTTAAGGCAAAATCAAGAACGATCATTCTGCGCCTGACTCAGTCAACTGAAACGCTTTTACAAAAAGCCGAAGAGACAAATTCTGCCGTCAACGAGGTGACGGCGGCCATGCACCATCAGCTCCAAGGAACACACAGTATCGCCAGTGCTGTTCAGCAATTGACCGGTACTATCGATGAAGTTGCCCGAAGCGCCAGTAATGCCGCGAAAGCAGCGACGGACGCCAATCACCAATCAAAGCAAACCTTGTCGCGTGTCACTGAAACACTTGATTTGATAAGCTCGTTGTCCCAAGAAATCGATGGCGCGGAAACGGCCATTCAGCATTTGGCCAAAAACAGTCTGGATATCAGCGGTGTGCTGGATGTGATTAAAAGCATTGCCGAGCAAACGAATTTGCTGGCTTTAAACGCAGCCATAGAAGCGGCTCGGGCAGGAGAGCAGGGGCGCGGGTTTGCTGTGGTTGCCGATGAAGTGAGGACTTTGGCAGGACGTACCCAAAAGTCAACCGAGGAAATCAATTCGATGATTCAGGCCTTGCAACAGGGAACTAGCAGGACGGTAGAAGAAATGGCTAAAGTGCGCAGAAAAGCTTCTGAAAGCGCGGAACAAGGCCAAATATCGACACAACTATTGATTGAGACCAATAATTCGGTGAACACCATCAGTGACATGACCTTGCAAATTGCAACTGCGGCGGAGCAACAGCATGCTGTCTCCGCAGAAATAGCCCGAAATATTGCCGCTATTGACAGGCTTTCTCAGGAAACTTCCAGTCACGCAGCTAAAGCGGGCCGATCCTGCGAAGACTTGTCAGAACTCAGCAGAACGCTGGATATCATGGTCGAACAATTCAATGACGGAAAAAACTGATTATTTGCCGCTTTATCATCAAAATAGCTCAGCCGGAATCAAGCCCTATAAAGGCTGCCGGGCTTTGTTTGGGTTTCAGGCTTGTCACTAAAATCAAAATCGGTTGTACTTTTATGAGCGTCAACGGCTCTTTTCGCTCATGACGAGGCGACAGGTTAAACATAATTCCCGGCTTAAATGGTAGAATCAACGGTTTGTTTGCTGTCGAGTCCCTTTATCCATGTCCGAACATTTTCCCCTTGCTCCGGAAGTCCTGAGATTAACCATCGATCTCCAGGAAATTGATTATTCGCTGACCACCAAATCCCAACCCCCCATTCTGGGACAGACCCGGGCGCAATCGGCGTTGGAATTTGGCGTCAGCATGCAGAATTCCGGTTATAACATTTATGTCATGGGAGAGCCTGGTACGGGGCGTCTGTCGATGATTACCAGCCATCTGGACAGTCTGGCACAACATCACGCTGCACCGCCCAGTTTTGCTTATGTCGATAATTTTGAAAATCTTCGTGAACCCGTTGCCATCGAATTACCGGCGGGCGTCGGTGCAAAATTCAGTAAAGACATTGATAAATTAATCGATAATTTACTGGCGACATTTCCCGCTGTTTTTGAAAGCCCGACGTACCAGCAAAAAAAGAGCGCCATAGAACGGGCGTTCAATCAGAAATATAATGCTGCATTGAGTCAGGTTGAGAACCGGGCGCAGGAGGCAGGAATTGCGGTTTATCGGGAGAGCGAAACGATCACCTTTCTCCCCGTTCGGGATAATAAATCCCTGGACGAAGATCAGTTTACCCAGCTTCCTCAGGAAGAGCGCGAGGCTTTTAAAGCCCAGGTGGAAATACTGGAAAATTTTCTGAGCGATGTGTTGCTGGAATTGCCGCAATGGCGCCGGGCGATGGTTAAGGACATCCGGGAACTGGACGATTTAACGATTACACAAGCGATTACGCCGCTGTTTAAAGAGTTGAAAAAGCAGTATCAGAATATTGATGATGTCATCACTTATCTGGCTGAAATTAAAAAAGATTTGCGTAACAGCATTGCCATTGAACTGGCGAATCTGCCATTCATGGATTCCCGGGATAATCAAACCAAACGCCAGTTGCTTGTCGAGCGCTACGCGCCTAACATTCTCCTCGATTACAAGCAGGGCAGCGGCGCACCGGTCATTTACGAACCCCATCCTATCTATCAAAACCTGTTTGGCCGCATCGAATATCAGAATGAGCAAGGCACCTTGGTCACCAATTACCGGCGCATCTGCCCCGGTTCCCTGCATAAGGCCAATGGCGGTTATCTGATTCTTGATGCCGATAAACTGTTGAACTACCCGTTTGTTTGGGAAGGCCTGAAACGGGCGTTGAAATCCGGCAAAATTGAAATCGAGTCGCCTTATTCTGAATTGGGCATCAATACCATGACGCTTAAGCCGGAAGTTATTCCGCTCAATATAAAAGTGATCCTGGTCGGTTCCAGGGATATCTATTACTTGTTGCAAGAACTGGATAATGAATTTAACGAAATGTTCAGGATATTGGCCGACTTTGATGACCATATCAAAATTACGCCGTTATCCATTCAGCAGTTTGCGACATTGATGGTTAAGCAAGCTGCTGATTCCGGAGCAAAACCACTTACACGATGCGCGATTGAAAGACTTATCGAGCACAGTTGCCGTCAGGCAGAGCATCAGCGCCGCTTGTCTGCGCATATCAACGATTCGCTGGAAATCATAGGTGAAGCCAACTTATTAAGTACGCAGGCGGTTGTTGATGTCATCGATAAACAGTTTGTAGAAAAAGCGTTGGCGGCGCGAGAACATCGCAACGGGCGAATTTCTGAAGCGATACTCGAAGAAATGCTGGACGGCACTATTCTGATTGATACCGAAGGCGGTGCCATCGGCAAAGTGAACGGTCTTACGGTGCTTGAAATCGGCGGCAGCAGTTTCGGTGCCCCTGCCCGTATAACCACAACGGTTTATCCGGGCTCCCGCGGGATAGTCGATATTGAGCGGGAAGTGGAACTGGGACAGGCCTTGCATTCCAAAGGGGTGATGATCCTGACCGGCTATTTGGGACATTGTTACGCGCAGCAATTTCCTCTGGCCATTTCCGCCAGCATCGCGATAGAGCAATCCTACGGTTATATTGACGGCGACAGTGCTTCTCTGGCTGAGCTGTGCAGTCTGATTTCGGCTTTGACATTGACACCAATCAAACAAACATTTGCTGTGACCGGTTCCATCAATCAATACGGTGAGGTGCAGGCAATAGGCGGGGTCAATGAAAAAATAGAAGGGTTTTTCAGGCTTTGTCAGGCTCGCGGGCTAAACGGTGAGCAGGGCGTCATTGTTCCTAAAGCGAATCAACGTAATCTGATGCTCATGAAGGAAGTGGTAGACGCTGTCGCCCAAGGATTATTCAGTGTTTATACGGTTTCAAATGTCGATGAAACTCTGGAAATACTGATGGGTCAGTCTGCCGGAGCAACCGACGAAGAAGGCAACTATCCGGAGAATAGCGTTAACTACAAAGCTATTTTGCGCTTGAAAGCCATATCGGATATGACGAATGAAGAAGATAAAGAGGAAGGCGCCTGATCTAGAAAAAATCAATCACCTTGTCATCTAAGGAATCAACGAGCAAGTTGATTCCCTGCGTTCTGATCAGAGCCGTTGTCTACCCCAAAATGCCGTTATTCTGAGCCCTCTAGCTGCCTGAACGGGATTTTGGGCGCTCGTCCCCCTCCTTGATATAGCGCTGCTTCTTCAGCTGCGAGTGATTTAATCCCGATTCCCTAAAGTCATTGCATGGCTTTTTATTGATGAAATCAATTGTTCTCATAGTAACAATCAATTTTTAATTAAGTTTAATGATCGATAAGCTGCTTCTGTGCTGAAAAAAGTGGGGGCTGTGACGATAAAAACTATTGCACATGAACCCACTTCGGCAGACTTTTTAACCCTTTTAACGAGGATCAACCATGTCAAATGAAGGTTATCACGAATCTATTAACGAGCTTTCTGATGAAACACGGGATATGCACAGAGCCATTACCTCTTTGATGGAGGAGCTCGAAGCGGTCGACTGGTATAACCAAAGAGTCGACGCCTGCAAGAATAATGAGCTGAAAGGCATACTCGCACATAACCGCGATGAAGAGAAAGAGCACGCGGCAATGCTGCTGGAATGGATACGCAGACAGGATCCTAAATTGGACAGTGAATTACGTGATTATCTGTTTACCGATAAGCCACTCGCTCATCATTAACAGGTTTGAATCAACTTCCGGAGAAATCAAATGACTTATACCGTGCCAACTGTAGTTTTTAAAACCCGCGTCCGTGATGAAAGTATCGGAGGCGATAATCCTTTTCGCTGGCAGGATGTCAGCACCGATGATGTTTTCAAAGGTAAAAAAATAGTGCTATTCGCATTGCCGGGAGCATTTACGCCCACGTGTTCAAGCACGCATTTACCGGGTTATGAGGCAAAATATCAGGAACTTATCGATCAAGGCGTTGATGAGGTCTATTGCTTAAGTGTTAACGATGCTTTCACGATGTTTCAGTGGGGGAAACACCAGGGTATTGAGCATGTGAAAATGCTGCCCGACGGAAATGGGGATTTTTCCCGGGGCATGGGTATGCTGGTCAAAAAGGAAAACCTGGGCTTCGGCTACCGTTCCTGGCGTTATTCCATGCTGGTTGACGATAAAGCAATCGTCAAGGTGTTCAGTGAGCCGGGTCTTTCCGACAATTGCCCAGACGATCCTTTCACGGTTAGCGATGCAGACACAATGCTGGCTTATCTGATAGACCGGTAACTGCTAGGAGCCTGTCGGATGGGTGCAGACCATTGATTTTTCAGGACGTGTGAAGTCATCCTTGTAAAGCATGAATGCAACGTCCTGTTTTCAACCTTTCAAAATCGATCCTAAAGGATTCAAATGACTCACTATGATTATGACCTGTTTGTGATCGGTGCCGGTTCGGGTGGCGTTCGCGCGGCCCGGACCGCTTCCGGGATGGGCGTCCGCGTCGCAATTGCCGAAAACCTGTATCTGGGCGGCACCTGTGTAAACGTGGGTTGCGTTCCCAAAAAACTGTTTGTCTACGCCTCGCGCTTCAGCGAAGACTTTAAAGCGTCGCAAGGTTTTGGCTGGTCGGTCGCCGAGCCGCATTTTGATTGGTCCGTTTTGTTGGCTCAGAAAAACCGCGAAATCGAGCGCTTGCAAGGCATTTACGGCGGTTTGCTGGATAATTCAGGTGTCTCCCTGATTCATGGTAAAGCAGAGCTACTGGACACTCATACGGTCCGAGTGGGCGAGCAGCAATTTTCTTGCGAACGAATTCTGATTGCCACCGGCGGACGCCCTTTTGTGCCTGACATTCCGGGCAAAGAAAATGTGGCCACTTCAAATGAAATGTTCGCCTTAGCCACACTTCCCAAACGAATTTTGATAGTTGGAGGCGGCTACATTGCAGTGGAATTTGCTGGAATCATGCACGGCCTGGGCGTTAAAACGACGCTTTGTTACAGAGGCGATAAACTGCTGAGAGGTTTTGATGACGATGTCAGAACATTTTGTGTAGAGGAAATGCGCAAAAAAGGGATAGAAATCCTGTTCAACACTGAAATCAAATCCGTAGAAATAAAAGACAGCGGTTTTACCGTGCAAACCGGAGAGGCTGTTCCACTTGAAGCCGATCTTGTTTTATATGCAACCGGCCGGATACCGAATATTGCCGGATTAGGTCTTGAGAGGCTGGGTGTGGAACTCAGCAGCAAGGGCGCAATCAAGGTTGACGAAAATTATCAAACCAATATTTCTTCGATTTATGCGCTGGGTGATGTTACCGATAGAGTCAATTTGACGCCGGTAGCTATTGCTGAGGCGATGGCGTTGGTTAATGCGCTCTATTCCGATCGTCCCGCGCCTGTTGATTATGACAACATTCCTACGGCCGTTTTCAGTCAACCTAATATAGGTACTGTCGGTTTGACGGAAGCCGAAGCAAGAAAGCGTTACCAGGATATCGAGATTTATAAGTCTGTTTTTAAACCGATGAAACATACTCTTTCCGGATTGGATGAAAAGACGCTTATGAAAATGATTGTAAGGCAAAGCACCGGAAAAGTGCTGGGTATTCATATGGTTGGTGAGAATGCGGCTGAAATCATTCAGGGGATGGCGGTTGCAATCCGGGCCGGAGCGACAAAAGCCGTTTTTGATTCGACGATAGGCATTCACCCTACAGCGGCAGAAGAGTTCGTGACGATGCGCAAACCTGTAGATTGAGCCACGGGTTTAATTTCCTGTGAAAGTCTTATAGCCGCGGCTAGAGGCTTTTCTCTTAGGAAAGCTCTGGGGGCAGAAAAAGTTTCTAAGGTGATAGTGGGTTTTTAGCTGCCGGACTGGCTTTAGGCGGCTTTGTTGTAGCCATTTTTGGGTCACTCACCATGACAAAGCAATGGGCCTTGTTCATGATGAGTTTGTTGCAGATAACAATCAGCGTGTTTTTAGCGTACTAAAAAACGCCTGCAATAGAGCGAACGAGACCATTGGTTAACTCTGGCGCTGCCTCTTCGTACTCAAGATTGACCTGATTTGCAGAGCTAACGACCCGGGTGCGGTATTTTTTTCTATCGCTGACTTCAGATGAAGTTTGTGTTCTTGAACCGCCAATCCCTTGTTTAGCATTCTGTTGACTGTCCTGCCTGATCGTCACCCCTTGTTTGGCTTTTTCAGCGATTTCAATATCAGTCACAACCATGAAGGTGGTGTCATGAACAGCGGCATCCGCAATGGTTTCAACCAAACCGCCCACTGCAACGCCGGCAAGTCCGCCGATTCCAGCGCCCGACCAGCCGCCTAAGCCGCCGCCGATTGCTGCACCTGCAGCAGCACCGCCCAGCGCGCCGCCAAATCCGGAACCCAATGCCGTTTCTGCAGCTGTTGGGTTGGCTTTGCCGACACTTAAGATATTAGCCCGCAACCAGTAATGAGCTCGTTCCGGATCATTGGTAACCACGTAGCCTCGCGACTGTAAGGATTGGCGAATGGGATCCATGATATCAAAATTGGATTTGTCAGAAGTGTTGCGTACTTCCAGGTACACCACTTTCTTATCAGGGCCCACCGGATCAAGAAAAATCGTATCGCTCATTTTCGTTTGAACGTCCAGATCTTTCTTTGCAATAGAGGTATGGACTGCTGAACATCCATTTAATAGCAGAGCTGCCACTGCTGCGCTCCCAATCAGTGAAAGTGTTTTTCTTTTAAAATTAACCATTAACATCCCCTTAAAGTGTTTACGCCAGATAAAAAGTTTTAAATTGTATGAAATTTAGCAAATTTGATTTAATTAATAAGGCCAATAATAGCCGTTATATCGATGGAAATAGCTGCAATCCCTGTAATCATTCCAGGAATAACGGCGCAGGTCCGCGCAGGTATAGCCCTTTCGCCAGTATTTACTGGGTGTGGACACAGGAGGCGTGCCCTGTTTTGTTGCTTCTTCGATGTAGGCTTCTAATTTTGCATTGTCTGCGACATTAAATGGCTGTGACATCACCATTTCGTTCAAGCGGTTTTGCATATCCTCTTGCTCGTCTGCTAAGGCAACACTGCTGCAAAGCAGGGAAAGCGCCATTAACGTGATACTTCTAAATGAGTTAATTGTTTGTGTTGCCATAATTTCCCCCTGATTTGCCGGATCCCAATTACTTCGGGAACCCATAAAAGTTCATGTCGATTGTAGTTTCCAGGTTAAATATTGACAACCGAAAAGCCGGACTAGTGCTTTTTTTTGATGGCTGGATCACGTGATTAGCAAACAATTTGCGTTGCCATTCCTTCCAGAAAATTGCCCATTAACTAAAAAAGGCAGGCATTGACCTAAATCAGCCTAACCAAAAGACTAAAAAATAACGGCACGTATTATTAGAAAAATAGAGCTTATCTAAGTGTCATCCCTTATCCCTCTTACGCTTACAAGAGGGCGTATTTTTCTAAGTATCTCTATTAGTTCACATTTTTAAAATTCAAATAGGCTGTTTTTAGTCCTATTTAAGAAAAGCTTAAGACTTGCCCGGTTAGAATCGAACCGTAGTTAATGAGAAAAGGCGTTAAATTATGAGTAAAATCATGTTGGCAACGTGTGCGTTTGTAATCGGAACCTATGTCGGAAGCCCTGTTAAAACGGCTTACGGTGAGGGTCTTTATTTTGATGAACACTCAACCAAAAAAATTGCTAAAAGAAATCTGATTCAGAGAATTCGTAATAAACCATTAAGCAAAGTATCTTGGTACGGCGCTAAGTTTCACGGTAAAAAAACGGCCAGTGGTCAAAAGTTTAATATGAATGCTATGACAGCGGCTCATAAAACTTTACCGCTGATGTCTTATGTAAAAGTTACAAATCCTAAAAACGACCAAAGTGTAGTTGTTCAAATCAATGACCGAGGTCCTTATGCCGGGCACAGAGAGATGGATTTATCTTATGCTGCTGCCAAAGAGTTGGGCATCGTAAAAAAGGGTGTGGATACGGTAAAAATAGAACCGTTGACGCACGCTCAAGCAATACTTGAATTAGGCAGGGACGAGTCTTAGTTTAGTTTGAGGATCTTCCGAATGTTACATTACATTCGGAAGCCCCTCCATTTTTCGATAAGAGCGTTTTACGCCGCCAGACAACGTGTCAGTTAACTCTCCGCTATTCATTCCGCATTACCCAAATCAATCCACAGATCATAAAATTAAGCATTTTTTAAAAACCTGATAAGTTACCGGTAAGGGACTTTCGATGGTTCTGCTTAATCAGCGATCTTAAAAAACGGGTTGAACTGTTCTTGCTTTGGGTCAGAACGGATTAACAACGTTACAAAATCCAGCGCTGATAGTCAGATCTTAGCTTCTGTAAATTCAGAAAGTTAGCTTATTTTTACAATCATAATAATAAATATCATAAAAAGGTGGAGATCTATGAAAGCACGTTTAATCTTAAATGCACTCATTATACTCACGCTGCCTACTCAGTTATGGGCCTATGGCAGTAGCAGCAGCAGTAAAAAAGCCTGCGAAAAGCCTTATTTTTCGGAGTTTGTTCCGCCCGAAAAGGCTGAGGTTGCTGTTGGTTCGGAATTCTCATTTACAGCGGCTACTGTCAGTAATCCGGAAAGTATTAAAGTGACCATCAAAAATCAACCGGTTGACATCAAAGTGACGCCTAAAGGCGGTAAATATAATGTATCCGGCAAACTTCCCAACTCCTTAGCCGGCAGCTTCGCAAGAATCAACATTGCCGCGAACGGTCCCAATCAATGCAAAGGAACCGGCGGCTGGCTCATTAAAGTCAACGAGTAAATTTTCAAGTGTCTTGAATTATTTAACGATCTGATAACAAGGAACATAGGTTTTTCCCGGCAGCTTCATGCGCTGCTGGGATATAAACGCCTTCAATAATTGATCCACAGGATCCATGATTTCGGCATCGCCTTTTATTTCAAAGTGGCCGAATTGTTCGATGGCTCTTATGCCATCGGCTTTGACATTGCCCGCAACAATACCGGAAAAAACCCGCCGCAGATTGGCTGCCAAATGATGACGAGGCTGATTACCGTGCAGTTTTAAATTGCTCATGTTTTCATGATGCGGTTCGAAGGGCTGCTGAAAATCAGGGCTGATTGTAATTGACCAATTAAAGTAGTAAGCATCATCTCTGTGTTTTCGATATTCTCTGACCGATTTGAGCCCCTCTCTCATTTCTCGGGCAACCCGGGCCGGATCATTAATAATGATTTTATAACGTTGCTGGGCTTCAAGACCTAAAGTGTCACCTATAAACTGGTGGATCTGCTTAAAATAACTTTCAGAAGCTTTTGGGCCCGTAAAAATCAACGGGAAAGGTATTTCGACATTGTCCGGATGCAACAAGATGCCCAGCAAATAAAGAATTTCTTCGGCAGTACCGGCGCCACCGGGAAAAACGACTATCCCGTGCCCGACTCTGACAAACGCTTCTAGGCGTTTTTCAATATCAGGCAGAATCACTAATTCATTAACGATGGGATTAGGCGCCTCGGCAGCAATAATGCCCGGTTCAGTAATACCGACATAACGGCCCAAAGAGATCCGCTGTTTGGCGTGGCCTATGGTGGCGCCTTTCATCGGGCCTTTCATTGCACCGGGGCCGCAGCCGGTGCAAATATCCATACCTCTTAATCCCAGTTCATAACCGACCTGCTTGGTATAGTTGTATTCCTCGCGGGAAATGGAATGCCCGCCCCAACAAACGACCAATTTCGGGTCGGTTTGAGCACGCAATACCCCTGCATTTCGCAAAATATGAAAAACAGCACTCGTTGCGCCATCTGTAGTTTGTAAATCAAATTTTGGATTGTCATGGATTTCATCACTGACATAAATGATGTCACGTAGCACACTGAACAGATGCTCTTTAATCCCTTTGATCATATGTCCATCGACAAAGGCATTGGCTGGAGCATTTTTCAATTCCAGCTTGATACCTCTTTGCTCCTGAATCACGGCAATTTCAAATGATTGATACTGCTCCAGTAATTCTTTCCCGTCATCCATAGCACTACCGCAATTGAGAACGGCTAAAGAACAACTTCTGAGCAGCTGATACAAACCGCCCTGGCTGGTATCAAGTAATTTATTGACTTCAGCTTTGGACAATACCGACAAATGACTTTCGGGTGAAATGCGTGCATCGACGACATTACTTTTCATAGAGGTGTAATTAATCCGGATTTAAAAATAGTATTAGGCAAGATGCAATTTAGCTTCCATTGATCTTTATGGTTTTTGACCGCGCGAAGTATATAACAACTGAAGTGTTTCAGATGCGGCATTCACACATTTTTAACCCCAATGCCTGTCGTCCTATAAGCGTATTCCATTTAATTAACGCAGGGCGCTAAACCACATCACCCCTACTCATTTTAGGGGCATCAAAAAAGGATTAATGGATTTAGTCTAAACTTAACCGGCCAACACCCCTTTGATTTCCCCTGACCCGAAATGCCATGAATATCACTGCTATCCTTATATTTGGTTTGATAGGTTGGATGCTTGCCTCACCGGCTATCAACGCGGAGGACGCAAGTGATGTTTACGCACTTGATCTGGAAGAACTATTAGATGTCAAAGTAACCTCCGTTTCCAAAAAAGCCCAGTCTCTTTCCGACGCTCCGGCCGCTATTTTTGTCATCAGTAATGAAGACATCAAGCGGTCCGGCGTTACCACTATCCCTGATGCATTACGGATGGCTCCCGGTATAGATGTTGCGCGTATTGATGCCAATAAGTGGGCTGTTTCATCCCGTGGATTTAACGGCCGCTTTGCCAACAAACTGCTGGTGTTGATTGATGGGCGGAATATTTATACCCCGGCATTCTCCGGTGTTTATTGGGAAATGCAAGATGTCATGATGGAAGATGTCGATCGCATTGAGGTTATCAGAGGTCCCGGCGCCGCGCTATGGGGCGCTAATGCAGTCAACGGCGTCATCAACATCATTACCAAGCACTCAGCCGATACGCAAGGCGGTTTGGTTACAGGCGGTGGCGGAACCGAAGAACTTGGATTCGGTTCTGCACGTTACGGGACCCAGTTAGGTAAAGATACTACCGGACGGGCCTATATGAAAGGCTTCAAAAGAGATGAATTAATCAGTCAAGACCAATCCAGGTCAAACGACGATTGGGACAAAGTGCAAGGCGGTTTCAGAGTCGATTCATTAGTAACCAATGCGGATGCGTTTACCGTTCAAGGTGACGCATACCATAGCAATTTCAACCAAAAGCTTAACTACCCCGTATTTGATACGCCAAATGGCGCCGCTTTTGTTAACGATACTGCCCAAGTCTATGGCGCAAATGTACTAGGACGCTTGCAGCATACCTTTTCATCCACCTCCAGTTATACCATGCAACTTTACTACGACCGGTATGATCGGGAAGATATCTATATTCATGAATTACGCAACACCTACGATATTGATTTTCAGCACCGCTTTGCCCTGAACGGCTGGAATGACATTATTTGGGGGGGAGGGTATCGTTATAGTGAATCGGAAACCCGGTTCGATATGACACCCGCAATTTCTTTTGATCCACAGAACCGAGGTGACCAATATTTTAGTGCTTTTTTACAAGATGAAATAAGTCTGGTTGATGAGACCTTGTGGCTTACGCTGGGCTCAAAATTTGAACATAACGATTACACCGGCTTTGAATATCAGCCCACCGCACGGCTCATGTGGACACCGCATCCCTCACACAAGGCCTGGGCGGCCGTTTCCAGAGCGGTCAGAATCCCCTCGCGTATTGATTCGGATATGACCCTGCGTGGAAGCGTCATTCCTGCCGGACAATCACCATTCGGCGTTCCTACTGAATTGACAGTTAACGGGTCTAATAGCTTTGATTCCGAAGAACTGCTCGCCTATGAAGTGGGTTACCGCTTTACCTTTGCCAAATTATTTTCTCTGGATGTGTCGGCATTTTTTAACGACTATAAAAGCCTGCGATCATTTAGTCCCGGGCAGCCTATCCTGCCGACGGTAAATCCCTATATCACTCAACCTTTCATTATTGACAATGGCAATTCGGGAGAGACTTACGGTGTTGAAACCTCGGTAGTCTGGCAAATGCGGGACAACTGGCGCTGGGATTTGAGTTACAGCTTTATTGAAACTCATCTTCACAACAGTGAGTATTATCAAGAGGCTATTTCCCCGCAGCACAAGGTTTCATTACGCTCTTCAATCAACCCGTGGAAGGATATCAGCTGGGATATTTGGCTGCGTTATACCGATGATGCCAGCGCCTTCACCGTAGTCGGCTCTTCACCGGTTGATAGCTATATCACGATGGATATGCGCCTGGGTTGGCGTATCCACAAAGATGTCGAGCTATCGCTAGTCGGTCAAAATTTACTGAATGACAGCCAACTGGAATATATCAGTGAAAATTTTGTCCAACCTAAAGAAAACCAAAGAGGTTTCTATGGCAAGTTGGCTTGGCAATTTTAGTCCAAAGTATTCGTCTAGAATGGGTTTATAGCGCCTCTTAAATGATGATTGCCATTTCAAAGTTCATTCTAAAGATCGGGGGGGTAAATAACCAAACGCCCTCAAAATCGAGGTCTTTTGCCTTTGCCGCCCTGTTATGGACGGGCGCATTATCGTGCGCGAGCGTTAATGCTGAAACACTGGAAGAGTTTGCGGTTAAAACAGCGGTGACACTCAATCTTGCGATATTCACAGAATGGCCTGAGCATGCATTTAAAAGCGAAGATGAAGATTTACGGCTCTGCGTGATAGGTGACAATATCGTGCAACAAGCCTTCGAGCAGCTTTCAGACAAGCAAATTGGCCAGCATTCCGTCGTCATTATCAATATCAACCGTAACCGGAACATTGATGACTGTCATATTGTTTTTATCAGCGGCCAGGATAGGCTTCAACTCGCTCAGCTTCACGCTGCAGCATTAGGCAAGCCTATCCTGACTGTCGACGATACCGAAGGATTAACCACCTTTAAAGGCATCGTGAACCTGCAAAAAAATAACGATAAATTAACCTTGAATATCAACCTTGATTTAGCTCGGCAAGCGGGGTTCATAATGAGCGCCCGTTTGCTCAAGGTGGCTAATGTCATCACTGAAAATCCCTGAAGGACATGGATAATGCTTAGAATAGGCAACGTTTCAATTCGCACCAAGCTCATTTTGATAATGGCTTTTACAGCCATTTTTGCGATGCTGCTAGTCACAGTCGCAATGGTGACCTTTCAATATCAAAGCATCAAGCGGGCTGTTGAAGGTGAATTGATCTCTTTAGCCAGCGTTCTCTCCTGGAACAGTTCGGCGGCATTGGCGTTTAACGACCCTAAAACGGCGGAAGAGTCATTAGCCGGATTTTCTTCGCGTAAGGATATTGTTGCGGTTTATATTTATACGCTTCAAGGACAACCCTTCGCAACATTCCAGCAGCATCCGGATTTTCACAAGTCATGGACTGAAGCCAAAGTAATCGCTCAGCTCGCCAAGCCCCTTAATATGGCATCTGAACCAAACGGATCCGGCTGGCTGGCCCGATTAAAATCCGATTATTGGCGCGGCACAAGCTCCGCTGAGGTTATCGATGATTTTGAGTATGATGACCAGGGCTTTTTGCATCTGCTCTATCCCATCATGCTGAATGGGCAAATCATCGGTTCTGTTCATCTCATTAATGACCTGTCTAAGTTAAACAAGGATCTAAGTACTTTTTATTTCATCGTGGGATTGGCTATTTTCGGCAGCCTACTGCTGATATTGCTCTTGTCTGCGCGGCTTCAGAAAATATTTTCCATGCCCCTGATGAATTTAATGAAGGTCATGGATACGGTCTCTTCTAAAAAAGATTACACCGCCCGTGTTGTTCAATCCGGAACGGATGAGTTTGGCCTGCTTTCCAGTGTTTTCAACAAAATGCTGGGAGAAATAGAGCGCCGCGATAAACAGTTGGACGAATATCGGCTGCATCTCGAAAGGCAGGTAGCCGATCGCACGGCCGAACTATTTGATAAAAATATTCAGCTACAACTTACCACCGAAGAAGCTGTAAAAGGAAAAGAGGGCGCGGAAGCGGCCAGCAAAGCAAAAAGCGAATTTCTGGCCACAATGAGTCATGAAATAAGAACACCTATGAATGGCGTGCTGGGCATGACCGAACTGTTGCTTAACACGGAACTCGATTCTCGCCAAAAGCGGCTGGCGGAAACCGCTTTTCGTTCGGCAGAGTCTTTGTTGAGCATCATCAACAATATTCTTGATTTTTCCAAAATCGAAGCGGGTAAATTCAAGCTCAACGAAACAGAATTCTGTTTAAGCCGTTTGCTGGAAGAAACCACGGAAATTCTGACTGATCAGGCCTATAGAAAAAATCTGGAACTTCTGCTTAATTTGCCCTATGACTTACACATTCAAGTCATAGGCGATGCTGAGCGATTACGGCAAGTTCTCATAAATTTAATGGGCAATGCGATCAAATTTACCGAACAGGGTCAGGTAGAGCTCAAAGTCCGGCCGTTGGAGTCTGTTGAAACGTCTGAAAGCATACAGCTCAAATTTGAGATAGCCGATACCGGTCCGGGTATTCCTTTTGAGCAGCAACAAGCCATCTTCGAGAGTTTTACTCAAATTGACGGTTCTATTACAAGGCGTCATGGTGGAACGGGACTAGGACTGACCATCTCCCGCAAACTGGTTCAATTGATGGGCGGCGATCTGCAATTAATCAGCACGCCGGGCAAAGGGGCCTGTTTCTATTTTTGTTTGACATTGCAAAAAGGCAATCTTGCAGAGAACCGGCTTCCTGAGCTTTCGGTTCTCAAAAATCTGAAAATACTGGTCGTTGATGATAATGTAACTAATCGCGATATTTTGTTCGACCTGTTGAGTTACTGGGGAATACAGGTTCAAACGGTCGATAACGGACAAAAAGCCCTGCAAGACCTTCGTCAGGCAACAGCGCTTGGGCAGCCTTACCAGATTGCTTTACTGGATTGGCACATGCCTTATATGGATGGGCTGAGCCTTGCCAAAAGCATTAAAAACGACCCCATGATTAAACCCTTGCAGCAGATCATGTTAAGTTCTGATGCCTTGGGAATGGATTTCGAAAAATACTCCGAGTACGGTATTTATCGAACCCTGAACAAGCCGATCTTTCAAAAGCAACTTTTGCAATGTTTACTTGAGCTATCCGGCAACACCCCGTTGAGTAATGGTGGGATGGAGAATGCTCTAATCAGTCCAGTTAAGTCATTGCAGGGTCTCGTTTTATTGGCTGAGGATAACATTATCAATCAGGAAGTCGGTTTAGGCTTGCTCAAAGCGGTCGGTTGCGACGTGGAAATTGCTAATAACGGACAAGAGGCCGTCGAGGCCGTCAAAAACAAACACTACGATTTGGTCTTAATGGATTGCCATATGCCCACTATGGATGGCTTTGAAGCGACTCGCACGATACGTCAGCAGTTAGGCAAAAATAACGAAACCTTGCCTATTATTGCTCTGACTGCAGACGTACAGAAAGGCATCATGGAACAATGCCGGGCCGCAGGTATGAATGGCTATATCAGCAAGCCATTTAACAAAAAGCAAATAATGGCGGAGCTGGAAAAATGGTTGAAGCCCAGCGACAAACCTCAAGGTGTCGCTCTTCTTAACGGATTGACTATTGATCAATCACGTTTGGACATTTTAAACCTCGATACGCTGAACCAATTACGGGAAATCAGGACTGAAGACGGCTCTTCTTTGCTGAACAAGGCTGTCGAACTTTATCTGAACAGTGCCGCATCAGAAATCGAAAAAATCCGGGATGCCCTGTACGATAGAAATGCACCTTTGTTAGCGTCATTGGCCCATGCATTTAAATCGGCATCGGCTAACATTGGCGCCGATTCAATTGCGAAACTGGCGGACGAAATAGAAACAAAAGCCAAGAAAAATTTATTGGATATTATGCCGCTTAGAGTTGAAGCGCTGACAGACGAACTGCCCACCGTCATAGCCGCTTTACATGAAGCGATCAACCCGTTTGAAATGCATTTAACTCAAACTGTCCAGGCCGAAAAGTCATGGCAGCACATCTTGCTGGTAGACGATGACGCCAGTTTTCGGATGGTGATCAGTGAAGTGCTACGCTCGTCCGGATTTCAAATCGAAACGGCAACGAACGGTAAAGAAGCCCTCGTCAAGGCTCAACAAACCATTCCTGACCTTATTCTGTTGGATGCGATGATGGATGAACTTGATGGCTTTGAAACGTGCAAACAACTCAAAGCGCTTCCGGATTTGGCCGATGTCCCCATTATTATGACGACCGGTCTGGGTGACACCGAATCCATTAATAAGGCCTTTGCCGCCGGCGCCACGGATTTTGTTGTCAAACCGTTAAACTACACCATCCTGACTCATCGCCTGCAATTTATATTACGGACCGGGCAAATCACCTCTGAACTTAGAAGCAGCAAGCTCCAGTTGGATGCCGCCCAGCGTATCGCGCGCTTGGGTTATTGGACCTGGGACAGCAAGAACAATCACTTTAAGTTGTCATCTCATTTGGCAAAACTTTGCGAGATAAATCCAAGTCAGTTCAATAACACCTTAGAAGGTTTTCTCGAGCTTATTCATCCTGAGGACCGGAGTTTCGTCAGCAATATCATTCGTAATTCAATTCATAACCCCTCTATTCAGCATACCGAATATCGGCTGCAAATTACGCCTTACGAAATTGTTTTTGTACATCAGGAGATTGAGGCGATTACCGATTTAAGCAATCCCATTATCACCGGCACCGTTCAGGATATAACCCATAAAAAAGAATCCGAAAAACAGATACACCGCCTGGCCTATTTCGATAGCCTGACCGGGCTCGCCAGTCGGACTTATTATCACGAACGCATGGACGGCATTATTAAGAGCGCCGCCCGGCGCAACGAGCAATTTGCGTTTCTGTATCTTGATCTGGACGGATTCAAAGACATCAACGACGGACTTGGCCACAATGTCGGCGATCAATATTTGAAAGCGATTGCGCAACGCATCAAGTTGGTTATCCGGGATATTGATTTTGCTGCACGCTTGGGTGGTGACGAATTTTGCATCATCGTTGATAACATCATCGATGAAGAGAGTGTGGCGGAAGTTGCGACACGGTGTTTAAATCAGATCAACCTGCCGTTGAATTTGGATGGCAACTTGCTTAGGCCGCGTGTCAGTATCGGTGTTGCCATCTATCCGCGAGACGGGCGTGATGAAATTGAAATTATGAAGGCCGCTGATGCGGCGATGTATTCTGCCAAACAAGCCGGTAAACAACGCTTTGCTTTTTATACGCCGGAAATGACCTTGCAAGTCAAACAGCGTATGAAAAAAGAGCAGCAACTGCGAGACGCGTTTGAAAAGCAGCAATTTATCTTGTATTACCAGCCGCAAATTACACTGCAAACCGGCAAAATGGTCAGTGTTGAGGCCTTGATACGGTGGCAGCATCCGGATGGACGTTTAGTGAGTCCATTTGAGTTTATCGCGCTGGCTGAAAATCTGGGTCTTATTATCGAGTTGGGAAAATGGGTGCTGACAACCGCCTGTTCACAATTGGCCTTATGGCATGCAGCAGGCTGGAGTTCGCTATCCGTATCGGTCAATATTTCTCCTTTCCATTTTCGTGATCCCGAGTTATTGGCTACGGTTCGTGAAATTTTGCATAAAACCGGCATTTCAGGACGTTTTCTGGAACTTGAAGTGACTGAAAATGCGATGCAACAGGAAAGTTATCTGACTGTATTCAGGCAACTGAGGGAAATTGGTGTAAGGATCGCCATCGATGATTTTGGCAGCGGGTTTTCATCGCTGGCCTCGCTTAAAGAGCTACCGATTGATACACTCAAAGTGGATAAGGTCTTTGTTCAGGATGTTCTTTCCAGCCATCAGACTCCGCTTATGCTGGGCGCCATTATCGGACTTGCCAATGCGCTCAACTACACGCTGGTTGCCGAAGGCGTGGAAACCATCGAGCAGGCACTGGTCATGCGGGGGTTAGGTTGTCACCAGGTTCAGGGCTATTATTTTAGTCCGCCGGTATCGGAAGATAAAATTCCGGCGTTGGCTGATCAGGATTTCAGGCTTAAGTTTCATCCAAGCAGTTGAACCAAGCCGGGGTAAATCATTTTATGTCCCTGCTTGGTTCCGTTTATAACGCTATGGCGACATGTTGGCGAGGCCTTCGGTCAACAAGCGCAGTTTATTTTGAATGATTCGGGTATTTTGAGGCCCCATCCTGATCATTTGTTTATGCACAGGATTAAGCGTCTCAAGTTTTTGGTCAGCAAACTTGTAGCCAAGCGTGGCCTTGACCAGAGCAATACGCGAGTCTATGACCGGAGCAGTCAATAGTTCGGCAGCGGCTTTTTGGAAAAGATCATCCACACTGTAACTTTCCGGATAGCTGAATTCTTTGAAAATCTGTTGAAAAAGCGCATTCAACGTTCGATAGGTTTGTAATCCATCTTTAACATTAATGTCGTCAATCGCTGAAGCCAGTTGATTGTAGCGTTGATAGCTTTTGGGCGAGAGGTACAGGCCCTGGTCATCTTTTTCTGCAATGAAAGTTTCCGTTAAAGTAAACGGTTTCATATGCTTGTGAATTCGGAGCCCTTGAGAAAAATCGTTGACGATGATGACCACTTTTCTAATGAGTTCATCCTCTTTTAACCACGGGCTAAAACCCGGTGATAATCGGTTTGCCTGTTCGCGAAAAAAATCATCGCTATTTTCCAATGCAGGCAACGCCGGGCCACTGCCTGTAGAAGGTTCTTCCGTACTAATTTTAGGCTCTGTTTCTGACGATAGATTGAGTGTATTGGCTGGCGCGCCTTGTTCCTGATTCGATGTAGCAGGCAAGGCTAACTCTTGCGTCGTCAATCCCGAATTACCGGTCTCAACCACTTGTGGATTAATATAAAACCAAGCGCCCGCTGCGAGTGCGGCCATTAAAATGATCAATAGGGTTATGATCAAACCTATTGGCTTTTTTCGTTCATACAAATCATATCTTCCCACAAATCTCTCCCCTGAATGAATGTGGCTGGGTAAAGCCAAGTCATAGTGATGCCTCGTTCGGCAAAGAATAGACCATTAAGGCTCATTAATCTCAGAGACGATTTTACCTTGTATTGTGATCAGGTGCGGGCAGAAGTTTATTCAAATCATTTTGAAAGGGCTTAAAGTAAGGAATGCCATTACAGAATGAGCGGGAGATTTAAGAGGGCTTAGGATGGGGTGAGGCTTGCATCAATTGCGAAAGATGCGGTGTACGCTGTTTACCGCATCCTACGAGTTGGAGATTCAGCCGGGTAAGGTGTGCCTGTTGCCCTTAGGCTTTGAAAAGGTGAAATTACTCACCTTTTCAAAAAGGCTATCGATTATTTTCTATCATTGAGGGAGGCGGTTCCATTTGCATGGCTTTTATAATGGTGCTCAGTTCATTCCTTTGTCGTTTCAACGGTTCCAGTTCCTGTTCCAGTTGTGCAATGTTTTCCGCTACGCTGCCTTTTGAGTCGTTGATTTTTCTCAGCATTTGCAGTCGGCTTTCAATTTGTTTTTTATGGTCTTTAATCTGATGCATCAGTGGCGTTAGAACGCTATTGCACCATGTCGTAGCGTCTTTGTTGGCCGTTTTCAATATCGCTCTCGCTCTATTAATCAGCGTTGAGTAGAGCTTATTGATTACGATGCTTTGTTCGGTCATGGTGGTGCGTGCGCTGTTTCTAAACGCCTCACCTTCTTCAAAAATTTGTTCCAGTTCAAATTGGTACTGCTTGATCGAAAACAACTGGGGTTCTATTTCCTTAAAGCCGTATTCATCCTGGAATTTTTTATGAATTGCTTTGACCAATCTCCGGGTTTCATTCGTGGTATCGACACAGTCCTGCAAAACATCGCGCAATTCGTCGAATAATTTGCGCATGCTCTGCTTCATTCCATAAGTCGTCAGGCTTTTAGCCATCTCAATACGCATATTTTTGATTATTTCATCAATGCGTTCGCTAGACAGGGAGTCGACCAAAATTTTGGCCTGAACACTAAACACTTTTCTGCTGGCTTGAAAATTCTCAATATTCAACATGTAATGTTGCTGACGATCGCGGGTTTCCGCCATCAGCTTGTCCGTCATTTCATGGTTTTCAAAATCTATCTTCTTGAACTCTTCCAGTTGTTTGGCGGCATTATTGAGCTTTGTATCGGTTAAATTCGATGATTCGGTGACCAGGAAGCCGATATCCCGCTTGATAGTATTAAGAATAATAGTGCGTCGTTGCTTGAGAATGTCATTCGCGAGGTAGTTTTCCAGTGCGAACAACCGGCTTTTTTTCAATAAGGCATCATCCGATTTGACTTTAGCCAATAAGGCTTGCTTGGCGGATGCAGGAAAAACCAGGGATTCATCAATATTCAGAATGGATGCGCAGGTTTTGATTTGAGATTTTATCGATGCTTCATAACCTGAATCACCGGCCAGATCATCCCACATGGCGTCAATTTTATTCATGACTACGGCCAGGCCCTGCTTTCGTTCGCCACGCGTATTACTGACGTGGTTACGCCACATTTCCAGATCGCTTTTGGTGACGCCGGTATCGGCCGCTAAGACAAAAATAATGGCTTGTGCGCTGGGCAGCATGTTCAGCGTCAGCTCGGGCTCGGTGCCCAGCGCATTTAGACCGGGAGTATCGAGTATGCACAAGCCTTCTTTGAGTAAAGGATGAGGAAAACTTATCATCGCGTGACGCCAACATGGAATCTCCACTGTTTCCGGGTTGACGATGCCCTGCTCAGCAGCCTCTTTTTCATTCCAAAGCCCCAGTTTATCGGCGACTTCGCGAGACACTCGTTTGGTGGCGACTAACTCTTTGAATGCTTCCTGCATTTGAGTCGGGGAATCAAAATCCAGATCGATCTGGTTCCAGCGCTCCGGCTTTTTTTTGTACTCACTGAGAGAAATATCTTCGAGTCGGCTCTCGATATTGAGTAAGCGAATATAATGCCCGCCTTTTTCATCATAAAAAAGTTCGGTAGGCGACATCGTGGTGCGGCCAGGCGATGAGGGCAGTAAACGAACGCCTGTTTCTGCAAAAAACAGAGCATTAATCAGTTCTGTTTTTCCTCGGGAAAACTCTGCAACAAACGCCAGTGTAATCCGATCAGATTCAAGACCATGAAGTATATTGAGCAGCATTTCAGTGCTGTGAATATCGTTCATGGCATAACGTTGCCGCCATTCTTGATACATTTCAATGGCTTGTATCAATTGGCTGCGCCACTGCGAATATTCGTGCAGTTGTTCTTTAAATTCCAAGTTCCTCATGGCAAGCCTTTTGCTGTCACTGGTCTGCAGGGGTCAAGTCGGTAAAACCTGTTTCGGGGTAATTGTAGACTATATCTTGATTACTGTTAGTCAGGTGCGGCTATAAATCATTCGACATGAGAATTTGTGACGCCGTACTTTTCCCTGTAGGCATTAATGTTGACTAAATAGGCCGTGGCTTCAGGCTGTTCAGTCAGATATTCGATAATGTGCTCAAGACTGATAATTGAAAATACAGGCATTTCGTAAGTGGTGCTGACTTCTTGAGTTGCCGATAATTGGTTTTCGCCTTTTTCCTGGCGATCCAGCGCAATCAGCACGCCGGCTGGTTTGGCATTCGCGGCTCTGATAATGGCGACAGATTCTCTGACAGAGGTTCCTGCGGTGATCACATCATCCAATATCAGAATATTACCAGCCAATTCCGCGCCAACGAGAGTGCCGCCCTCTCCATGGTCCTTCGCTTCTTTCCGGTTAAAAGCAAACGGAATATCTTGGCCGGTCAGCCGCGCATAAGCGATTGCCGTGGCGCAAACCAGCGGTATACCCTTGTAAGCGGGGCCGAACAACACGTCGACAGGCAATTTGGATTCGATGAGCGCATAGGCATAAAATTCGCCCAATTTGCCCAATTGCGCACCGGTTTTAAATAAACCGGTATTGAAAAAAAAGGGGCTGGTCCGACCGGACTTGAGCTGGAATTCACCAAACTTCAGTACGCCGCAGTCCAATGTGTAGTGAATAAAGTCTTTTTGAAAAGCAAGCATAGTTTAAGTGGCTTCCGAGTAAGGGCTTAAAGATTGTCAGTACAGCGATTAGTATAACCCGCGTGTGCTAACGAATGAACCTTTCGAGCACCGAGTCCAGAAAATTCCAGCCTTTTTCGCTGCATTTGTAAACCCCCTCTTCATGGCAGATCAAACCCAGATTGATGCACTCGCCCAATGCGGGTTGCAACGATTCGGCGCTTAATCCTGTCATGCGTTCATAATGGCTCTGCGTAAATCCTTTTTTAAGCCGGAGCTGGTTCATCATAAACTCCAATGCCAATACATCGGTTTCAATCGCGACGCCCGGTTGACGATGCGTTTGGGCTTGATAAATTTCGGGGCTTTTGGGCTTGGCGGTGCGGAATATGCCCTTTGGCAGATGAGCGCTTATTTTGCCATGCGCACCCGCGCCGATACCCAGGTAATCGCCAAATTGCCAATAATTAAGATTATGGCGGCACTCGAAATCAGGCTTACTGTAAGCCGAAATTTCATATTGGCCGTATTGGTGGTCCGCCAATAGCCGTTGACAGGCCTGCTGTTCCGCATAGATATGCTCATCATCGGGCAATTGCGGGGGGAACTTGTGAAACAAGGTATTGGGTTCCAGCGTAAGCTGGTAAAACGAAATATGCGCTGGGTTCAGTTTGATCGCCATTTCAACGTCGGTCCGGCTGCTGTGATTGTCCGTAGCGGGCAGCCCAAACATCAAGTCCAGGTTAAAATTGTCAAATCCTACCTGATGTGCGGTTTCTGCGGCACGAATCGCCTCTTTAGACGAATGTACCCGACCGAGTTTTTGCAACAAGCTATCATTAAAGCTTTGAACGCCGATTGACAGGCGATTGATCCCCAGTGCTCTAAACTCTGCAAACTTATCCAGCTCAAAAGTGCCGGGATTGGCTTCCAGCGTAATTTCCAGATTATCCGAAAAGCCGACTTTCTGTTTAATGCCTTCCAGCAAACTATTGAGCGCTTCCGGCGAAAACAGACTCGGTGTGCCGCCGCCGATAAAAATACTGCTGATCGGCCGGGTTATCGCAAAATGCTGAAGATCATGGTCCAGATCACTTAATAACACCGAGACATAGCGCTGTTCCGGAAGCTCGCCCTTGACCGCATGAGAATTAAAATCGCAGTAAGGACATTTTCTGATGCACCAGGGAATATGGATATAAAGACTTAGCGGGATCAATTCGATTAACTTTGGCGGTTCAAAAAAGGCTAGTGTAACACTGACGTGAGCGGCATTAAGAAGGGAAGTGTTTTGTGCTTTACAAATGTTATGTTATAACATTTGTAAAATTCATTGAGGTTTTAAAATGTTTGAAAATTTGTCACGCAAACTCCCCGTTACAGTGCTGTCCGGCTTTTTAGGTGCGGGAAAAACCACGCTGCTGAACAACATCCTGAATAACCGGGAAAACTTGAAGATTGCCGTAATTGTTAATGATATGAGTGAAGTGAATATCGATGCGGCCCTGGTTAAAAACGAATTATCGCTGAGCCGCTCCGAGGAAAAACTGATCGAAATGAGCAACGGTTGTATCTGTTGCACATTGCGCGAAGATTTACTGGTTGAAGTCGGAAAATTGGCTAACGAAGGCCGTTTCGATTATTTACTGATCGAGTCTACCGGGATCGCAGAGCCGATGCCGATCGCTGAAACGTTTACTTTCAGAGACGAACTTGGCGTTAGTTTATCGGATATTGCTCAATTGGACACAATGGTGACTGTCGTTGATGCCGTCAATTTCATGCGTGATTACATGGAAGCGCAATCACTGAAAGAAATCAATGCGGAATTAGGCGAAGATGACGAGCGCAATATCGCCGATCTGCTGGTCGATCAAATCGAATTCAGCAACGTCATTTTGATTTCCAAAATCGATTTGGTCAGTACCGATGAGATAGCCAATATGACAGCAATACTGCGGCAGCTAAACCGCGATGCAGAGATCATTCCCATGGTCATGGGACAGGCGCCGCTCGTTAAACTGTTAAACACAGAAAAATTCGATTTTGACAAAGCCGCGCAAGCGCCGGGCTGGTTACAAGAAATGCGTGGCGAGCATCAGCCTGAAACCGAAGAATACGGCATTGCCAGTTTTGTTTATAGCGCTCGCCGCCCTTTTCATCCGGGCCGGTTTTATGACTATTTGCATGAGGGTGATTGGGATAACGGTACCTTGCTGCGTTCCAAAGGATTTTTCTGGCTCGCATCACGCCCCGAATGGGTAGGCACCTGGTCACAAGCCGGCGGCATGATGCAGCATGGCTGTGCCGGACGCTGGTGGGCTTCGGTGCCTGAGTCTGAATGGCCGGAAGAGCATATTGCCGATATTAAAGCCAACTGGCAGACGCAGTTTGGTGATTGCCGCCAGGAACTGGTTTTTATCGGTCAAAATGTCAATGCCGATCAAACCCGGCAAGAGTTGGATAGTTGTCTCTTGTCCGATGATGAATTAGATCTGGGGCCTGAAGCCTGGAGGCATTTCCAGGATGATTTTCCACAGTGGCTTGAACCGGCTTCGGCTGAGATGGAATAAAACATTTTGAAAGAACGAGGAAGAAATTATGTCCGCCAATCCCCGCACTATTTTTAAACCGGCCTATTCGGAAGCGATAATTTCGGATGATTTAGCCGATCTGACACGAATTTATCAAGACAGTGTCAATATTTGCCAGATAAATCGAGCAATTGATCCTCGCGTCCAAGCCTTTATTGACGAGTTGCTGCAAAGCGCCGTCGATATCAGCGTTATCGAGAATTTAGCGGTCAATACGTTTGATTTTACCGGGTTGCTACCAGCGGCAAGACGCATCGAAGGCTATGCCGCTTTTTGTCAGGACATTACTCACCTGACCACCTTGTTTTGCGATTTGTTTGACCTTAAACGGGTCGGTTTACGACTGCGAACCCTGGATCGCCCGATGTGCCCCAAGTTTCATGTCGATGCGGTTCCGTGCCGCCTGGTTTCTACTTACGGCGGCATTGGCACAGAATGGCTTAAAGACAAAGAAGTTAAGCGCATGAAACCGGTTCTTGTCAGGCATGATTCCAAGGATGACCCATCAGAAATTGTTCATGATTCAAGCTTTATTCATACCATGCCGACCTTTTCGGTCGGTCTTCTGAAAGGCATCAATTGGACAGGTAACGAACTGCACGGAGCCGTGCATCGTTCGCCAAAACTCAGCGCCGATCTGCCTCGTCGGTTATTGCTCACCCTGGATTTTGCCTGAGGGTTCTAACTGAAAAATGCCTGCCCACTCGTTTTTAGCGTCAGTAAAGACGCAATAATCATTCCCCTTTTCCTATCGTTAAGCAATACACCGGAGATAATGCATGACCGAGTCAAAACAACTCAATCCAGTGCCCGTGACCATTCTGACCGGATTTTTGGGTGCCGGAAAAACCACTTTGTTGAATCGCATCTTATCCGAGGAGCATGGTCACCGGATCGCGGTCATTGAAAACGAATTTGGCGAGGAAGGCATCGATAATGATCTTCTGATTCAAGGGGAAGAACAAATTGTCGAAATGAATAATGGTTGCATTTGTTGTACGGTACGCGGCGATTTGGTGCGCATTCTGGGCGAGTTGAGCGAAAAGCATAAAACCGGGCAAATTCATTTCGACCGGGTCATTATCGAAACAACCGGTTTAGCGGATCCTGCGCCCGTCGCCCAGACATTTTTTGTAGAAGAAGCGATTGCTGAATTTTATTCGCTGGATGCGATTATCACTGTTGTCGATGCCATACACGCGCAGCAACAACTGGATGAACATCATGAAGCCCAGGAACAAGTTGCGTTTGCCGACCGTTTGCTGCTGACAAAGAGCGATTTGTCGGAACCGGAGCACTTGAATAGCCTGGAAAAACGATTGCGGGCGATGAATCCGCGTGCCCCGATTCAACAGGCTAATTTCGGGGTGTGCAATTTAAGTGACATCCTCGACATTCGCGGCTTTAATTTACAAACGATTTTAGAGATTGAGCCTGATTTTCTTGAAGACGTCAGTCATGAGCATGATGATGAGGTCACATCCTTCGTCTATCAAAGCGATCAAGCATTTGAACCTTCACGCATTCTTGCGTTCCTGGATGCGATGATTCAGATCTATGGACAGGACATGCTTCGCTACAAAGGCATCATGAATATCAAAGGTCATGACGCCAGCGTAATTTATCAAGGGGTCCATATGTTGATGAATTACGATTTCGGCAAGCCTTGGCCAATAGACGAAACGCGTAAAAGCGTTATGGTTTTCATCGGCCGTAATTTGCCCCGTGAATCGTTTTTCAGTGCCTTGGATGAATGCAGAATTTGATGATTGTTTTATGTTAAGGGAATCCAAAAGATGTTGATTCGGTTAAAAGGCGGAAAAATATACGATCCGGCCCAAAAGCAAGAAGGTGTTGTCAGCGATATCTATATTCGCGGCGGAGTCATTGTCAATCCTCCTGAATCTGCCAGCCTTGCCGATGTGGAATATGACATAACCGGAAAAGTCGTCATGGCCGGTGCCATTGATATCCACAGTCATATTGCCGGAGGCAACGTCAATACTGCGCGTTTGTTATTGCCCGAACAACACCGCAATTTTCTGGCCCGCAAGCTCAACCATCCTTTCAGTACGGGGCGATGGTCGGCGACCGAAACCGGTTACCGCTATGCGATCATGGGTTATACGACAGTTGTAGAACCCGCTGTTCTGCCGATTAATGCCCTGGATGCGCATCTGCAAATGGCGGATATTCCTATCATCGATACAGCGGGACTTGCGATATTAGGTAATGATGATTATTTATTGCGCTTATTACGGACCGGAGTTTCGCAAAATCAGATAAACGATTACGTAGCCTGGACGTTGCATGCCACCCGCTGTCTGGGGTTAAAAGTGATTAACGCCGGAGGAGCGAATGCGTTTAAGTCAAATGCTCGCAGTTTTGATCTGGATGATCAGGTTCCTGAATACGGTTTAAGTTCGCGGCATATTCTGCAAACCTTGCAACGTGCCGCTTGCGAAATCCAGCTTCCGCATCCGGTTCATGTGCATTGCAATAATTTGGGCATTCCCGGCAATGTCGATACGGCGCTGGCAACCATGGAGGCAGCCCAAGGCTTGCCTATGCATTTGGCGCATATCCAGTTTTACGGTTACGGTAACGAAGGCGAGCGTGGATTTTCGACCGCTGCGGCCAAGCTGATTGATGGATTCAAAAAACATCCGAATATTACGATGGACGTAGGGCAGGTTCTATTTGCGCAAACAGTGACGATCTCCGGAGACGTGATCGCCCAATACAGCCGCAGACATGACGCCTCGCCCAACAAATGGGTGACCTGGGATGCGGAATGCGAGGGTAGCGGCGGCGTTGTTCCTTATCGCTATAAAGAATCCAGTTTCGTCAACAGTTTGCAGTGGTTAATCGGTCTTGAGATATTCCTGCTGGCCGAAGACCCCTGGCGTCTGTTTTTTACAACCGATCATCCCAATGGCGGACCTTTTACCATGTACCCTTTTCTGATCCGTTTATTAATGGATAGAGACTATCGCCTGGAGTGTATGGCACAGTTGAATCAGGAAGCGGTCGCAATGTCGTTGCTTAAAGATCTACATAAAGAGTTTACCTTGTATGACATTGCGATCATGACGCGGACCGCGGCGGCTCAATTATTAGGCTTGGCGGATCGGGGGCATTTAATGCCGGGTGCCGTTGCCGATATTGCCGTTTACACTGAACAAGCGGACAAAGCAGCAATGTTCGGTCATGCCGCTCTCGTGTTTAAAAACGGGCATTTAGTGGTCAAAGATGGCGAGATTGTCGAGCGGCGCAACGGCACGGCTCAAATTGTGCAGCCAGGGTTCGACAAGCAAATAGAACGCCGCGTACAACACTATTACGATCAATTTTACAATCTTAAGTTGGATAGTTTTGCCGTTGCCGATGTCAGTTTTAATCAATCCGATAACGAGCGATTTATCAGGCATTCGTGCGGAAACCCTTATTTGTCAAGCCATTCATGATCAAGTCAAAAAACGTCGAACGAATACCTGTAGTGGTACTCAGCGGCTTTTTGGGTAGCGGCAAAACGACGCTATTGAACCGCTTGCTGCAATTTCAGCCGCATTCTGCGGTCATTATCAACGAGTTTGGTGCCACACCTATCGATCAACAACTCATCAAGGAACGCAATATTCCGTTGACCACTTTATCGGGCGGTTGCTTATGCTGTCAGGTTCGCGGATCGCTTGCGCCATTGCTCAAAAACCTGCGTATGGCCTGGGATGACAAATCCGATAAACCGTTCAGCCGGATTTTTATCGAAACCAGCGGTGTTGCCAGTCCCGAACCTATTCTCGATACCTTGTTGAATGAACGCTGGCTATCGACCAAATACCATTATCAAGGCATGATCGCGACTGTATCGGCCACTGCTGCCGATGATTATCTGAACCGGTTTCCCGAGGCCCAAGCTCAGATAGCCTGGGCGGATAAACTGGTAATAACGCAAACCGATCTGGCTGATTCCGGACAGATCCGGCACTTGCACGACAGGCTCAATGAATTGGCGCCTGCAACGCCTCGCCTGGACGTTATAAATGGCGAATTTGACCCGGAAGAACTGCTCAATTTTGGCAGCAAATTTCGGGCGGTCGGCTCACTGGCTGCCATTGATGCTCCCGATCACGGCTTTAGCAGTATCTCCCTGCATTTTGATCAACCGATGGCCTGGTCACGCTTGCAAACCGTGCTGGAAAATTTGCTGAACGCGCATCGCGAACACATTGTCAGGCTAAAAGGTGTTGTTTTTACTCTTGAACACAACCAGCCTTTGGTCGTGCATGGCATCACAGGAAGACTTTTTCAACCTGTTCCGCTGCCAAATCGTGCTGAAACCGGTAACCGGGGGCGTTTGGTACTCATTACGACCGGCAAAATTAAAGGACTGGCCGAAGAAATCATGACTGCGCTACGCGAACAAACGCCTAAGACCTAAATCTGAGATGATAAAGATGAATAAGATTTTGCCTAAATCCCTGTTAAAAGATGTGCAGGGCATTCCCGATGCAAGGCGCATTGCCATTGATAAGGTCGGTATCAAGGCTATTCGCCATCCGGTTCGGGTGAAAGACCGTGCAGAAGGTGAGCAGCATACAATTGCTGAATTCGACATGTATGTCAATTTACCGCATGATTTTAAAGGCACCCACATGTCGCGTTTTGTTGAGATACTCAATCAGCATGACCGGGAAATCAGCGTCGCGTCGTTCCGGCAGATGTTGACGGAAATGACGGAACGGCTGGATGCCGAATCAGGTTATATCGAAATGCGCTTCCCGTTTTTTATCGACAAAGCCGCACCGGTCAGCGGAGTGCGCAGTTTGCTCGATTATCAGGTCAGTCTGATCGGTGAAATTACCGGCACTCAAATTCAAACAAGGATCAAAGTGATCGTGCCGGTAACCAGCCTGTGTCCTTGTTCCAAAACCATTTCAGACCGTGGCGCTCACAATCAGCGTTCACATGTCACCCTGACCGTGCTGATTGAAGATTTTATCTGGCTGGAGGAATTGATAGAACTGGTTGAGCAGGAAGCTTCTTGTCAGATCTACGGATTGTTAAAGAGGCCTGATGAAAAATATGTCACCGAGTATGCCTACGATAATCCCAAATTTGTCGAAGACATGGTACGGGACGTGGCAAGCCGCCTGGAGGCAGAACCTCGCATCAGCGCTTATATCGTCGAATCGGAAAATTTCGAGTCTATCCACAATCACTCAGCCTATGCGCTGATCGAGCGGGATAAAAGGCAGCGCGGATTCGGCGAACAAGCCATATTGGCCCGTGCAGAACGATTGGCTACTGAAGCTGCAGAAGTTTAGGAGCCTTGTCCGAGAATAGCCTAGCGATAAGCCCTATATTTGTTTAACGGGTGGGATTTAATGCCCCTTTCCCAAAATTTGGACTCTCACTATTCCCACACCCATCGCTTTGACCATTTTTTAAAGTTGTATTTGGTGTGGATCGGCGAGAATTCACTGGCAACTTTGTCTTGCCTCGGACACTGAAACCCCGGAAGCCGCTGTTCTTGATCTGACCGAAGACCGGCTCGACATTGACTTTGAATGTTTGCCCCATTTGAAATCTGAAGTTTCCCAGTTTTTTAGGGATTTCCACGCTTGTTAGAGAGCGTTGTTTGTATTAATGGTTACCGTCGTTCCGGCAGGGATTGGCACTCGCCCGAAGGGTGCCGGGCAGGACAGCCCGGCATGAGCCCAGAAGCCATGGATGGCGAGGGCTGTAGCACGTCCTTGTGTCCTGGATCCCGGCGATCCCTGCCGGGATGACGCCTCAGCCTT
>JAGXSU010000132.1 GCA_018333785.1 Methylomicrobium sp. | reverse complement strand
CAAGTAGGCGGCGCCATTCAGACCGATGCCAGCGGCAACTACAGCTTCACCGGCCTGATGCCCGGCGACTACGTGGTGCAATTCATCGCTCCGAACGGTACGGTGCTGAGCACGGCTAACATTGGCGGCAACGATTTGGTTGACAGCGATGCGGGCCTGAACGGCTTCACCGGCTGCTACAGCCTGGCGGCTGGCGAGACCAACACCAGCGTCGATGCCGGCTTAGTTCAATTGGCCCCCGGCATCGACATCGAAAAAACCACCAACGGTTCGACAAACACCAATCCGACTGCGCCTAATTACGATAATGAGGATACATCGGACGGTTCCGGCGTACCAATTTTGACGGCAGGCTCAAGTGTCACCTGGACTTACAAAGTCACCAATACAGGCAACACTGATTTCGCACAAAACGAAATCAGCATAGTCGATGACAACGGAACAACGTCCAATACTGCTGATGATATGACTATTGCCAATGGCAAGATTGTTTATCAATCAGGTGATGCTAACAATGACAAGGTTCTCAACGCCGGAGAGTCCTGGTTATATAAAGCCAACGGCATCGTGCAGCAATTGAGTGGTGACTTGGGTACTGCTACTACCTTTACTTTTGCCGGTAATACTTCAACGGATGGCACCGACGGCAATACACGTACTTATACTGCGGGAGGTATAAGCGTCGAAGCGAATGCCTGGAGCCGTGATAAAGGCACCGATACCTGGCAAAAAGCTTGGTTAGGCTCTTATGGCGGTGGACTGGGTGTAACCGATAGCAGCGAAGGCTCAGGTTGGGACACTACGCATACCGTCGATAATAATGGCCGCGATAACTACATCGTCTTTAAGTTCTCTCAAAACGTTGTGATTGACAAAGCCTATCTGGGTTATGTAAGTGGCGATAGCGATCTAAGTGTCTATATTGGTTCGACAAATTCAGCTATTACTTCGATGAACAATGCTGTTCTGTCTGGCATGACCAAGGAATTTAATGACACCGATTTAACCGGCGCTCGCTGGGCCGATTTCAATAGCGGCAATACTCAAGGCAATGTGTTGATCATAGCCGCGCGTGATGACGGACACAGCATGGACTATTTCAAGCTTGAAAAACTGGTTGCTCAGGCGGTGCAAGATGGTGGCATCTACGTCAACAAGGCCACGGTAACTGCTGGCGGGGTATCCGATTTTGACCTCAGTCATTACAAAACCGCGCCGGCTCCCGTTTTGCAAAAAATTGGCGATTATGTCTGGGAAGATAAAAATTTCAACGGCATCCAAGATGGCGATGAAAAAGGCATCTCCGGCGTCACTGTCAATTTGTTGAGCACTGCTGGCACTGTTTTACAAACCACAACAACCGATGCCAGTGGCAAATACGGCTTTGATGTCAGTGCCGGAAACTATCAAATCAAGGTGGTAACGCCAAACGGCTACTTTGTGACGAAACAGGATAAAGGCTCGAATAATGGTATCGATTCAGATATTAATTCTTCTGGCATGACGAATGTATTCTCGGTTACTGCAGGACAGGATGATCTTTCAATCGATGCCGGCCTGTATCGCAAAGCCAGCATTGGCGATAGAGTCTGGTTTGACTCTAATGGTAATGGCATTCAAGATACCGGTGAAGGCGGCGTAGCCAACGTAAAACTGGATCTTTTCAACGATGGCGTTTATGTCGCAACTGCGACTACTGATGCTAATGGTCACTACTTATTCAGTCACCTTAATCCTGGTCAATATCACATAGACGTTCAGGAATCGACCTTACCTCAAGGTTTCATATTTACAACGGCTAACGTCGGTTCAAACGATAATATTGACTCTGATGTACGTGCAACGTCAAGCCAACCATTAAGCTGGGGGATTATGGACAGCACTTTCCTTGAATCCGGTGAAGTCGACCGAAGCTGGGATGTTGGTATTGTTAAAAAAATGGGAAGCCTGGGTAACTATGTTTGGGAAGATAAAAACTTTAATGGTATCCAGGAGTCGGGTGAAAAAGGTATCAGCGGGGTCTCGGTTCAACTTTACAACAGCTCACATGTACATGTTGGAACCACTACTACAAACAGTTCCGGTGAATACAATTTCGGCAATCTAAATGAAGGTTGGTACTATGTCCGCGTATTGAGACCCAGCGGATATTTAGCCACAAAACAAAATGTCGGCACTAACGATCACATTGACAGTGATATCAATAGTAATGGTTACAGTGATTGGGCTTATGTCACCACGGGACAGCATAATGCCTCCGTTGACGCGGGCCTTTACCGCAAAGCCAGCATTGGCGACCGCGTATGGGAAGATTCCGATCATGACGGCATTCAAGATACGGGTGAAATAGGCATTGGCGGCATCAGAGTGTCATTGTTGAACAGCAACGGTAGCGTCATTGCCAATACCACGACCAACTCCACCGGTAACTATCTGTTCAGCAACCTTGACCCGGGTGTTTACAGCTTACGTTTTGATAAGGCTGATGTGTGGCATTACAGCTACTGGAATGCCTGGTATAACATGAATGACTGGAAATGGGGCGCTAAAGATGTAGGTAGCAATGATCTCATTGACTCCGATGTAAATAATTCATTTAGTACAACGCGTTATGCTTTTACTGCTCAAACTTTCCTTGAGTCCGGTGAGAATGACAGGAGCTGGGATGCAGCGATCACGCCGATTGTGATCGACTTAAACGGCGATGGCATTAAAACCATTTCCAGAGCCGATTCACAAGGTACTTTCGATCTATTTGGAAATGGCCAAGGCATTCATTCAGGCTGGATTTCAGGTGATGACGGCTTCCTGGCTATCGACAGAAACGGCAACGGCGTTATAGAAGATATAACCGAACTGTTCGGAGGCTTATCTCAAGGTGAAGGTTTCGCCAAACTGGCCGAATTCGACAGCAATGGTGATGGCTGGGTTGATGCCAATGATGATAACTTTGCCAGCTTGTTGATTTGGCAGGACAAAAACGGTAATCATCAATCCGATGAAGGCGAATTGTTAAGCTTGAGCGATGCAGGAATCGCAAGTTTGAGTGTCAACTTCACCGAACTGCCGTTTGTTGATGCGCAAGGCAACCTGCATTTTGAAAGAAGTACAGCGGTTCTTGATAACGGTCAATCAGTTGACATGACAGACGTCTATTTCAACGTGTCGCTGGAAGACGCGGCGGATGCGGGCGTTCAATTATCAACCATGTTTGACTTATTGGGCGATACCGTACAAGCAGAAGTTGTTGACGCGGGCTATGTTTATGTACCCGAAGCAGCCGATGCTGAACCGGTATTTTATGCCAACTATGAAGAAGCCAGCGCTGCATTGGCCGTTGATCCTCTATGGTTAGCCGCTTAAATAAACCACGTAGAAATTTACGCTTATGCCATCGGTTGAGTTTGGCTGTATCCATAACTCGACAGATGAATTTTTCATAAGCTGAATGCTTCGATTGTTGGGTTGCAAAAAGCATGCAACCCAACCTGCGCGGAATAACTACCTATTTTTTAAATAATGCCCGAGCCCGTTTTCAGCATTGAAAATGGGCTTGCTCATTTAAAAAAGTACCGTTTTTGCATCCAGTTACTTTTCAACTGGAACTCTGTCCGCCTGCAAAGTAAGCATTTAACTATCAATCGTTACTGCCATCTTATAATTAAATAGTCTTGTGCTAATATTCTTGAAAACTAAAGTTTCGTTAACACAACCGGAACACCTTTAAACTCCTGATGCAGGTATTTCATTGAAAACCTCAATCAGCTTCGTATCCAAACCATTTCAAACAAATCCAGCTCAATGCCTCAGAACCAAGTTAAACGCTTTATTACAGGTATAACCCCGCTTTTTAGCATTGAAAAGCATCCGTCACACGTTTGCTAATCCCGCCTACACTTATCAAATTCCTGATCATCGCGCGCTAACAGACGATCGACAAAACGAAATCCTGCTCAGGTAAATTTGAAACCTGACTTCTTAACTCACACTTGGCATTTCTAAAAGATGGTAACTGCAAAAAACCCCTCTCCCCTTACCAAAGACTCGGAATTAAGTAACGCATTATCGGCCTGTAAATCGGCTTTTTATTCCGTGGGTTTATTCAGTTTAGGAATCAACTTACTGCTGTTATTGCCGTCCATTTATATGCTGCAGGTCTATGACCGGGTTCTGCCCAGCAGCAGTGAGTCAACACTTGTGATGCTGACGCTCATTGCCTTGTTTTTCTTCGTCATCATGGGTGCACTGGAATGGTCTCGCGCACAAATGATGAACGTGGTTAGTCTTCGTGTCGATGCGCTGCTGAGCGGGCGTATTTATGATGCCATGTTTATTCAGACCCTGGCTAGCGGCGGCCGTTCTGCGACCGCTCAACCGCTCAATGACTTGCATCAACTCAGGCAATTCATGACCGGCCCCGGTCTTTTTGCCTTTTTCGATGCGCCGTGGTTACCGATTTATATTTTTGTTTTATTTTTGTTTCACCCGGCCTTCGGCTCAGTCGCAATCGGGTCCGGCATCATTCTGCTGTTGATCGCTTTCTGGAACGAAAAAGCCACTCACAGCGATCATGAAAAGGCCTCAAAAGAAGCATCTGCGGCGCAGCAAATAACTCAAGCGAACCTTCGCAACGCCGAAGTTATTGAGGCTATGGGCATGCTGCCTCAGCTCAAACAACGCTGGAAAAGCAGACAAAGCCAACATCTGAGTTTTCAGAGCCGGGCCACCGCCAAAGGTGGATTGATTACCGCATTATCCAAATTATTCCGGCTAAGCATTCAATCGCTGATCCTGGGCTTAGGCGCTTATCTGGCGATACACCGGGAAATTTCACCCGGCCTGGTCGTCGCGGGTTCGATTCTGCTGGGCAGAGCGTTGGCACCACTGGATCAAATCATTGCCCATTGGCGCGGCCTGCTTCATGCGTTACAGGCTTATCAACACCTGGACAAATTGTTGACCAGCATTCCAGCAAAGTCGGAAACCATGCCTTTACCTGCCGTGGCCGGTGAAATACGCGTGGAAAACTGCGTGGTCACCCCACCCGGAGCCGAATCACCCGTACTCAAAGGCATCAGCTTCGTCCTGGAGCCAGGCATGCATCTGGCCATAGTTGGACCTAGCGCTGCCGGTAAATCGACATTAGCACGGGCGTTACTTGGCCTTTATATACCGGACAGCGGCGCAGTCAGATTGGATGGAGCGGAACTCAATCAATGGGACCGACCGGAGTTGGGAAAATACCTGGGCTACCTGCCGCAAGACGTAGAATTACTGGAAGGCAGCATCAGCGAAAATATTGCCCGTTTTGATGAAATTGACCCCGAACAAGTGGTTTTTGCGGCTCAAAAGGCCGGCATCCACGAAATGATCCTGCGTTTACCCGCTGGCTACGACACCCGGATAGAAGGTCAAGGCAACGTATTATCTGCCGGTCAACGGCAACGATTGGGTTTAGCCCGGGCTTTATATAACAATCCACAGTTCATATTACTGGATGAGCCCAACTCCAACCTCGATCATGAAGGCGATGCCGCGCTGCAAAATACCTTGGTAACGCTAAAGAAAAGCAACAAAACCGTGATTGTGATTACCCATCGCGGCAATATCCTGAGCTTGATGGACAAAATTCTATTGATTGCCCATGGCGAGATTGTCCACTACGGGGCCAGAGATCAAGTATTGAACGCCATACAACAATCCGCTCAAAAACCTGCCACTCCCGCAGAAGCCGTAAGTCTTAAAGCTTCATTTACGATGTAATTATGAATATCACAGACGCTAAACAAGAGAATTCAACCTCTGAAACTTATCAATCAGACGAAAAGCATTACCGGCGTATTGGTCTGTGGATCATCATTATCGTTTTTGGCGGTTTCGGTATTTGGGCGGCGGTTGCACCGCTGAGCAGCGCCGCCCTTGCTCCTGGTTTGGTTGCTGTTGAAAGCTATAGAAAAACCCTACAGCATCTGGAAGGCGGCATCGTCAAAAGTATCCATGTAAGAGACGGTGACAATATTGTTCAGGGACAGATTTTGCTGATACTGGACGATACGCAATCCAAAGCACAACTGGAAATCGTCAAAGGACAATTCTTTATCTCACAGGCAAAAGAAGCGCGGTTAATAGCCCAACAAAAAGGCCTGACGGAAGTCAATTATCCGGCGGACTTAACCAAAGCACTGGATGATCCGCGCGCGCATGAAGCCATACAAATCCAAAACAATACATTCAGTGTCCGTAAAAAGGCTTACGAAGGTGAATTATCATTATACAAACGTCAGGTCGAACAATTACGCGCGCGTATTAAAGGGCTTAATGCACAACGGACAAGCAGCGAAAATCTGGTGCATTCATTCCGCAATGAATTAACCGACTTTGAGGAATTACTCAAAGAAGGCTATTCGGAAAAACAAAAAATCAGGGAATTCGAACGTAATCTTGCCCAAAACGAAGGCCGGCATGGTGAACTTATATCAACCATCGCCGAAACCGAACTGCAAATCAGCGAAACCGAACTTAAAGCGCTGCAGCTGAGCAAGGATTTTCAACGCGAGGTCGCGGAAGAATTTGCGGAAACCCAATCAGCGCTGTTCGAACTGCGGGAAAGAATGCAATCACTGCAGGATACCGTGAGTAGAACGATCCTGAAAGCATCGGATGCCGGAATGATTCTGGAGCTTCAGGTACACACCCTGGGCGCCGTCATTCCTCCTGGAGGCAAAATACTCGACATTGTTCCCCAAGGTGAAAAATTAATCGTTGAGGCCAGAGTATCTCCCATGGATGTCGATCGTGTTCAAGTGGGCCAAATCGCCGAAGTACGCTTCAGCGCCTTCAAGTCGCGCACTACCCCTAGAATCGACGGTAAACTCATCAGTGTGTCGGCCGACAGATTGATGGATGAAAATGTCCAGAATCCGGAGCCTTACTACCTGGCGAGAGTTGAAATCAGCCAGGAGGGAATTGCCTCCTTGCTAAAATCAGAGCTTACTTTATTGCCGGGCATGCCCGCTGAAGTCCTGATTAATACCGGTGAACGGACCATGCTGGAATATCTTTTCGATCCGCTAACCGATGCGGTAGCCAGATCATTTATCGAGGACTGATGATGAATGACCTATTGAATAATATAAAACAAGTACTTCTGATCACCGCTATAGGGGCTATGGGCTGCCCTGTTGAAGCCGGCGCTTTACTTGATTTATATCAACAAACGCTGGACTCTAACCCGTCCCTGATGAGTCGAAAATACACCATTGACCAATCCGAGGCTCGCCAGGATCAGGCATTTAGCCGGTTATTGCCGCAAGTTTCAGCCAACGGCAGTTATTCCGGAAACAGTTTTAAAAATGATGGCGTCCCTACCGAGAACTACGACGGTTTGCGGGGAACGGTTCAAGCTCGCCAAGCCTTGCTGGATGCGCCGTCTTATTTGCGGTATTTAGGTTCGGAAGCGGCAACCCGTCAATCGCAAGAGGAGTATGAAGCGTTTCAGATGGAACTAGGCGGTGAATTAGTCGATCGCTATTTAAAAACACTGGAAGCCATCGATAAAATCACTTATCTCACCGATGAGATGGAATCCGTAAAAACGCAATTAAAACGACTGCAGCATCTGTATAAAAAACAAATGACCAAAGTCACCGATTTATATGAAGTAGAGGCCTACTTTCAGTCATTGCAAACTCAAACCATTGAAGCAGACAATGAAAAAGCGATTTCAATGGAAAAACTGAGAGAAATTTCAGGCTCGCTACCGGCTCAAATCGCCTTATTGTCAGTCGATGCCTTTCCACCCATGCCCACCGATGTTGACACATGGATAGCCGATGCCGTCAGCTCGAACCTCAACCTTCTGGCCTTAAAATCCGGTATTGAGTCAGCCGAGAAAAATCTGTCCGGAGCGAAAGCCGAGCATTTACCGCAATTGGCCTTATTGTTGTCTCATACTTATTCGGACCAAGGCTTTGATAATCGCTTTCAACCCCCTTACAACGTCAGTTCGGCAACTTTACAAGTCAATATTCCTTTATATGAAGGCGGTCGCGTTGATGCCACCGTCAGAGAAGCGGTTGCCCGATTGATGATCGCCAAACAAGAGCATGAAAGAATTCGCCGCGAAATTGAACTTGAAACCAGAACATCGTTTTTAAACGCTATCGCCAGTCACTCTAAAATTGACTCTACGGCTGAAGAAGTCAAATTCCAGAAAAAAGCCAACGAAGCGCAGAAAAAAGGCTATGAATTAGGCGCATCAACGATTATCGATGTGCTGGATTCGCAGCGCCGAGCCTCTCAGGCGCAACTGGATCACCTGAAAGCCCGCTACGACTATATTCGTAACCTCATCGCCTTGAAAATCTGGTCCGGCGGACTTTCCATCGACAAGATTGAAGAGATCGATGTCTGGTTTACTCGCTACAGTCCGGATTAAGGCACTGTAATCAATGAGATTGACGCGCTATCGAGTCGCTCAAGTGTTGAACGATTTTTTCTAGCGCACCTTGATTCCGGCCAACAAAGCTTAAACCTTCATCAATCAGTTGACGCCTCAGAGGCTCATCGTTTTTAAGTTTCATAAAGTTATCGACAATGGCCTGAGCATCTTGACATTGTATAGCGGCTCCCGCTTCCAGCACTTTTTGTTCGATTTCCCTGAAATTAGCCATAAAAGGACCAAACATAACCGGCACACCCAAAGCGGCCGGTTCCAAAATATTATGGCCGCCCACAGGCGCCATGCTGCCGCCCACAAAAGCCAGGTCAGAAGCCGCATAAAATGATTTCAATTCACCCATGCGATCAACCAGATAAACGTCAGTGCTGCTTGTACATACAGAACCGGATGTTCTCGTCACGCTCTTTAAATCATGCAGCTCGATCAACTTGTGCACTTCACTGAAGCGCTCTGGATGCCTAGGCACCAATACCAGCAACAATTCGGGACAATCGGGCTTTAACTGCCTGTATAAGCTTAAAAATAAATCTTCTTCCGGCTTATGGGTACTGGCGATAATCCAGACAAACCGGGAACCCAATACCGTTGACCTGATCTGACGCCCTTCTTCCCACAAACCCTGCGCTATTTCCATATCAAACTTAATATTGCCGGTATTTTCAATCTGACTTTCCAGTGCGCCTATGGCCTTAAACCGCTCAGCATCCTGCGCTGATTGAGTCAGAATTCGGGTAATAATTTGTAAAGTGGGGCCAATAATCCAGGGGATTTTTTGATAACGGACTGCGGATTTTTCTGAAAGCCGGGCATTAACCACATAAAGTGGCACATTGGATTCGGCACAGGCTGCAAAGAGATTAGGCCACAACTCCGTTTCCATAATGACGGCCAGGCGAGGCTTAAAATGAGCAAAGAATCGCTGAATAGCAAACGGAATATCATAAGGTAGATAAACATGTTCGACTGTATCGCCCAGCGCGGCAACCACACGGGCAGAACCGGTAGGTGTCATTGTTGTGATCAACAGCGGTTGAGAAGGGTAAAGCTGCTGGATACGTTTTACCAGCGAAAACAAGGCTTCGGCCTCTCCTACCGATACGGCATGAAACCAGACAACGGAATCAGAAACTGTATTGCTGTAACAGCCCAACCGCTCGCCCAAACGCCTGCGGTACTCCGGCGCTTTGATACTACGCCACAACAGGCGCAAGAGCACAAAGGGCAGTAATAGATAAAAGACAGCCGTATAAATTGTTCGCATCAATACACTTCCAAAATAGTCAGCGTAAGCTTAACCTTTCTCAAGAGCGGATACCAACTGATAATTTAACAAGCAGAGGAGCGATAAATTAGATGTTGAACAGCGTGGGGATAACTTTTGAACCGGCTTGTTAAAGCATAACCCAACGGATCTGAACGAACCTGTTGGGTTACTCTTAACCTGCCAAAAGAGAGAGTGCTTTGGTAAAAATTACTCAGCGACTACATTAACGGATACGGTTGCAACCACATCAGAGTGTAAATCGATATCAATTTTGTACTGACCCAGATGGCGAATAACGCCTTGGGGTAAACGGACTTCATGCTTTTCAACTTTTGCACCGGCACTGGTCAGTGCTTCAGCAATGTTTTGTGTTCCGATAGAACCGAACAACTTACCTTCGTCTCCGGCTTTATGGGCAATAGAGACTTCCAGACTGTTAAGCTGTTCCGCTCTTGCTTGAGCCGCTTTGATCCGCTCAGCCGCTGCTTTTTCCAAATCGGCGCGGCGTGCTTCAAACTCGGCGATTTTTTTCGCTGTTGCAGGAACTGCTTTGCCTGTCGGCACAAGATAATTACGTCCGTAACCGGATTTAATGGTTACTTTATCGCCCAGATTACCCAGGTTGGCCACTTTCTCAAGAAGAATGACTTCCATCTTTAAATACCTCTGAATTCGGATAGACCGAAAATATAATGCCCTATTTGGGCTCGATTACTAAAAATTTATTACGTAAATTCAACCATGTATCCAGCAAACCCAAGACGGCTACCGGCAACATGACATGGGGGATAATCAGTAAAGTGACGTACATCATGGGCACTAAAAAGTGGCTTATTTTTGTTCTTGCCAGCAAGTTATGCAGCACTGCAGAGCCAATAAAGGTATACAGAACAAAAAACAAAATAGACACATTCCAGGCGGCTTCAGATAAAATTCCGCTGGTCCACCAGGCAACCAATACGATTAAAACAGAACCAATGGCTAATCGCGGATGCGTTCTTAACGCCAAAAATTCCTGCCGAAATCCTCCCGGATTGTAGAGTGTGGCTTGCCACCAACGGCCCAGGAACAATCCAAACAGCATCCCGTAAACCGCACCGGCGGCAATGATGCCGGTCATAAACCGGGCAAATGTACTCAACGATTGCTGTACATTTTCCATGGGAACATCAGGATTTGCATCCATCATTGGCTTGGCTATCTGAACCAAAACCGACTCCCATAGCCTGGCCGGGTCTTCCTGAACGCCATAAAATAACAATACAGCGGCAGCGCCCAAAAGCACCGCTATTTCTACCGCCAAAGACAGATGCCGGCCTTCCCGAAGAACGATTGAGATAAGCCAGATAGGAATCCACAAAACCAGGCCATATAACAGCGCAAACTGGTAACCGCCCAGCACGAGGAAACCCAACAAAGCTGCGGCAACACTGGAACTTATCAGTACGTACAACCCCTCGTATGCGCCTCGCCTCAAGGTGACTAGCGCTACCGTGGCTGAACTTACAATACTGACCGGAGGCAGGATCAAAGAAATCAGAGCAAGCGTTGATGCAACCATCATGGCCGACATTCGGCCCCGCATGATGAATTCCGCTAAAAATTTCACCTAATCCTCCGGCGAATTCAATTATTTATGTGCATCGCAAAAAGGCAACAAAGCGGCAAAGCGAGCGCGTTTTATGGCGGTCGACAATTGTCTTTGCTGTTTTGCGCTGATACCGGTAATACGACTAGGTACAATTTTTCCGGTTTCAGTAATGTATTCTCTCAGTGTATCCAAATCTTTGTAGTCGATTTGGTTCGAGCCATCGACATTGAAATGGCTGCTTTTTTTACGTCTCATGTTACGTGCCATGATAATCCTCTGGTTTATTGACTGGTAATCGATTATTCGGGAGTTTCTTCGCTGAATTCTTCTGGCTCATCAACAACGACGTCAAGATCAACCTCTTCGTCCTCATCGATATCGTCAGCTATTTTGGCCTTAGGTGCAGGCGCTCTGTTTTCATCATTGCCCGATGTAGCGATAATTGAAGGCTCTGTGACAGGGCCCTTTTGCAATAAAGTCATACTCCGTAAAATGGCATCATTAAAACGGAATGCGCTTTCCAGTTCTATTAACGTTTCACGATCACACTCAACGTTCATCAGAACATAGTGTGCTTTATGGACTTTGCTGATGGGATACGCCAAATGCCTGCGTCCCCAGTCTTCCAGTCTATGGATGGCTCCGGATGCGCCTTCAATAGTCGCTTTATAGCGATCTACCATTGCAGATACCTGAGAACTTTGATCAGGGTGTATTAATAAGACAATTTCATAATGTCGCATGATTGCTCCTTACGGGTTATTAGCTTTCCGTCTTTGTCTTTGAAGACGGTAAAGCAAGGATCAGGGTATGGAACCCCAAAAAACTCTGCATTATAGGTTTATACCTTGTTTTTGCAAAACTATTTATTCAAATCGGATTAAATGGCCCAGAGACCTCAGGTTTGATGTTGAAATAGGCGCATTAGTTTTACAGGAATGCCCGGCGCCGCGAAGCTCCCTTCATTACGTCTTTATGCCGATGCCTTTTTTCAACAAATACAAGCTGAACAATGACAACACGACTATAAAGCAACCGGTAATGATGAATGCGAATTTGATATCGACATCGGTAACGCCAATCAATCCGTAGCGAAATGCGTTGATCATGTACAGAATGGGATTGACTAATGAAATCTTTTGCCATATTTCGGGCAGCATAGCTACCGAGTAAAACACGCCGCCCAGATAACTTAACGGGGTCAAGACAAAACTGGGAATGATGGCGATATCATCAAAACTGTCAGCAAAAACAGCATTGATAAAGCCGGCCAACGAAAACAAGGTCGCCGTTAAAATAAAAACAACGGCAGAAATCCCAAAATGGGCGATGGAGATGTCTGCAAACATTAAAGAGATAACGGTAACCACCCCACCGACCATGATGCCGCGCACCACGCCTCCGGAAACATAACCGGCCAGAATCACCCAATTGGGTACCGGCGAAACCAGCAACTCTTCGATATTCCGTTGAAACTTTGTCGAATAAAATGAAGATACGACATTGGCATAGGCATGACTGATCACCGACATCAAAATGACACCGGGAACGATGTAATCGATATAACCCACTCCGCCAATAGGGCCGATACGATCACCGATCAACTTGCCAAAAATTAAAAAATAGAGCGATGTCGTAATCGCCGGAGGCAAAATCGTCTGCGGCCAGATCCGTGTGAATCTTCTCACTTCTTTGGTAACGATGGTCCAAAATGCGATTGAATTATTCATAAGCCCTGCTCCGCCGATGAGCCGACCAGATCCATAAACATTTGCTCCAGGCGGTTGGATTTATTCTTGAGACTGATAACCTTTATATCGTGGGCAGTTAACATCTCAAAGAGCCTGTTAAGCCCCTGCTCTTTAGGGACGCCCACACTGAGCGAACGCTCGGAAATCATGTCAATCTGATACCCCTGGCAATGCGGCGCAGCCTTAACAGGCGCAGCCAAATCCAGGACAAAATGATCCATGTTAAGACGATTCAACAATGAAGCCATATCCGAATGCTCGACAATCTGGCCGTTGTTAATGATGGCGATATTGCGGCAAAGACTCTCGGCCTCTTCGAGATAGTGCGTGGTCAAGATGATCGTGGTGCCTTGCTTGTTGACCTCTTCCATCAATTCCCACATGGAACGGCGAATCTCGATATCCACTCCGGCGGTCGGTTCATCAAGGATGAGCAGCTTGGGTGAATGCACCATCGCTCTTGCGATCATCACGCGCCGCTTCATGCCACCGGACAAGCGTCGGGAGACCGTATCACGCTGAGTCCACAAATCCATTTGCTTCAGGCAGCGTTCGGTCCTTTGCCTGGCTTCTTTCTGACCAATCCCGTAATATCCGGCCTGTATTTGGACGATATGCTTGACGGTTTCAAACTGATTGAAATTTATTTCCTGAGGCACCAGCCCAATGCATGTTTTTGCACGCTCCCGGTCTTTATGCAAATCATGCCCGAAAATTGTGACTGTCCCACTGGTGGCATTGACCAAAGAGCTGATTATGCCTATCGTGGTTGATTTTCCGGCACCGTTAGGGCCGAGCAAAGCAAAAAAATCACCCGAGTCAACATCCAGATCAATGCCTTTTAAAGCCTCGAATCCATTGTTATATTTTTTTGTTAATTTTCGTATTGATAATGCTTTCATTCAGGAACATTCACTTAACGGATATCTTTAAATGAGTTAAATTAAAGACTCGCCCTCAATTATACTGTCTACCCGTTAAATCAGGGACGGCAAAAAAGGCCTCAAAAAACCCTTTGATATTATCAGAAATTGTTTCGCACCGTAGGCAAAAAATGGAAACCAACGTGACTAAAGAAGTCCCAGAAGTTGTTGCCGCTGTTGATCTTGGCTCCAATAGCTTTCACATGATCGTATGCAGACTAAAGGACGGAAAACTGCATACCCTGGACCGCCTGAAAGAAATGGTCAGACTGGCCTCGGGCCTGGATAAAAAAAATCATCTTGATTTGGCAACTCAGCGAAGAGCACTGGCTTGCCTGGAACGATTTGCACAACGCATTCAAAATTTCCCGCCGGGCAGCGTCAGTATCGTGGGAACCAACACTTTGCGCACGGCGACTAATGCCCAGCAATTTATTGCCAAAGCCGAGCGGACTCTGGGTCATCCTATTCACATCATCTCCGGGATAGAAGAAGCCCGCTTGATTTATCAGGGTGTTGCCCACAGCTTGAGCAGCAGCGCCAATAAACGCTTTGTCATGGACATTGGCGGAGGCAGCACTGAATACATCATCGGCACGAATGACACCCCGCTGACTAAAGAAAGCCTTAACATGGGCTGCGTTTCAGTCAGCAATCTTTTTTTTAAGGACGGCAAACTATCGGCAAAAGCATTCAGGCAAGCCACGCTGTTTGCCGAACAAAAACTCGAACCGCATAAAAAGAAATTCAGCTGTAGTAATTGGGATGAAGCCATAGGCGCATCGGGTAGTTTAAGATCCATACAAGGCGTTCTGGAAGCAACCGGATGGAGCCATAATGCGATAACGCGGGATGGCCTGGAAAAACTGGTCAACCATCTCACGCTTTGCTCACATATCAGCACGCTTAATCTTCCTGACCTGGATTCAGAGCGACTTCCTATTTTCCCGGGAGGTCTTGCAATTATTTACGCAACCTTCAAAACACTTGGCATCGAGCAGATGACTGTCTCCGACGGCGCTCTGCGAGAAGGCCTGATTCACGATCTTTTAGGCCGCATCTATAACCAGGATATCCGATCTGAGACCGTGCAGTTGTTAAGCGAGCGCTTCCATACCGATAAAGCCCATTCAGCCAGAATCAAGGAAACATTACATTTCATGCTCCAGCAACTGGATGCGTTCAGCCCCGAAGATCAAATTGAAAACACGTTGAACTACCTGAACTGGGCAGCCGACTTATACGAAATTGGCCATGACATTGCACATAGCCAATATCACAAACACGGCGCCTACATTGTTGAAAACGCGGACTTAGCCGGATTTTCAAGGCACGACCAATTTATTCTGTCATTACTGATCAAGTTTCACCGGCGAAAAATTTCACTTAAAAACTTCAACAAGTTACAAGACCCCTGGAAAGACAATGCTCCTCGCATGACGATATTACTTCGCTTGGCCGTTTTGCTGCACAGAAGCAGAGAGGACAAACCGTTACCGGATTTTAAAATCAGCTTTAACAAAAACAAAATCAGACTTCAATTTCAGGAAAATTGCCTAAATCAATCGCCTCTGACTTTTGCGGATCTTAAAAAAGAGGCTGAACATCTTAAAGAGGCCGGATTTAAACTGGAATTTGAATAGGTCAAATGCTGTTATTTGTTCGTTTTATCTTTGCACTGCTTATAGGACCTCCAGCGTTATTGGCCCTGACATTATTTTTTGCAGTTGAACAACAGCCTTCCATAAAAACCGACTGGGAGCCTACTTACGAGGATATTGAACGCGCGAAAACTATTTTTGAGGGGAATCCGATCCGGGATAATTTAAAAACAATAGATTTGAATAACCGAGACATCAACATAGCAGTGAACTATCTGCTCAACAACTATCTGCCCAGCTCATCCAATGTCACGCTGGATGATAACTCCCTGCGCTTTTCTATCGCTCTTAAACTGCCAAAAAATTCATTTGGCCATTATCTGAATCTGCAATTCAGCCTGGTCAAACAAAACGGTAGCTCACACATTAATAATGTCAGCGTTGGCAATTTGCAGCTGAACGATGATGTCGCTGAATTTTTACTTAAAAAAACAATAAAGTACGCAAATCTAAAGCAACATTACATTTTTTTGACCGAACAGATTGTTGACCTGGACATAAGCGCCGAAAAACTATCCCTTACGTATCTTACCGATCCCATGTTTGCCGAAAACACGGCGGATTTGCTCAACCAGGCTAATGACCGGCAAGCGATGATTTTTTATCAGCAAAAACTGACGGCTATCATCAATCAGCATGACCCGGAATGGCGCCTTTCGATGGCGGAATTGATTCAACCTCTTTTTGCGATTGCGCATAGGCGTTCCTCGCTAAAAACAGCGATCAAGGAAAATCGTATCGTTATTTTTACGATCAACAGCTACGTCAACAAAGATGAAATCCTGCCTTATCTCCCTGACAATGTAACGGCCAAGCCCCACCGCTATTTTCCCGTTTTCCTGTATAAACGAATCGACATGGCCAAACACTTTATCGCCTCAGCCATGCTCACTTCAACCGGGGGCGGGCACTTAGCCAATATGATAGGCCTGGAAAAAGAACTCAGCGATTCGGTCAGCGGCAGCGGCTTCAGTTTTATTGATATTGCCGGAGACAGAGCAGGAATGCGGTTTGGCAAGATGGCAACCGCCTCTCCGGAGAGCGCCCGCAGACTCCAGTTAAAAATGGCGGAAATCAAGGACTACACTGCTTTTATGCCTAATGTCCTGGACTTGCCGGAAGGACTTGATAACAAACAGTTTAAAAGGCGTTTCGCGAATGTTTACAGCAGCGAATACCAGAATATGCTGAAAGAAATAGACCTGCGCATTGAACAACTGCCGCTCTATCAAGACGATAAAAAAGTGCCCCCAGCTGTTGACGTTAAATCAACAACAGGGGGATTTCTTCATTCAAGACAATGAGTACCTGTAATGCTCTAGCTTGGAAGGGGTTAAGTTCTGCGCAGTTTAACCAGCCTTCACCCTAGAGTATCACTTTGGTTTTGTTGCCTAGTTAAACCATTACAGGGTTTACAAAAACACTCATTTAAAAGCTCGGCCAGGGGTTCCTGGTAAAGCGGGCATAGCTTGCTTAGGAAACTCACCGGTCAATCCATTCAAAAACGCGACGATATCGGCAATATCGTCCTTAGCCAGATCTTGACCCAGTTGCAGTTTACCCATCAACTTAACAGCCTCCTCTAATGTCGCAACCGAACCGTTGTGCATGTAAGGCGCGGTCAGTGCAATATTGCGTAAAGTCGGTACCTTCCACATGTGCTCATCTTCGGATTTTTTAGTCACTTCAGCTAAGCCTTTGTCTTTTTTGAAGTGGTATTGAGCCTCAAAATAGCCGTTGCTGTTGACAGGAAACTTTTGGAAGGTTCCCGCGCCGTTAAATGCAGGACCACTGTGACAACCCGTGCAACCCAACTCAACGGCTTTTTTCATGCCGCGCACTTGTTGTGCTGTTAAAGCGTCTTTATCGCCATCCACATAATTATCGAAAGGACTGTTGGGTGTTATCAATGTGCGCTCATAAGCGGCAATCGCTTTGGTTGCATTGTCTTTTGAAATGGAATCCTTGCCGAAAGCTTTTTCAAAAGCGTCCTGATAGCCTTCGATTGTTTTTAAACGTTCAACCACATCGTCCCAGCTTTTCATGCCCATTTCAATGGGATTAGTCACGGGACCCGCGGCCTGTTCTTCAAGGCTTGCCGCCCTGCCGTCCCAGAACTGTACTTGATTGAAAGCAGAATTCCATACCGTTGGCGCACTGCGTCCACCGGTTTGGCCGTTAACACCCATTGAGTTGGGTCGATTATCTTCTCCGCCTAACATGGTGTTGTGGCAAGACGCACAAGAAACAGTGCCTGTCGAAGACAAACGTGGATCATGATAAAGCATCTGGCCCAACACCACTTTTTCTTGTGTAGTGGGATTATCTGCAGGTGCAGGCGCAGTTTTGGGTAAGGATCCTGCAGCATGAACCGCAGAAAAAGATCCAGCCAACGCTAATGCGGTGACCAGAATTCGCATTTTTAACATACCATCCTCCAATTTTATTATTGTAACTTTCAAATCAATTTATTATGGCTGATTGTGCCGAATAGCCCGACCAGTAAATTGATAGTTCAAGGAGTTTACCATAATTGTATTTCCAGTCTGACGCCAGCGATTTTAGATCATCAAAAGGCAAAAAATCGAGCGTCTATGATCGGGTTTGCTTCACTAATTCCCAGTTTGATCTTTTAGTAGGACTTTGAGGGTTGGTGTAAGCCTTGCGAGGAACGCCGGAGACTCGTCCGTAGGGGTTTGACGGCAGCATCCCTGCTGCCGACATCCCCGCAAAGCTTACACCTAGCCTTTTTTGTAATCAAAATGAAAATTGCTGTATTGGCTCAGCGCCTGGTTCAAACACCTTACTTACCTGTAAAATCTTGCTTCCTTAATTCCTTGCCCGTTATTATGGCTAGCAATGAATCCGGAAATCCTCTGTTAATTTTAGCCTTTTGATAATCAGGTTAAATCTTGACCCTCTTCATCAGCCAGAATTCAAACGGACCCCAGCATTTTGAACCCAGAAATTATTTTTATTTCAGACCTCCATATCGCACTGGAAAAACCTGCCATTACCAGACGATTTCTTGATTTTCTTGAAAATAGAGCGGTTGGCTGCCAATCACTTTATATCTTGGGCGATCTTTTTGACGTCTGGATTGGCGATGATGACCGATCTCCTCCTATTAACGCCATCAAAAACAAATTACGCGCGTTAACCGAGTCCGGCGTCGCAATTTTTTTACAACAAGGCAACCGTGACTTTCTGTTAGGCAACAGATTTTGCAGTGAAACCGGCGTGAATTTGTTACCTGATTACACCGTCATCGACCTGCAAGGCACTCCCACTTTGCTGATGCATGGCGATCTGCTCTGCTCTGACGATGAAGCGTACCAGCAATTCCGCATGAAATCGCACACCCACGAATGGCAACAAAACGTTTTATCCAAACCGTTGTTGATTCGGCTTTTAGCCGCGCGTTGGTATCGCATTAGAAGTCATTTTCACAAACGCAAAAAGTCCCAGGAAATCATGGACGTCAACCCGATGACCGTTGTCGATACCATGCGTCAACACAAGGTTTTTCGGCTGATTCACGGACATACTCACCGACCGGCCGTTCATGATCTTCAGATTGACGGGCAATCCGCTCAACGGTTCGTATTGGCCGATTGGAAAAAAGATTATGCGGATATTTTGGTCTGGCGCGAGGGCGAGTTTGCAATTGAACGACTTTAATGTGGGGAGTCTATTCTTCATTTTTTCAGTTCAAGCATGAGTTGGGCAATAAAACTGTCAGAGAGCAATCATGCACCCAGGGCTAATTCGACAAAAAAAGTGGCCCCTAATCGGGCTGCAAGATTGATGAGCAGATATTCAGGAAGTTGCATATAATGGCTTGGTTGATAGAATAGTGATTATAAATGCGGATAGCGTTTATTTTTCTAACATTCAGCGTGTATTTAAAACCTTATCAGGCAGCCGTTTTAAGTTGACTTTTAAGGTAAAATCATTAAATTTACGCACCTGGAGTGACGCTTAAAGGAATTCCTCCTTTTTTTGAGGAAATAATAATGTCGCCCACAACTGCTTTAGAACTAATATTAGTCTTAAAATCACAACCCGTATTTTGTTGTACGACAGAATACCAGGAGGAAATATATGAAGAAGCCTGTTAAAAGCTGGCTAATTGCCTCAACAGTTGCTGCCCTGCTTGCTGGACCAGCTATTGCCAATGCAAACAGCGAAGTTGAAAAACTGACCAAGAACCCAGCAAACTGGGCTACTTGGGGTGGGAACTATCAAGGAACTCGTTACAGCGAACTTAAAGAAATCAACACCTCAAACGTAAAGACTCTGCAACCCGCATGGACTTTTTCTACAGGTGTTCTACGTGGCCACGAAGGCGGCCCATTAGTAGTCAATGATACTTTATACATCCACACTCCTTTTCCTAACACCGTTTACGCGATTGACCAAAAAACTCAATCCGTCATCTGGGAATATACCCCACAGCAAGACGCTGACGTAACGATTCCTGTTATGTGCTGCGATACTGTAAACCGCGGCTTGGCTTACGGTGGCGGCAAAATATTCCTGCAACAATCCGATACCGTGTTAACCGCATTAGATGCTAAAACCGGCAAGCGTATCTGGAGTGTTCAAAACGGCGACCCAAAACTGGGCATGACTAACACTCAAGCGCCTATCGTAGTCAAAGATAAAGTTATAACAGGTATTTCCGGCGGTGAATTTGGCGTTCGTGGCTTCCTGGCCGCTTACAATGTCAACACCGGCGAACTGGAATGGAAAGGTTACAGCATGGGACCTGATTCAGACACTCTGATCAACCCAACTAAAACGACCACATGGAAAGACGGTAAAGTAGAAGCGGTTGGCAAAGACTCAAGTACCAGCACTTGGGAAGGCGACCAATGGAAGATCGGCGGCGGAACAACTTGGGGCTGGTACAGCTATGATCCTGATTTAAACCTCGTCTTTTACGGATCAGGCAATCCTTCTACCTGGAACCCGGTTCAACGGCCTGGTGACAACAAATGGTCCATGTCTTTATGGGCTCGCGATGCTGATACCGGAGAAGTCAAATGGGTTTACCAAATGACTCCGCATGATGAGTGGGATTTTGACGGTATTAACGAAGTACCTCTGGTAGATCAAGAAATTGGCGGCAAACTACGTAAAACCCTTGTTCACTTTGACCGTAATGGTTTTGGCTATACCTTGGACCGTGTAACCGGTGAATTGTTAGTCGCTGAAAAATTCGACAAAGCCGTAAACTGGGCTTCACATGTCGATATGAAATCAGGACGCCCGCAAGTCGTCTCTAAATACAGTACCGAACAAAACGGTGAAGATACAAATACGCAAGGCGTCTGCCCAGCAGCATTGGGAAGCAAAAACCAACAGCCCGTTTCGTATTCTCCACAAACCGGTTACTTCTATATTTCCGGCAACCATGTTTGTATGGACTACGAACCTTTCGAAGTTGAATACACTGCGGGTCAACCTTATGTAGGCGCGACATTATCCATGTTCCCTGCGGGTGTTGATGCGATTACCGGTAAAGCAGATAAATCAACCAACCTCGGCCAGTTCACTGCATGGGATGCGACTACCGGTAAAATCGCATGGTCCAACAAAGAGCAATTCTCCGTATGGTCAGGCTCTGTTGCAACGGCTGGTGGCGTAGTGTTTTACGGTACTTTGGAAGGCTATCTGAAAGCGGTAGATGCCAAAACAGGAAAAGAATTGTATAAATTCAAAACACCTTCCGGCATTATCGGTAACGTTAATACTTGGGAATACAACGGCAAACAATACGTTGGTGTATTATCAGGCGTTGGCGGATGGGCAGGTATTGGTATCGCTGCGGGCTTGGATTCAGGCGAAGAATCTTCAAACTCTGAAGGTTTAGGTGCAGTAGGCGCTTACAGAAGCTTGAGCTCTTTCACCAAATTGGGTGGAACGCTCACAGTTTTTGCTTTACCTAACTAAATCTATTAGGTAGATATCTGTGATAAAACCCCGGCCGTGATCAATCGGCCGGGGTTTTTTTTTATCTGGAAAAACCGTTGACGGGCTTTACAGACCTTCGATCTAAAACCCCTTAAAAACACCTCACACATGCCCATCCATCGGGTTATGCATCGATTAGTGTTTTGATTTAAGCTGGGTGAACAAATTTTAAAGTGTTCCGCTGATTTTCCAGATAAAGATGAACTAACCCTTCATCACCAATTCAAATGAATAAAAATAGTTTACCGATTATTAGATTGTAATTCAGCGTAGCTTGCCTGCTTTTCGCAGCCCCACAATTAACGTCATGGCTTTAAAATGTTGGGTTGGCTTAGCCGACCGCTGAATTGTTGAGCCATACTGAATACAACCAACCACGCTTAGGAGTTTAAAGAATGAGAGCCAAAGCTCTAAAAATAATATTAGTCGGCCTTATTTTTAACGGCGCAATTAATAGTGTTAATGCAGAGGAAAAATTCAAAGTTTGCGCTGACCCGCTTCACCCTCCCTACTCAACCGACAAACTGGATGGTTTTGAGAATAAGATAGCGGCTTTATTTGCCGAAGAATTGGGCCAAACTCTGGAATTCACATGGTTTCCTGACCGAATTGGATTCATCAGAAACACACTGAATGCAACCATCGGAGACACCGAGGAATTTAAATGCGATGTCATCATGGGCGTTCCGGCAGGCAGCGACAGGACACTGAATACCGTACCTTATTACCATACCACTTACTTGTTGGTGATTGCCAAAAGCAGAGGCTGGGATGATATTACCAGCCTGGATCAATTAACAAACCTGCCACTTGAACGGCAACAGAGCTTACGCATTGCCATGTTTGACAGAGGCCCGGGCACAACCTGGCTGCAACAAGTGGGCCTGCTGGACGAAGGCATTCCCTACCAGACTATGTCAGGGGATAATGAAAATAATACAGCGATGCAAATCGAAAAGGATTTAAAAGCAGGAACAATTGATATGGCGATCCTTTGGGGACCAATGGCTGGCTATGTACTATCCCAGAGCCCCGCCAATAGTTATACCGCCATTCCGATGATTTCATCGCCGCAGAATAGATTTGATTTTTCAATAGCGATGGGCGTCCGCTACGGCGATAAGGTCAGAAAAGAACAGTTAAATCGATTAATCCACACGAAATCCGGCGAAATCAAGAAAATACTGTCCGAATATAATTTTCCTTTATTACAGATTCCTGTCAATGCGGCTGAAAAAGAGGATGACGATGACTGAGCCAAGTCGTTAAGCTACTCAAGAAAATCAGGAACCTTAGCCTTTCAAAGCTCAAGATCTTGGAAAGGCTAAGGAAATAAAAGAGATGATTTAAGAAGGTAACTACTCGATTGCTTTGAATTTAGGGAGTAGATATTTGATTTCAAAGTACGCGTAAAGTCATCCCTGTTGCAGAAGCCTTTTCAATCAACACCCTACATCCACAAAAACGGGAGGGGGGCGCAGATACGGATTCAAGAACGGCCAAATAAATGGATAGCGTGAGCAAGGCGATTCACTTTATCTTGGGATAATTGCCCCCACTCGAAACGCCAGTGCCAATTACCCTCTGTAGTTCCAGGTGTGTTCATACGCTGCTCAGAGCCCAACTCGAGTATATCCTGCATAGGGATGACCGCTAAATTAGACACGCAAGAAAGAGCCGCCTGAATCAAGGTAAAAGGCATCGTTGATGTGGGACTGCCCAGGTATTCATGAATGTAGTCTTTTTCCCAATCACTGATTTTTTCATACCAACCCAGTGTGGTGTCATTATCATGTGTTCCTGTATAGACCACCGAGTTTTTTTCCAGATTTCCCGGCAAATAGGGATTGTCATGATTTCCACCGAAGGCGAATTGCAGGATTTTCATTCCGGGCAGACCGAAGTGATCGCGCAACTCTTCGACTTCTTCGGTTATGATCCCCAAATCTTCTGCAACCAGCGCAACAGGGCCAAAAGCATTATAAATCGCTTCCAATAACTCTTTTCCCGGCGCTTTTACCCAATTGCCATTAACCGCAGTAGGCTCTTGAATGGGAATCTCCCAAGCCGCTTCCAAGCCGCGAAAATGATCGATACGCACAATATCGAACATTTCAATTTGGGTTTGCATGCGCTCAATCCACCATTGAAAACCCGTTTCCTGCAAATAATCCCAATCATAATGAGGATTTCCCCAACGCTGACCGGTTTCAGAAAAATAATCGGGGGGAACGCCGGCAACGACTAACATGTTTCCTTCATCATCCAGCTTAAACACTTCGGGATGAACCCACACATCCGCACTGTCATAAGAAACAAAAATCGGAATATCGCCGAATAACAAGACGCCTCGCTGCGAAGCATAATCTCTTAACGCATTCCACTGGCTAAAGAAAACGAATTGCTCAAATTTTATCGTTTCAATTTTAGAATTCAGCCTTCTTCTGGCCTTTTTAATGGCTTTAGGCTCCTTGTTTTTGTATTCATCCGGCCATTGATTCCAGCATTGTTTTTTAAATTCGGTTCTCAACGCGACAAATAAAGCAAAATCTTCCAGCCAATTCTTTTTTTCCAAACAAAAACGAGCAAACTCTTTCTTCTCATCAGGAGAGGCTCTGTCTAAAAAGCCATAATAAGCCTTTGTCACCAAACAGCTTTTAGCAAACTCGAAGGTACCGCTGCAATCGACACAACGTTCCGAATACGCCAGCCAACCCTTTTTGACCAGCCAGTCCAGATTGATCAATGCCGGGTTTCCGGCATGCGCGGAGAGACATTGGTAAGGAGAGCCATCCGCATGCGGCATATTAAGCGGCAAGGTCTGCCAGACCGATGCCCCGATGCTGTGTAAAAAATCGACGAAATTGAATGCTTCCTGCCCTAGATCTCCATTACCATCGCCACCCGGTAAGGAAGTGATATGAAGTAAAACACCCGCTCTTCGTTTATGTAAAATATCAATCACTTGCGTTCCTGGTTATAAGTTTTCCACACCGGGTCTCATAGCCCCTCCCATAGCGGGTTGACCAGAGCCCTGAGCAAAGGATTGGGCAAGATAAGCCGGCGGCTCCTGTCCCATCAGCCGATACAAATTCGTTAAATTCAAGCGATACTGCCTTTCGAAACTGCTGACCGCGTCCCCGGGATTATAGTCCCCAAACCACCAAAACCAATCAGAGCCTTCACAAATAGCCAGCTGCTGCCGCGCAGCATTCACTCGTTCATACGTTAAACTGCCGGACGCAATCAAATTGTCATAGCATTTCTTGACATCGCCCAGCATATCCCATCCCCGGTTCTTGTCCTTATCGCCAATCCAGGTCGAAAAAGTACCGTACACCCAACTTCCCGCCATCATTTTAGGCAAGGGTTTAACACCCACATCCTGGTCAAGACACGCTGAAAAAGTGGTTAACTCAATAACAGGGTGGCCGCTTAATTTTTGATAAAGAGCTGATAAAAAATAGTATCCGTTTTGAGGAAAATATTCCCAGGCATTTTCACCGTCCATAATAATGGAGACGACTTTTCCGTCTGAAGCATCATGTTTGTGAATAAACTCCAAATGCTTGATCAGATCGGCCACCGCATCATCCGCATGCCATTTAGAATATTCAAAACCAATAAGATCAGACAAGCCATCATCTCTAAAAAAGCAGGGTAACTGGATATCGTCTACACAAAAAGGATGATGCGTACTGGTTTCTTGAAGCTGAGAGAGATGGAGACTGTTCCTCAGCACATTACCGCCGGATGCGGTCCATTTGAATCCATATTCGGAAAGAATCGAAAGTGTTTCAGCACTTACAGCGCCCTCAGAAGGCCAGCATCCTTGAGGAGTAAAACCAAAAAACCGCCTGAAGGTATCCAGACCGTATTGCAAATGCCATTCTACCCGCTCAGTTCCGCCAGGATAGCTGTCCAGTTCCGGCATGACCGCATCGGGCATGGCCTGGAGCGCTGATTTGATATCCAGCATCAGCGGCATGATCGGGTGCGCATACGGCGTGACCGATAATTCAATACGCCCTTGTTCCGCCAGCTTTTTGTAACGGCCGATAATATTATCCAGGTGCTCGCCTATAACTTCAGCCAGCTGGATTCTTTCTGCATGAGAAAAGCCTGAACCTTTATCAATCAACTTCTGGATACGAAAATCGGAAAGCTTGATACTTTCACCCATCCATGCCAGATGATACCAGACCAAAAGATCTTCAAAATAATGGGGACTCAAATAACTGAGCGCCTCGGCATGGTGCCGAACCCAATCCGCCATAACAACGAGATTCAGATACGCAGGATAGCGCTCAATTTGCCTGGCTCTATTGGCTTTGACGCAATCATTAATTATTTTCAGGCGGCCTTCAGGCTCGGCTGTCACGGAGGACGCGACTAGTGCTGAGAGCAGAGCGTCTTTGACAGGGGTATCCTCCCGCAAAAACCCGGTAACCTGCTTCGCGTAGTCCTCTATCTGCTCCAGTAAAATGGGTGCAAAATTGACTACCGCCCTCGCCTCAGGAACCGCTTCAAGATGCGCGGCCATATCACTGTAATCTTTTAGTACATGAAGATAAGTCCACGGCAATTGATATTCGCCAGTCTGCAAGTCCCTGTATTCAGGCTGATGCATGTGCCAACAGAGCACCAATTTCAGTTTTTGACTATCTGACATAATGTCTGTTCTGGCCCAACATATCCGGTGTCACCAGCACTACGCCGCCAGGGCTGACATGAAATCTTTTTTCATCCTCAGCGCGATCCTCGCCTATGACGGTTCCTTGCGGTACCTCACAGCCTTTTTCAATGATTGCTTTAGTGATACGGCAATGCCTGGCGATATTCACTTCAGGCAAGACCACCGTATCTTGCAGCACACTGTATGAGTTGACGCGTACATTGGAAAACAGCAATGAATGCCTTATTTTGGAACCCGAAATTACGCAACCGCCGGAAACCATGGAATCCACGGCTTGACCACGCCGTTTATCGTCGTCAAAAACAAATTTGGCCGGCGGCGTTTGCTCCTGGTAAGTCCAGATAGGCCAGGTCTTGTCATACAGGTTCAAATCGGGCTTAACGCCGATCAGCTCCATATTGGCTGACCAGTACGCATCGATAGTTCCTACGTCCCGCCAGTAACTTTGCCCACCCTGCATGTTGAGGAAGGGGTAGGCATTGATTCGATATTTGCTAATGACTGAAGGAATAATGTCTTTACCGAAGTCGCGTGATGATCCGGGAGTATCGGCATCCTTGATCAATTGCTCGAACAAGAAACCGGCATTAAATACATAAATACCCATGGATGCCAATGACTTATCCGGTTTTCCGGGCATTGAAGGCGGATTAGACGGTTTTTCGACAAACGCCTTGACCCTTCTGTCCTCGTCAATGTCCATGACACCAAACTCAGTAGCTTCGGCCAGCGACACCTCCAGGCAGCCTATGGTCAGATCTGCGTTATTGGCTACATGATCAGCCAGCATTGCGCCGTAATCCATTTTGTAAATGTGATCTCCGGCCAGAACCAGGACATATTCAGGATTTCGGGTTCTTAAAATATCAATGTTTTGATAAATTGCATCCGCTGTTCCTTCGTACCAGGATGTTTCAAGCCGTTGTTGAGCGGGCATCAAATCGACATATTCGCCGAATTCGCCTCTTAAAAACCCCCAGCCCTGCTGGATGTGGCGAATCAATGAATCCGCCTTATATTGGGTCAGCACACCGATCTTGCGTATGCCCGAATTCATGCAGTTTGACAAGGGAAAATCAATAATTCGGAATTTGCCTCCGAACGGGACGGCCGGCTTCGCTCGCCAATCGGTCATGTTTTTTAGGCGCGAACCTCGACCGCCCGCTAAAATCAGGGCAATGGTATTTCTGGTAAGATGACTGACAAAACGATCCTGCTGGTGGCTGCTTGCTTCTGACATTGACTTCCCCTTGTGGAATAGAATTACATCTTGTTAGTTATTTGGTAACATTCACAGCAACATTATCCTACTACATTGAGGCGTTTCAAAGTGAAAAAGCAATCCCCCCCAAAGCTTGGAACTGATTTCATCAAAATTATTGAAGCAAAACATCACGATCCCTTCGCTGTCCTGGGTCGCCATCCACACAATGATAGCGTCAAAATCACCCTTTACCTGCCCTACGCGGAAACCGTCAGCTTTGCCGACACCAAAACTCCTATCCCTCGTGTTCCAGGCACTGATTTTTTCGAATACATTGCTAAAAAGAACGAACTGTCCGGTCACTACAAATTATCATGGGTAGACAAAGACGGAGGACATCATACGAATTACGACCCCTATGATTTTGGGGTACAACTGTCCGATTTTGATAGACACTTGTTTGGCGAAGGCCGTCATTGGCATGTGTACAAAAAAATGGGGGCGCATCTGCATAAAGCCGATGCTATTGAAGGCGTGGTTTTCACCGTCTGGGCACCAAACGCTCAACGGGTCAGCGTCATTGGCGACTTCAACCGTTGGGATGGCCGGTGTAATCCCATGAGAAGCCTGGGCAGCAGCGGTATCTGGGAAATTTTTATTCCCGGTTTGAAAGACGGTGCGCTATACAAGTTTGAAATTCTCAACAGGCATAGCCAGGAACTTCTGGTTAAGACGGACCCTTATGGTCAACAATTCGAATTTCGTCCCAAAACATCTTCAATTGTCGTCAAAGAAAATAGTTACACCTGGAAAGATCAGCAATGGATGGAAAGAAGGCACCAGTTCGACTGGTTGCACGAACCCATGTCCATCTATGAAGTTCACTTGGGATCCTGGCAACGCGACAATCTGGGAAATTTCCTGAATTACCGGGATCTTGCCACCCATTTGGTCGACTACGTCAAAGAGTTGGGTTTTACTCATATCGAATTGCTACCAATAACCGAACACCCGCTGGATGCCTCCTGGGGATACCAGACCATAGGCTATTTTGCGCCTACCAGCCGCCATGGGTCGCCAGATGATTTTCGCTTTTTCGTAGATGCCTGCCATCAGAACGGCATCGGCGTCATCCTGGATTGGGTGCCTGCCCATTTTCCCAAAGATAATTTTGCTCTTGCCCGTTTTGACGGCAGCGCACTGTATGAGCATGAAGACCCTCGCAAAGGTGAACACCGTGATTGGGGCACACTCATCTATAACTACGGCCGTAATGAAGTTAAAAACTTCCTGCTAGCCAGCGCCATATTCTGGCTGAATGAGTTTCACCTGGATGGCTTGAGGGTTGATGCGGTGGCTTCGATGCTCTATCTGGACTACTCGCGTGAAGCACATGACTGGATTCCGAACATGTATGGCGGCAATGAAAACCTTGAAGCCATTGATTTCTTCCGGGAATTGAACACCATCACACATGAACAGCATCCCGGCGCGGTGATGATGGCCGAGGAATCAACGGCCTGGCCTCAAGTCACGCGCCCAACCTGGGCGGGTGGATTGGGCTTTTCGATGAAATGGAATATGGGTTGGATGCATGACACCCTGGCGTACTTTCAGGAAGACCCTGTCCATAGACGCTTTCACCATGACCAGCTGACATTTGGAATGCTCTATGCCTTCACCGAGAATTTTACGTTGCCTTTCTCGCATGACGAGGTCGTGCATGGTAAAGGCTCGCTGATCAACAAAATGCCTGGCGACGAATGGCAACGCTTTGCCAATTTGAGACTGCTGTACACGTTGATGTTTACCTATCCTGGTAAAAAGCTGTTGTTCATGGGCTGTGAATTCGGCCAGGGCTCGGAATGGAACTTCAACCAATGTCTGGACTGGTATGTATTGCAATATCCGCATCATCAGGGCATAAAAACATTGGTCAAAGATTTAAATCACCTGTACCGTTCTCACCCGGCTCTTTTCAAACACGATTTCGATCATCACGGTTTCGAATGGATTGATTGCCATGACGTCGAACAGTCAGTGATCAGTTACCGCAGAAAAGATGCTCATGAGGATTTGATTGTCGTCCTTAACTTCACGCCTGTCGTCCGCGAAAACTACCGGATCGGTGTACCAAGTCCCGGGCCTTACCATGAAATTTTGAATTCGGATTCTTCCTTTTATGACGGAACCAACATAGGAAATGGCCTGGCTCTTTCCGAACCGATTCCTTGGATGAATCAGCCTTATTCCATCAACTTGACCCTGCCCCCTTTAGCCGGCCTGATATTAAAACGCTAGCGCGCAGGGGAAAATATCGAACATAAACCCGTTTTACTGGCATTTAGGCTCGTAATGTTATCGGGTAAAGCAGATCAAAATACGGCGTTAAGCCCTGATATTTCATCTCTACGAGAAAAAATATCGGGCGCCGGATTTGACGCACAGTAAATTCAGACCCTGGCTCTGACATTCCTTGTCCGGATGTTGGGGATTAATACAAAACCAGACTTAACGACAAAACCACGAATGTTTGTGTAATTTAAGAGATCTTTTTGATTTATTTGAAAATCATAGTTGGCTTGCTTTAGCAGCTTGTTTTTAATACCCTGCAACGGTATTGGATAAGGATATTGGCATTTTCAATGACCTAAAACACCCTAAAAAACAAATCCGGATTATGAAAAAAATATTGTTTGTCACGAGCGAAGCGCATCCATTGATCAAAACCGGTGGACTGGCTGACGTTTCCGGCAGTCTACCCAAGTCTTTATTGGAATTGGGGCAGGATATTCGCATTATCATGCCCAATTATCAGGCCCTAAACAGACCGGAAAACATTCAGTTCAGATGCACACTTCGGGTCAATAACACGGATGTCAACATCCTCGAAACACGCCTTCCCGGCAGCGCAGTTATTGTCTGGCTGGTGGATTGCCCGGAACTGTTTGATCACCCCGGCAATCCTTATCACGATGAATACGGTAATGCCTGGCCTGATATAGCCGAACGTTTTGCACTCTTTTGCCGCATAGCCGTTGAAATTGCAATGAACCGGGGCTACCTAAACTGGAAACCTGACATCGTCCATTGTAACGACTGGCAAAGCGGTTTGGTACCGGCCTTGTTAGCGCTGGAATACAGCCGCCCGGCAACCGTGTTTACCATCCACAATATGGCCTATCAAGGCCTATTTCCCAGTGCGACCTATTCTTATCTGAACTTACCCGGCCAGTTGTGGAATCCGGACGGAATAGAGTTTCACGGCATGCTGTCTTTTCTTAAGGGCGGACTGGTTTACTCAGACCGAATAACGACAGTAAGCCCCACTTATGCGCAGGAAATACAAACACCGGATTTTGGTTATGGTCTGGAAGGACTGCTGAGTCATCGAAACGATTTTTTATGCGGCATCACTAACGGCATAGATACGGACCACTGGGATCCGGCGACTGACTCATTAATAGCCGAACCCTACAGCATCAAAGACCTGCATAAAAAAGTACTGAACAAAACAGCCCTGCAAACCACTTTGTCGTTGCCTGTTGATAAAAAAATACCTGTTTTTGGACTTATCAGCCGTCTGGTTGAACAAAAGGGGATTGACCTGGTTCTTGACTGTCTGCCAGAAATGATGAAGTTGCCTCTGCAATTTGTATTGTTGGGCAGCGGCAATAAGAGCTACGAACAGCGGCTTTATAATTTTGCCGATTTGTATCCTGAAAAAATATCGATCAACATCGGTTATGACGAAGCGCTTTCCCATCAAATCGAAGCCGGGGCAGACATCTTCCTGATGCCATCCCGATTTGAGCCCTGTGGACTCAACCAAATCTACAGCCAGCGTTACGGAACAATCCCTATCGTTCGTAAAACCGGGGGATTAGCCGACACAGTCGATGATACCTTACCGGATACGCTTAGAAGCAAAACCGCAACCGGCTTTGTATTTAACGATGCGACGCCTGGAGCGTTAATGGAAGCCATCAAACGGGCACTGATTATTTACAGCCTACCCAAGAGCTGGCGTGAATTACAAGTCAACGGAATGGAAAGAGATTATTCCTGGAAAAAAAGCGCTCAACAATACCTGAGTTTGTATCATCACCTGTAATCTGTTTTTTCAGACTGCGACTCAATTCAGGAAGTGTTTTTTTAGCACTTCCTGAACAATCCTGCCCAAAAGGCCGATTAAATGAGTTTTTCGCCTAGCCAAAAACGGTGTTTTGATCACTCAATTCAGCAAATACTTAGCCCCTTTTTTTAGACTCATTTCACATAATTGAGCTAAGTGCATGCCGCAGTTAAACAATTTCAGTTACCCACAAAAGCTGTGGATAACTTTGTGGATATCATGATAATGACTCCGTCTGACTCCCGTCATTGTTACAGTTTTGTTAAATTGTCCATTTTTTAGACAATAACAATAATTCTATTTATATCAATAACTTGAAATACCAACCAGCATTCCATTCCGGCACTGAGCCGCACTATCCCAGCGTTATTTCACAGTAATTGACAATGTGCATAAAGTCAGGTTTTAAAGATCAAATTAGTTTGCAACAAGACTTTTTTTAATTCAAAAATCAAGCCGATCAAACAAAATAATACTTGACAAATAAATTCACAAAATAGATTAATGTTTTTGACTTCAACAAACCTCATCCGCTTATGTCCCCCTTAAGAAAAATTGCTCATTTAGATGAGCTGGTCTTCGATAACCGGTTTTTAAGAGAACTTCCCGCTGACCCTGAGCCACTAAATACCAGAAGACAAGTACTAAGCGCTTGCTACTCGAGAGTTCAGCCTGTCAAAACGGCAAAGCCTCTCTACGTTGCCCATGCCCAAGAGGTGGCAGAATTATTAAATTTATCCGAACAACTGCCCTTATCGGAAGATTTTACGCAAGTGTTTTCAGGCAATCGGCTGACACCCGGCATGGATCCGCATGCAACCTGTTACGGAGGACACCAGTTCGGAAACTGGGCGGGACAATTAGGCGACGGTCGGGCAATTTATCTGGGCGATGTGATCAATCATCGCGGTGAACGCCTGACGCTGCAACTTAAAGGCGCAGGTCCCACGCCCTATTCCCGCAATGCAGACGGCCTGGCCGTATTGCGCTCTTCCGTGCGTGAGTTTTTATGCAGTGAAGCGATGCACCACCTGGGCATACCGACAACCCGGGCATTATCGCTACTGTTAACGGGAGACACTGTAGTCAGAGACATGTTTTATAACGGCAATCCCAAACCCGAACCCGGCGCTGTCGTATGTCGCGTGGCCCCCTCGTTTACGCGTTTCGGGCATTTTCAAATTTTTGCCGCCCGCCGAGAAATTGAACTGTTAAAACAACTGGTGGATTACACCATAAGAACGGACTTTCCCCATCTGGGCGAGCCTGGCAGAGACACTTACATCGCCTGGTTTAAAGAAGTCTGTTTAAGCACTGCCGATCTTATAGTTCATTGGCAGCGCGTTGGTTTTGTCCATGGCGTTATGAATACCGACAACATGTCGATATTGGGATTAACCATTGACTATGGCCCTTATGGCTGGATTGATAACTATGACCCAGACTGGACACCCAATACCACCGATTCGGAAGAGCGCCGCTACCGATTCGGCAATCAGCCGCAAATTGCCTTTTGGAATTTGGGCCAACTGGGAAATGCCATATATTCTTTGATTGAAGAAGTCGAACCGCTTCAGGAAGCACTGTCCAGTTACCGGGAACGCTTCGAAACCAGCTGGCAAACTATGGTGGCGCAGAAACTTGGGCTGATTGCGTATGATCAGCAAACGGATGATGATCTCTGCCTGGAATTATTTGATCTGCTCAAAGCCATTGAAACAGACATGAGCATTTTCTACCGTAAACTGGCGCTGATCAGCAAAAACCCAAATTCAGAACCGGAAAACGACATCAACACGTTAATGGAAGCTTTTTATCTTCCTGAGCAATTGACAGCGGGCTATCGCTCCAGACTGACCCGCTGGCTTATGAATTACCGCAAACGCCTGCAAAAAGACGATCTGGAAGATGAGCAGCGGCGCATAACTATGAATGCGGTTAACCCCAAGTATGTGCTGCGTAATTATCTGGCCCAGCAGGCCATAGACAAGGCCGAAGAAGGCGATTTCGCGATGATTCACGAGTTACTGGACTTGATGCGTCATCCTTACGATGAACAACCGGGTAAAGAACACTTTGCCGTTAAACGCCCCGACTGGGCAAGACGGAAACCCGGATGCTCGATGTTATCTTGCAGTTCCTGAACCTTAACAGACCTTCCGGCAGAATCAGCCTATCCTTTTGATAGCTGCAAAAAAGGCGGCTATCACATCGATTCCACTCATTAAAGCCGAACCTTCAGAACAGATGGGGGATCCATGGCAAACGCATTAAAACAATATAGAAAATCAAATAGTTAAAATATTTCTTTTCCCGGATTAACTATAAGATTCGGTTTATTTGAAACCTAAAAAGAGCTTTGTGTCGCTATCGCGACGCTTATGTGGAGTCGGTTCGCGGACCGACAGCCGCGATACTGCTACGAAACCCATCCCTGGGTTTCGCCCTTCGGGTCAGCTAAAGCTGTTCAAAATCGTTCCCGCCGATTTTGTCTTTGCTTGTCCAAAGAAAAGTATCCAAAAGAAAAGACACCCGCAGGCCGCTGCATCCTGCGCGCTGACGATTTTGCCGAGGGTTTTCGGAAGGGCAATCCCTAGCCCTTCGAAAACGAGCGGCATCCCTGCCGCTCCCCTAGCGGGCTATTCTCGGCAAAATCGCCAGTGCTCGGCGCGGCCTAACGGGACCCAGGGAGGGGCTCCACAAGTTAAACCAAATTGACTATGCGTTCTAAGCAACCAGATAACATATTGATATATTGATTATTTAAATGCGTTTGTCCTGATGGGGGATCGCTTCAACATACAGCAATTCCCAATTTGAACTTTTAATGTAGCTTTGAGGGTTGGCGTAATCCTTGCGAGGAACGCCGTAGACCCATCCATGACGGCTTTACGGCTATCCGTGCCCGCCTTTCCATTTTTCTTTTCTGGCTTTTTTCTTGGCCTCTTTTTCCTCTCGTATTGCAACCAACTCAGTCAGCTCAGCTTCCATCATAGCGGGTGTCTCCAGAGTGAACTTGCCTAACAGACCGGAACGCAACTCGTTGATCAATATTTTTGCCGCCTTGTCCAGCTCAACCACACCGCCCGAGCGCAGGCAACCTCGACGTCTGCCGATTTCATTGAGCAATGCGTGATCAGTCGATGGTAACGGCTCAATTGAGTAGCGTGCTTTTAATGCGTCAGGATAGTGTTTAAGAAAATAATCGGCCGCAAAGAATGCAATTTGATCATGACTGATAGCCGTATCTTTAATGGCACCCGTCAGAGCCAATCGATACCCGCTGTTTTTATTTTCCACATTAGGCCACAACACGCCAGGCGTATCCAATAAAACAATGTTATTACCAATATTGATACGCTGCTGCATCCGCGTAATGGCTGGCTCGTCTCCGGTTTTGGCAATGGCTTTACCGGCCAGCATGTTGATCAACGTGGATTTGCCGACATTCGGTATCCCCATAATCATGACCGTGATTAAACGCCCGCTTTCTGCCTTGCCCGCCATCAACTTATTACAAAGCTCCGGAATCTGCCTGGCTTTTTCAGGATGAAGGATGGACAAGGCCAGCGTCTTGACGCCTTGCTCCTGCTCCAGGTAATGCTGCCATTGCTGGGTTAGCTCGGGATCGGCCAAATCACTTTTGCTGAACACCTTGATACAGGGTTTATTACCCCGCAACTGAGTGAGCATGGGGTTTTGGCTACTGAAAGGAATACGTGCATCAAGAATTTCAATAATGACATCGACTTGCGGCAGAATCTCTTTGATTTCTTTGCCGGCCTTGTGCATATGACCGGGGTACCACTGAATAAGCATAAGATTTGCGCTCTGTTAATGTTGACTATTACACAATAGAATGGAGTCATTCTATCAAGTATCTTGTATCAACGAATCGATAACACTTTTTAACACCATGAAAGAATCAACCATTACCTGTACCTTTTATGCCTATTTGTCACGACTTCGCTGGATCAAGCGCTGGGGATTAAAACGTAATGCCCATGAAGAAAATGTCATGGAGCACAGCTGGGAAGTATCTGTTATCGCCCACACGCTGGCCTTGATAAAAAACCGCTATTTCGAAGGTTCTGTGGACGCTAACGCCATCGCTGCCGCCGCGTTGTACCACGATGTGACTGAAGTCATTACCGGCGATTTACCCACGCCGATCAAATACCATTCAACTGCCATCAACCAGGCCTACAAACAGATTGAAAAACAAGCGGAACTGGAACTCTTGAATTTGTTGCCCGAGCGTTTAAGAGAAGATTTTGAACAACTGATTCAACACGACAAACTTCCCGAGGAGCACGCACAGATCATCAAAGCCGCCGATAAAATTTCGGCCTACCTTAAATGTCAGGCCGAATTAAAAGCCGGCAATCCGGAATTCGAACTGGCGGCCGCCCAGCTGAGCAGACAACTCAATGAATCGACCCAACCCGAGGTGGCATTTTTTATGGCCGGTTTCGTCCCCAGCTGCAGCCTGACACTGGACGGACTGATGAAAACCAATTAAAAATTCTGAGACGCGCCTAGCACAATGAAGGTTTAATCAGGCAAACACTGCAAATCTGCGATAAGTTTTCAGTCAGGTTAACACCTGATTAATTCAACGCATTATGACGGGGATCTGTTATGACTGAAAATGACTGTTTCGACATAGATTATGAACATTTAGATGATTTGCCGCTTTACAACCATATTGAGTGGTTGAATATGAATCCCAAACTTTTTAAACAAGATCGCAATAAATTGTTAACCGTAAAAAAAGAAAATGCGGTCAGTAAACATTCTCTTCAAACTCGTTTACGGTTACACTCGCCATAACAGGCAAACAGTTAATCGATAAAACAGTGCTTTACCTATGCCCAAAAGAACTTGCTTCATTTTTGCTTTGTTATCGTTTTTTGTCCTGCTCAGCCTATCGCTGAGCGGACAAGCCGAAACACGCGCGGATAATCTGAAAAATCAACTTGAAGCATTAAGCCGCGATCATAATATAACCATCAAGAACACTGACCTCATTCAGTCTTCACCGCCAATCAAAGTAACCGGTTCAATTGAAGAACAGCTGAAACACCTGCTTGTTGATTATAACTTCGTGCAGTTGTCAAACAGCCAGGGCACTATCGAAAAAATCATCATCATGAGCGTCAAACGCTATGATCATTCGAAGCCAGTTGTGACCGAGCCCCCCGATACAATTACCGATGCTAAGGTCAAAACAACACGCAATGGCTATCACCATATGGTTCAGACTGAATTATCAGGGCCTAATGGCGCTAAAATCAATCTATCGTTACTCGTTGATACGGGCGCAACGGCCATCGTGTTACCTGCCACATTTCAAGCCAAACTGGGATTTAACGACCATAATTTGCAATCCGGAATCAGTGAAACCGCCAACGGAAGAATTGAAACCCTGCATGGCACTCTCAAATCTGTCACCGTTGGAAATGCATCAGCAAAAGACGTTGAGGTGAGCTTTATAGCAGATGATAAATTGCAAAACAGCGGCCTGCTGGGCATGAGTTTTTTAGGGCGTTTTCAACTGATGTTTGATGATGCTAAAAATCAAATCACGCTAAAATCAACAACCTTACCGAGGCCTGATTAACAATCGTCCCAACTGCCTTAATCCGTCCGAGGACACTGTCAATCCAAGTGGTCCACTGATCGTTTCGATTTGATACAACACATCGGTAGCCGCAATAAAAGTAAGGTAACGCAAACCCTCAGCACCCGGCACTTCATTGGCAACACGCCGTAAAACCGGCGCCAATTTATCCCATGTCGTTAAAAAAAAGGTGCGTACCGGATCTTTCCCATTGACATCATTCGATTGCAAACCACGCTGAAAAGCACCTCGCGCTTCCGTCAAGATACCTTGCAAATCAGCCCGAAGTTGCTGCGATTGAGTGTCGCCCGCGGCCCGTCCTATCGCTTCGGTCAAAAACAGCTCCCACTGTTGCCAGGCTGCCTGCCAGGAACGCATCTCATCGGCTGTGAACGCTGCGGTCGACTTAGCAGATGCCAACTGTCCTTGAGAAGGCGCATCAAATTCAATTTTGACCAAGAGTCCTGATTTATCGGCTTTAGCTTCACTGAACCGCAACGTGTCCAGCAATCGCTGCATCTGCGCTTTGTTCTGCTCAGTTGTGAGCGCAGCTAATGATGATTCAATTTGTTGACGGGATTCTCTTAAATCGATTTTAACTGCAGCCAATCTCGGCTCAGCAAAACGCTTGATGAGGTCCTGCATTCTATCGATTTTGAGCGCATGCCCTTGTTGATCATAGGCATTGGCTCTGATGACCGGAAATTTCAAAATCGTTCCGCCTTCTTCCAGAACCGGTTGCTGAAAGGTTTCCAATCGGCCGTTCCATTCCAAAAGCGTCATGCATTGCCCGCCTAATCCTGTTCCGAAACGGGCATGAACAACGTTCAAAATCCTGACCAAACCGTTTTGGCCCTCTATCTTTGGATCAGATAAATCAAACAGACTGCAGCCCTGGTTATCTTTCCAAAGATGTGCCGTCTTGTCCTTTCCTGTATAAAGCTGATTTATTAAGAGTTTGCGAACCAGCTCATAGTCAATGGGCACTGGAACAGTCAACTGACTTCCCAAACTGATAGTCGAAAAAGCGATCAGATACGCAAGCAACAAAAGCAATACTCTGTTTTTCATCATGCACCTGCTACCCGGAGGCTAGCAATTTAATAAGGCTGGCAAGCTGTATCAGCAAAAGCCATAAGCCCGTCAGCCCGTCCGAAGAAGGGCATCCAGTGCCATGCATGGTAAGCTACGAGCTATCCATGGGGACTGGATTTCGGCATTCCCTGACCGGGGCAGGCTCTGCCGAAATGACGCGCTCGACGTCGAATGAAGAATTAGACCTGAAACATCTTTATAATCTGAGGGACGGCATAGACTCAATCCTAGCCCGCCCCCCCTTGATCACTTAATGCGGTTGCTTTAATTCTTTAGAAAGCATGATGTAGAGCTTGCTGCTGATAATTTCATTCTTGCTCAAGTTATCTAAGGTTTCCAGTTGCAAAGCATCCAGCGTTTTCTTTCCAGTAATTGCATTAAAGTGGGTTAGCAACTCATAGTTACTGCTAATCATCTGATCCAGCCTTTCTTTAGTACTCTTGCCCAATGCTTTATAGAGTTCAATGGTCCTTTGCAACGAATCTTTATCGTCAAATACCTCGATCAGACTGGTATTACTCAATCCTTCTAACCTGGATACCACCGTTTCCAGTAAATGCAGCTGCGTTCGGTAATACATATAAAGTTCTTGCGGCTTTAATTCCGAGGAAGACAAAAACAGCATTTTTCTCAAGCTAAGGATTAAGGCTTCAATTTTATCGACCGGAAATTTTTCATCAATCGCATTGAGTTGCAAACGGCCTTTTTCAACCCGTTCCATCTGAATATCCAACAAGTTTAAAATTTTCTTGTAGATTTTTTCATTGATTTCACCGCGCCCGTAAATTTCCTTTAACTCGCCTTTTTCGGTACCCAACACATAAACCCGTAACAGGTTTTCAGTCAACTCACTGTCATTTGGAAATTTTTGTTTGTACTCTTTCAAAGCTTGCTCGTGCAGAGTCCTGTAAATGGAATGCATGCCTTTATGCTGTTCCTCACTGATCTGTTGATTTTTGAACATTTTATCAATGGCAACTAACGCTTCATCATAGATTAGCGCCTTACTTTTGTAATAGCTCACTTCTTCATAATCAGTCAACGCGTCGATCCCCAGTTTATTCATCACTTTGCCGATCGTCGTCGCTTTGACCAGTAGCGTAAAGTAAATACTGCCTATCGTGATGGCTGTAATAAATTCTTTAACTGAAAACGTATAGTTCCAGTTAGGCACGGTCACATCATCGGGAATCAGCAAAACCATGATGACCGCCAATGAACCGCGCAGACTTCCCCAGGATAAAAGATGCATCCAGGACAACGGAATCGGCTCTTCTTTTTTGGTCCAGTTCAACAACCCTAACAGAGGATAAATAGACAAGGCTCGGCCGACCATGACGACCAGAATGGAAAGCAAAATGGGCATCAGAGCGACATTTAAATCAATAGATTGCTCTACGAATAACAATCCCATCAAAATAAACACCAGGGAGTTGGTAACGAAGCCGAAGTAACTCCAAAACTTTTCCATGTATTCTTCAACGGGCAGCGACATTTTAAAGCGGCCGAAATTACCGATGACCATCGAAGCCACCAATGTGGCAATGATCGATGAAAAACGGACAGGATACCCGGCAATAATAATGTGCTCCGACACTACTTCAGTAAGAATAAACGTGAAATGAGCGACCAGCAGGGTCAAGGTGATTTCCAAATGTTCATGCCCTTTAACCCACTCAATCAGTTTGGCGAACAAAAACCCCATGGCCAGTCCAAATAAAATACCGCCAAACAGCATCATCGAAAAATTGATCAGCCCGCTGATAATTGAAGTCGATCCGGCATAGCCGTGCACCAGTATCTCAAGCATGACCAAAAATATTGCAAAAGAGGTACCGTCATTGAATAAACTTTCCCCTTCAAACATCAGTGTGAGTCGCTTGGGGGCCCCATATTCTTTAAACAATGATAGGACCGCAACAGGGTCAGTTGATGAAATGATCGCACCAAACAGCAGCGTCACAATCATGGGGACCTCAAACCCTATCCACTTGAAAACATAGTAGCCGCTCACCCCGATAAAAAATGTAGAAACCAGCAAACCGACGACTGCCAATAAACTGATCGCGCGAATATTATTGAGCATATCGCTGATTTTAATGTTGTAAGCCGATTCAAATATCAGAATAGGCAAAAACACAAAGAACAATAATTCCGGCGTTAACTCAAAGCTGTTGATAAAAGCAAAGGCCTCCACCTTGCTCAATGGCACTAGCAAAGAGCCGACAATGACCAGTAACACTGTGTAAGGAAGCCGCGCTTTCTGCGAAATCATATACACAACTAACGAGATCAGCATCAGGCTGAACAACGACAAGAAAACGTCAAGATTCATTTAGATTCCTCGAACTATATAGAATTTTGTAACGGTGAGCGCTAAAGCAGGATAATTAGTGATACTTGTTCAGCTAAGTGCAGAATTTATCAATTTATGCAGCCTATTCTATAACTTAAAAACAAAGCTTATTAAAATTATTTACGGGTATATTCTGTCATATCAAATTAACATTATCCTTACACTCACCACTTTTTTAGCCCTGTATCGGTTGTATTATTGGTAAGATCATGAAATAGGGGGATCTCTACCAAACAAAGGTGATGCTTCGTGCCTGTTGTTAAATTTGGGGTTGCTGAACGTATCTAACCCAATCCACTGAATAATTCTTCTTTTTGAAAACGCGGAGACAGCTTCCATGACTCAACCCATTGCAACACTTCTTTTTATCTCATTAGTATTGCTCGCAGGGTGCGTTAGCGGAACGTCTCACAACCTGCCGGAAAAACAGCAAGGCGTAATTGGCGAATACTCCGGCAACTTACCTTGCGCAGACTGCGAAAAAATAGATTATCAGCTGAACTTAAAGCCGGACATGACTTACCAGGAAAGCCTCACCTACTCAGGGAAATCCGTGCAGCCTTTTAACGCCAGAGGACCATACACCATTAATCCTCAAGGACTTGTCACCTTGGGTAAAGAAGACCAGAATGGCATGCGTTATTTTAAACCCCATCCCGAAGGAATGCTGCTGCTGGACCGGGAGGGTAATGAAATAACAGGCAAAATGGCGAACTTGTATGTACTTAGAAAAAGTCCACACGATGAATCATCGGCTAATCAACGTAACCCGATTAGAACCAGAAAAAGAGAACAAGGCATCGATTTTTATGGCCGGGGCAATGAACCGTTCTGGTCAATCGACATGGATTTTGACAAGTCCTTTACCTTTACCGAAATGAATGCCACCCCCATCCATGTGCCTGCCGTTAAAGGTACAAGCACCCCTAACCATTATCAAGCCACCACTGAAAAAGCTGATCTGTCTGTTTCATTGATAGAACAATCCTGCCAGGACAGCATGTCCGGCGAGTTATTTTCTCATAAAGTCGAAGTGACGCTTAAGTTAAGCGGCAGTCAGGATAGCCACTCATTTAAAGGCTGTGGAGAATTTCTAACTGATACTCGTCTTTACGGCACGTGGCAATTCTCAGCGATTAATGAAAGTCCACTGTTGGCTGAAGCTTATATGAAAGGCCTGCCTACTATAACGCTCTCCGCTGAAAATAACCGGCTTAGCGGTCATGATGGCTGTAATCGCCTGATGGGTGGTTTTTCGATTCAAAAAAACACGATTTCATTCAAACAGCTCGCGTCTACGATGATGGCGTGTCCTGAAAAGAAAGGTGCTGTTAACATCAATCCCATCATCGCCAATCAGACGTTTGATTACCTGATAGAAAATGACAATCTTTATCTCATAAAAGAAGGTAAAACAATTATTACGCTTACGCCCGCAACATCTTCGGAATGAGTCATTCCGCCGGTAAAGCAAAAATATCGCCCGGGACCGCAACAGAATTTTTTACTGTTGGCCCCTCTTGAAACTGAACAGCCAATTTAATTATGGATACCCTACTGACCTTTATTCAGGCTCACACCGAACATGCACACTGGATCATCTTCGGCGCTTTGCTGCTCGCCGGATTCAACATTCCGGTATCCGAAGATGGCATGCTGTTTATATCAGCCCTGCTAGCCAAAAACAGTCCGGAACACCTGCCCGAGCTGTTTCTTGCCGTTTACATGGGCGCGTTTATTTCAGACTTGATTTGTTACAGTATTGGCCGATATTTAGGCCCTAAAATGGCACATACAAAATTTTTTTCCAGCTGGGTGCCTGATGAGAGAATCAATAAAATTCACGCTTATTACGAAAGATATGGGATTGCGACATTGATTATCGGAAGATTTATTCCATTTGGTGTAAGAAATGGTTTATTTCTTACTGCGGGACTCGGCCAGATGAGTTTCGTTAAATTCTTTTTTTCCGACCTGTTCGCCTGCACGCTCTCGAGCGTGACTTTTTTTTATATTTACTATCATTATGGACAAGCCGTCATTGATGCCGTCAAACAAGCCAACACAGCCCTCTTTGTCATCGTGCTGTTTGCCGTATTGGCTTTTTACCTGCAATCAAGAAGACGGAAAGAGTAAACGGCAATCATCCGATATCAGCTTCAATGCGGTTAATTTATGACACTATTCCATGTCGTTTGAATCTGCTTTAGCCACCCTTATAGTTCACTCAGACGGGGAAACTCAGCATTTGCAAGTTGATGTGGGCACTTGCGTCAGGGACGCTTTGGACACGACCGCCATAAGGGTTCGGGCGGCTTGCGGAGGCACCGGAAGTTGTGGCGCGTGTGTCATCAAATACCTATCGGGTGCCGTAAACCCTGCAACCTTGGCAGAATATCAAAAACTTTCCGCCTCTGAACGCCAGGAAGGTCTCAGACTCGCCTGCCAAATTCGCGTAGTGGGTGATACGGAATGGTTACTGGAACATCCGGCCCACGTTTCCAGCTGGAAGAGTATTGCCCCCGAAGACTTGATACCCGTCGAGGGTCAATTGCCTGAGCTCCAGCACTTTATCTACGGACTGGCGGTCGATTTGGGTACGACACATATTCGTATTTCGCTTTGGAATCGGAAAACCGGCCAACGCATCGCCAACCGTTCCGGCTTTAATCCGCAATCGGTATTCGGCGCAGATGTACTGAACCGCCTGAATGCGGCTCTGCTGACTGATAACCGCTCGCTGGAAATGGCACAACTGGCTAGACAGGCTGTGCTCGAGGCCTTACGCGATATTTTGGCCAGAGATATTGGCGAGGTATCGCCTATGCTCAAAGAAATCGGCAGCGTCATTATTGCAGGCAATACGGCCATGCTGGCATTACTCAGCCTAAACGGGGCGAATCAACTGTTGAATCCTGACAATTGGCAACAGCCCATCGATTGCCTTCCTCTTGGGCATGACACCTGGCAATCCGAATGGAATCTGCCCAATGCCAAAATCAAACTTGAACCCGCATTGGCTGGCTTTGTCGGCTCCGATTTGACCGCTGATATCATCGGCACCCGTTTAACTGAAGCTGCGGGCGCCAGTCTTTTAGTCGACATAGGGACCAATACCGAACTGGCGCTCTGGGATGGTCACAGGCTATTGGTAACGTCCGTACCAGGCGGCCCGGCCTTTGAAGGAGTCGGGATACGCAACGGCATGAGCGCAGAACCAGGCGCCATTTACCGGGTAGAGCGATTGGACGACGGTCATAGCCTTAAGCTCAGCACCCTAGGCGCAGCAACTGCCAGAGGCTTTTGCGGCTCAGGCTTGATAGACATGATTGCCATTTTGCTGGAATCAGGCACATTAAAACCTTCGGGAAGATTTTCTCAAAATCCGGGGCCGGATGGCTTTTTAGCCGAAGCTGAGAATCCCAAAACGGCTGTAACGCCGGGCGATGTTGATGCCTTGCAACGCGCCAAAGCGGCTATTGCAACCGCTATGGAAACTTTGCTGACAAATAGCGGATTGACCTGGGAAAGCATAGAGCGCTTATGTGTTTGCGGGACTTTCGGCCGACATTTGAACATCAGGCATGCCCAAGCCATAGGCCTGCTTCCCTCACTTAATAACGACAAAATTGAACTCTACGCCAATGCCACATTGGCAGGATGCGAAAAGGCCTTATTGAGTGACGGCATCAGTTTATTCGATCATTATGCCGCATTAACTCAAGTGATCAATTTATCTTATGTTCCGGGCTATGATGACTTATACATCAACAATCTGAGGCTGCGTCCGATCGAGATGCATTCGGTTATCAACACTTAAACCTCCAACTCGAAGTCCATAAAAACACATAGTCAGTTTCAGTTGCCTGCTTATTCACGCTTCATTGTGAAGCAAGCACTAAAACTTCCAGAAAAAAGCGCTTTGCCAACTAATTTATTCAGATTTCCTATACTTGTCTTCAGTATTTACGCCATTGAAACCGTCCGGCAACCTTTCTTAAATTGCCGGGATATAGCGCTAATGGAAATAGCATTATGCCTGCATTGCCGCAGTAAGGATCAATCATGCTTGACGACATTATCAATCACTATAATGAAGCGGTTTTCGACACCGATAAAGAAGCCGCATTTGAAGTCATCGACAACGCTTTAGCTGAGGGCTATACGCCTGAAGACATTATTTTCAAAGTGGTCATACCTGCTATCAATGAAATGATGGCCATAATTACCAAAGACCCGGATGCAAACCTGGCACAACACTTTATGACAGCCCAGATTGCCTCTGAAGTCACCGAAAAAATGCTTTTGCAGTTTAAGTCTCCGCCGGAGATTGTTGGCCGCGTTGTTATAGGCACCGCCGTGGGTGATCTGCATTCCCTTGGCAAACGCATTGTTTCAGGCTGCCTTAAAGCAATGATGGTCGAAATCATTGATTTAGGCGTCAATGTCGCGGCAGAACGCTTTGTCGATGAGGCCATTGCTCATGACGCGCAAGTCATCGCCATATCAGCAATGATGGTGCATTCGGCAACAGGCGAAAACGGTTGCCGTAAAGTACGTAAGTTACTAAACGAGCAAGGACTGGAATCGCGCATAAAAATAGCTGTCGGCGGCGCGCCTTTCCGTTTCGATCCGGAACTTTACAAAACGGTAGGCGCCGACGCCTGGGCGGCTGATGGCATCAGCGCAGCTAAAACTATTGTCGATCTGATCCATGAGGTGAATGCGAAATGACCCCCATTCAAATTCTAGACGCAACGATTCGGGGTTTGCCTGCCCCACGTATACCGGTATTTTGTAATCTGCTGGATCAAGGCGCGCGTGAATTAGGCCTTACTCAGCAGGCTTACTATGCAAAAGGCGAACACGTCGCCGAAGGCCAGCTCAAAATGCGTTCCCGTTATGGCTATGACAATGTATGGAGCCTGTTTTATGTTGGCAAAGAGGCGGAACTGCTGGGATGCAATAAAATTCAGTTCTCTGAAAGCGGTGCGCCTAATGTAGCGGACTTCGTCATCAAGGATTACGATGACATCGCTAAACTGGAAGTGCCTGACGATATTACCGCCCACCCGGCATGGGAAGAAACCGCCAAATGCCTGACTATCCTGCGAGAGGAAGCCGTTGGCAAATATCCGATTTGCGCCTACCTGACCGCCTCTACAACATTACCGTCACTGCTGATGGGTATGGATAAATGGCTGGAACTGCTTCTGACAGGGCCCAATGATGTGCGTGATGAACTGGTTCGAAAATGTTCAGACTTTTTTCAAAAACAAATTGCTGCTTATAGGGCCGGTGGTGCCACTGTTTTGATTTATTCATCCCCGTTCGGTTCGCCTTATTTTGTGGATATGAAACGCTTCCACAACTTCTCCTTGCCCTGGATGAAACGCGATCTGGAAGCAGGCGGTACAGCTAATGTTATTTATTATTGCGGTATGGCACCGTTTAACAAGGTGATTGAAGACGTTATTCAAAATCTAGCCATTACGACTCATTACATCAGCCCCTTGGCCGATCTTGCAGAAGCCAAAAATATCATCGGCTCTAGAGGTTTAACCTGCGGCGTTATCGACGATATCAAAATGATTAATTGGACAGCCGAAGAGACCCGCGCTGAAGTCAAACGCCTTTGTGAAACAGGCAAACCGGGCGGTCGTTTCTTACTGGGTACCGGCTTGATGCCGTCAGAAATACCGGAAGCAAATATTACCGCACTAATAAACGCCGCCTTTGAGTACGGGAGCTATTCATGAAAGCCAAGATGCCGCCGATAGTAGAAGAAAACAAACCCATGGTACTGATAGGCTGCGGGATTCTGAGCAAAGAGGTTACGTATCTCATCAATCAAAACGGCTGGAATCTGCAAACGCAATTTCTTCATTCAGCGCTTCATAATTATTTCGATAAACTGGCCGCAGAACTGAATTCGGCATTAACCGCAGATGAAAACTCAAACAGGGAAACCATCGTCTTCTATGGAGCCTGCCATCCCAAAATGGACAGCTTTCTGGAACAGCATCAGACCCTGCGCACACAAGGCCAAAACTGTATCGTCATGCTGCTGGGCTACGAACTGTTTATGCAGGAGTTATCCAAAGGCGCTTACTTTTTGGTCGAAGACTGGGCGAATACCTGGGAACCTATGATTACCGAAGTCTTCGGAAAAAATCCTAGTGTGGTTCGGGAAATATTTCACAGCAGCCACAAATATATACTTGCATTACGTACACCCTGTTCGGAAGATTTCTCGGCCGCCGCCGTATTAGCCGCTCAATTCGTAGACTTGCCTCTGGTCTGGATGGATGTCGATCTGGAGCATCTGCAGCGAGTGCTTGAAGACGCCATTGCTCAAAAACACCATGCGGCCAATTGAGAATACCGATAACACCGCAGCAGAGATAGGCCATCTTCGTGTACGCATGGTCAAGCTCGCCAATGAAAAAGCGTATTTGGAACTTGTTGTCCGCCTGATCGAAAGCATAGACCCCCTCCCCGGTATCAAAGGCATGCTGGCTTCTTTGCTGAACAGCATCATGGAAATTGTCGGGGGGACCGATACCATCATCTATTACTGGATTGATGAAGAGTTGAATTATTTTAACTTCTTCGGCACTCACGCAATCATTAAAACCGTCGAGGACCCTCTCGTCCAACAAGTCATTGACCATCATCAACTGGTTGAAGAACAAACCGATAAAACGAAATTACTGGTCAATGGTTTCGAATTGCAACACGCCTGCAACTGGGCCTTCCCGCTGATGCAAAGCAATCAGCTGATCGGCGTGATCAAGCTTGAAAACATTCATTTCAATAGCGAGCCTTTGCGCAAATATCTTCCTATTTTCTTTAACCATGCGGCCCTGATACTCAGCAATGAAATTCGCAATTACAGCCGCCAGAAAGCCGAGGAAGCATTAAGGCAAAAAACCCGGGAACTGGACAGTTACTTTAACAATGCGATGGATTTATTCTGCATTGCCAATGTCGAGGGTTTCTTCGTCAAGGTAAACCCCGCCTGGGAGCATACTCTCGGCTACCCGATTGCCGACCTTCAAGGCCAGTCTTATATGGATCTAGTCCATCCCGACGACCTGAAAATCACCGAAGACGCGCTAGCGACACTGACAAGCGGCCAAATCGTTTCCCGGTTTATCAACCGGTTTCGACACAAAAACGGCACTTATCGCTGGATAGAATGGCATACTCAACCCCAAGGCAAACTCATTTATGCGGCCGCCCACGATATTACAGAACAAAGACGCCTGGAAATTGATCTGCGCCAAAGCGAACACAAGCTGATGGAAGTGCTGGAAAACGTCAGCGCCTGCATTTATCTCAAAGACACTAAAGGCTGCTATCTGTTCGCCAATCGTATGGCGCGGGAACTTTGGCGCGTCAAAGAGGAAGATATCATCGGCTTCAGCGATGATAAATTTTTCGACGCCGAATCCAAGGCGATCATCCTGCAAAATGACCAGCGTGTGCTGGTCAATGGCGAGACCATCCGGTGTGAGGAAACCGGAACGGTTACAACAACGGGGCAAACGCTGACTTACTGGTCGGTTAAACTGCCGCTACGAAAAGAAGACGGCAGCATTTATGCCTTATGCGGTATTTCTACGGATATTACCGAACGCATCCAGACAGAATCAGCCTTGCGCGATGCCAAAGAACTCGCCGAACATGCGGCCAAATCCAAATCCGAATTTCTAGCCAATATGTCACATGAAATCCGGACGCCGATGAACGGCATCATCGGACTGACACAATTGGCATTAAATCAGCCTTCTACGCGAGAAGTAAGAAGTTACCTGAATAAAGCCCTGTTATCGTCGCAAAACCTGCTCGGTATTCTTAACGATATTTTGGACTTTTCCAAGATTGAAGCCGACCGTATGGAAATTGAAAAGGCGCCCTTTGATCTTGACGTGCTATTGGATAATTTACGTAATTTATTTGAAATCCGCGCACACGCCAAAGAGCTTGATTTTGCTATCGATGTGCCGGCTGGCATTCCCCGCAATCTGATAGGCGATGCCCTGCGGCTGCAACAGATTCTTGCCAATCTGTTAAGCAATGCCATCAAGTTTACCGAACACGGCGGGGTTTTTCTGTCCGTTTCGCTAAAGCAATGTGTCGGCACACAAGTGCTTCTCAGTTTTTCGGTAAAAGATACCGGCATCGGTATTACCAAAGCCGACAGGGATAAACTCTTTCAGCCGTTTAGCCAGGTCGACGGCTCTATTACCCGGCGGTTTGGCGGAACAGGCTTAGGTCTGGCCATCAGTCATAAACTGTTATCCATGATGGACGCGCACTTTTTTGTCGATAGCCAGCCCGGCTTAGGCACGGCTTTCTTTTTTGATTTACCGCTGACCATAACAGACAAAGGCAAACCCCGTTTAACACGTCATCGAAATAACCTTCATGCCGGCTTATTGGGCAACGAATTATCGAATTTGGGGCATTCCATTTGCGGTAAACGCATCCTGATTGTAGAGGACAACGAAGTCAATCAGCAGGTGGTAAAGGAGTTTTTAAAGCTTTCCGGCATAGCGGTAGAGGTCGCCAACAACGGCAAAGAGGCGTTGGAAAAAATTGATCAGCAAAGCTTTGACGCTGTGCTGATGGATATTCAAATGCCGGTCATGGGCGGAATTGAGGCAACCCGTGAAATTCGGAAAAATCAACGTCATGCAGACTTACCGATTATTGCCCTGTCAGCAGGCGTTACATTTACAGAAAGGGAAAACTGCCTGGCTCATGGCATGAATGACTTCGTCTCCAAACCCATCAATCCGGAAGAGCTAATTTCCACGCTGGTTCTCTGGATCAATCCGGAAAATGAACTCAGCGCCAAACTGGCTGAGCCCGTCATAAATGATTTGTGGATAACTTTTTGCTCCGCTTTGCCTGAATTTGAACTGACTCATCTGATTCAAATGTTAGGCGGCAACCGGTCAGCTGTAATCAATCTATTCTCGTTATTTCATCAACAAGCGCCCATTGACGCCCGGCAACTTATCTCTGATATAGAAAATGGGGCTTTGGATAAAGCCGAAAAAATAGCGCATAAACTCAAAGGTGCAGCGGGAAATCTGGGCGCAAAGAATCTGCATCACATTACTGAAACACTGGATAATCAACTCAAAAAAAACGAGCATCATCCTGACACGGTCAATGCCTGGCGAAGCATATTTGAAAAGACGCTGGCTGACATCTCGCAAATGCTCCATCAATACCCGGTGGTCACTGTAACTCCGGGCAAGCAAGATGCAAAAGATGCTGAATCGGGACTCAATGAGCTCGATAAATTGCTGACCGAAAACAGTTTCATTAACGATGCATTACTCGATCGTATCCGCCGAAACCTGCCTTTTGAATGGCAAGATGAATTTGAAGCTATGGTTAGCCATGTTCATAACTTCAACTACACTGAAGCGCTTAGCCATTTGCGGAATATCAAAGACAAACCTGATTAGAAAAATGCTTCAGCTTGCTAATCAGACAAGTTTTGAGCAATGAGTACAAGGCTCATCTTGCCAGCCTATTGGTTGTTAGCCATAATCTAATATTCGAATTTGATAATCCCCCATATCACCTTGACTACAAAATTCACTCTACTCATCGTTGACGATATGCCGCTTAATATAAAGGTATTGGCAGGTCTATTGAGTGATGATTACCTCATCAAAGTCGCCAATAACGGCTTTACAGCGCTGGAAATCGCCAAAAATACACCGCCGGATTTAATCCTTCTTGATGTCGTAATGCCTGAACTGGACGGTTATGAAGTCTGCAAAAAACTGAAGGAAGACCCCATCTGCCGTGAAATTCCCGTTATTTTTATAACCGGTGCCAACGATAAAGAGTCAGAAAGCAAAGGCCTGCAACTGGGCGCACTGGATTTCATCAGCAAACCTTTCAATCCGGACATCACCAAGCTACGCATCCGGAATCAGCTGGCGCTAAAGCAGCTGCAAGAAAAAATGAGCAATTTTTTTTCTTTGGGTTTGGATTTATTTTGTATTGTAGATGCTGATGGACGTTTCCAAAGAGTAAACACCGCCTGGCACAAAGTTTTGGGCTACACACCATCAGAAATAGAGGGGGCCACAATTTGGGATTTTGTGCATCCCGACGACAAAGAAAAGACGCATGACGCTGTCAAAAATCTCTTTCAAGGAAAAGAAATGTCCGGCTTCGTAAACCGATATAGAAATAAAGCCGGCGGGTATTGCTGGCTGGAGTGGCAGGCCTCTCCATCGCATACGGAAATTTATGCCTCAGCCCGTGATATTACCGAAAAACTGGTCACCGAAAACAGTATGCGCTTGAGTAAACGCGTTTTTGAAAATACGCGCGAAGGCATTCTCATAACCGATCATAAAGCCAACATCATCGAAGTAAACGAGGGCTTCGAAAGAATTACCGGATATAGCTGCGATGAAGTGGTGGGCCGGAATCCACGTATCTTGCAATCGGGTATTCAAAAAGCCGACTTTTTCAAAAAAATGTGGGAAAGCCTCATTACCGAAAGTTTCTGGAGAGGCGAAATATGGAATCGTAAAAAAAGCGGTGAGATTTACGCCGAATTGCTGACTATTTCGTCAGTTCGCAACGATAAAAACCAGTTAATTAATTTTGTTGGTATTTTTTCCGACATCACATCGCTCAAAAAATATGAAGAGCAGCTACAAAAGATTGCCTATTATGATGCACTGACCGGCATTCCCAACCGCGTCCTATTAAGCGATCGAATGCAGCAGGCTTTATTACAAATCAAACGGGAACCTACTTTAATGGCGGTATGCTATCTTGATCTGGACGGGTTCAAACCGATCAATGACACACTCGGGCATTCCGCCGGAGATGTTGTTTTAATCGAAATCGCCAAGCGCATCAGTCACATCATCCGTGAATCCGACACCGTAGCGCGATTAGGCGGCGATGAATTTATCATCTTGCTACCCCGCTTGCGAGATCTGCATGAATGCGAAAAAACCTTGCAGCGCATACTCAGCTCGATTGCCGAAACGATCAGGATTCAAGACCAGACGTGTCAAGTGACTGCCAGCATAGGTGTCGCGGTTGATCAAACCGGCACCGTAGAAGCCGATTTACTGTTACGGCAAGCCGATCAGGCCATGTACAACGCAAAGCAGTCCGGTAAAAATAAAATCCATTTTTTCGACGCAGCGCATCGTTGACACACCTGTTTCCCTTGCGAAAGCAGAGTGCGTTCCACTCGGGCTTAGTTCGCGTTAGGAGTTGAAAGGTCATTAACGCCGTCATTCCGGCAGGGATTGCCGGAATCCAGGTCACATGGATAGCTAGCAGCTTACCATCCATGGCACTGGATGCCCGTTTCCCGACGGGCATGACGGGCGCTTATGGATTTAGCTGAAACAGCTTGCTAATTAGGTAAGCCTTTTCAAAATTGATTCTCTTTTTATTGACTTGGATAGGCAAACTTGAGAGCCTGAGTTTCTCTGATATGACCCTGTCTTAAATCATAACAAGTGAGCTTAAGTATGTTATCAAGACGTCGCTTTCTCGGTTATGTCGGCACTGGCATGCTGGCATTAACATCAGGCTGCAGGCCCGACAACTTGGACTGGACACCTGCACCAGGCGCTAAAGGAGCCCCACCTTTTCTGGCTGACAAAATCAAGCGCGTTGGTCAAAAGGATTTATTACTGGGCTATCCCATCAATATGAATACCCCGCCTGATGAATTTTTCGCCTGGCGAAAACAACTTTCAGAAACGGGAATGGGTACTTTTGCCTTCAATAATGTCGGTAACCCTTTTAAAGACGCGGCTATTCCATTCAATAGCCACGATTTTGAGCGAGAGGTCATTCTCAGGTTTGGTAAATTACTGGCCTTCTCTGCTCAGGATATCTGGGGATTTCTGTCGCACAGCGGAACCGACAGCAACATGCATGGTATGTACATGGGGCGAACGATTTTAAAAGGTCGGACCGGAGTCATGCCGAAAGCTTATTTCACCAATGAAGCGCATTACTCGATACAGATTTTACGCGACTTGTTGGGACTGGAAACAGTGCTGGTCAACACGCAGCCGGACGGTGGCATGGATCCTGAGGATCTTAAGCAAAAACTGGTTGCAAACGCCAACTATCCGGCGCTTGTCGTGGCAACCGTCGGTACGACGTTTAAGGGTGCCGTAGACAGAATCGATCTGATTCAGGACGTATTAAAGGGCCATCCAAGCTATCTGCATCTGGACGCGGCATTATTCGGAGGCTATCTGCCTCATACCTCTTTTGCGGATGAAGTGCTGCAACGAAACCCGTCCAATCCAAAGTTTCAGCGCTATGATTCGATTGCGATTTCCTGTCATAAGTTTTTCGGCTTTCCTTCTCCTGCCGGCCTGTTCATTACTCAAGAATCGCTTTTTAACGAATTTAGCGAGTGGTTTGCTCAAGTTCATAACCCCGAGTACATCCATCATGTGCCCGGAACTATCACATGCTCCAGAGATGCCGTTAAACCCGCCGAATTTTATTTTTTTTCAACGCCGACCGCCATGGCAAAACAGGCCGAGGACGCCAAGGCAATGCTGCAAAACACCACTTTCCTGAAAGAGGAAATGCAGTCTCATTTTGCTCATTTGCAACCCATAAGGTCAAACGAACTTTCCAACACGGTTTATTTTAGAAAACCCGGCGACTGGATTGTGGAAAAATATTCATTGGCCACCATGCATTTGCAGGGTCAACACTATGCCCATGTGCTGGTAATGCCGCATGTTACGCGCAAGATCATCGCCGAATTTTTGACTGATTTGCAAAATGACTCGACTAAGCAGACAAAAACGACGGCAAGCACGCCGATTACGCTTTTGATATGAGCTGGCATTGAGAAGAATCAGTAGCGACAATTGGCCTAGCCAAACCGCCGCTACCAATGGGATTTGAACTTACTTGATCAACAAGTCCCGCATCATGCCCAGATCTTCGTGCTCGAGATTATGGCAGTGATACATAAACAGACCGGTATAGTCATTGAAGGGTTTTAGTACCGTAACCTTTTCACCCGGCATGACGAGTACGGTATCTTTCCAGCCGCCTCTGACCAATCCAGCCGAAACGGAGGCATACGTATCGCTGGAATTGCCATTGACCTGACGTTTGATGACTTGAAACTGCTCACCGTGCAAATGCATCGGATGTGGCATCGCCATCCCGTTCATACCGCCAAAGCCGTTGTCAAATTCAATCACTTGCAAGGTGTTAACAGGAATGATCTCATCCGCTCTTACATCGTTCATTTTATAAGAACGTCCATTCAGCAAGGCCGACATATGCCGCATGGAAAGCCTGATCGATCTTGGCTTATCCGCATTGGCCGCATCGTTTATCTTAAGCTTTGAAATAGGAGTCAATTTTTCCGGTAATTTTGATTTGCCCTTTCCGGCTTTAACCACCTTCACACTGAACAGATTATATTCACTGCCCAACGGGAGCGCGGAACCGGACATCATACCCATCATTCCGCCGCCCATCATGCCTCGCCGCCCCCCCCCCATCATACCGCCGCCCAT
>JAGXSU010000131.1 GCA_018333785.1 Methylomicrobium sp. | reverse complement strand
TAAATCCAGATGAACAGGTCTGGAATCATGCTAAGGCTGAAGTAGGTAAGCACCCAGTTAAAAGCAAGCTGGATATGGAAACCCTCATTCTTTCGGCCATGCTGTCTATCCAGCAAAAAATAGAACTGGTTAAAAGCTTTTTTCGATTACCTGACACCTTATACGCGGAAATGCACACATAGAGAGGGTGCGATAACTTATGGGACGATTAATAGTATTTATGATTCTGTTCACGCCCACCAATTTTACCAGCTGTAATTGTGAACTTCTGCCCTACGACAGGGACGTCGAGGAGAATTGCAGAGATGGTTTAACGCATCCATAATCGCGCTCCCCACACTCTCCCGCAAGCTGTACAATAATGCAGTTTAAACTGCTTTGTTCAGCGGCCCCAACATGTTCAATTATGCAAAATTAGTTCAACTCAGCCGCCTTCGCATTCTGTTATTTGCGATAACGTCAGCTATGGTTGGCACCAGCCTGATTGTTGCGGCCATGGACTATTTGCTGAATGGTGAAGTCACCGTTAATTATCTGATTACCGGCTTGGTTGCCTCATTTTGCGTCAGCGCCATTGTCAGCGCGCTGCTGATCCGACTGGCAAGCATACAATCGGACTTGATCATAAGCCAATCGGAAACCTCTGAAAAACAAGGTATTATCAAGGAACAACAGGAAGCCCAGCATCTGTTACAAACAATTATTGAAACCTTGCCGGTCAGGGTATCGTGGAAAGATAAAGACCTGCATTATGTGGGTTGTAACCAGCTGTTTGCGAAAAACGCAGGCTTGTCTCACCCCGAGGAGATCACCGGTAAAGACGACTTCCAATTAAGCTGGAAAAAACACGCTGAACGCTACCGTGCCGAGGAGCAGCAGATCCTGTCAACCTGTTGCCCAAAACTGGGTTTTGAGGAACAACAAACCACTGCGGATGGCAAACAAGTCAGCCTTCGCACTTCTAAAATTCCACTTCTCAATACCGATGGCTCCGTGCTGGGTTTACTGGGCATTTACGAAGACATTACACCGCTGCAAAAAATCATGCAGGAACTCTGGCTGACTCAAACAGCCATCGCCAAAAGCAGCAGCTCGTTTTACCGGATAGACAGCCATGGCACGATTCTTTATGTGAATGATCATGTCTGTGAAGCCTTGGGTTATTCCCGAGAGGAAATTATCGGGCGACCCGTCTGGCAATTTGACCCTGATTTCGCGGCGGAAGACTGGCCGCCAATCTGGGAAAACCTGAAACAACAGGGCTATATCAATATCGAAACCCGCCATCGCCGCAAAGACGGTTCTATTTTTCCGGTTGAAGTGGTCGGGAATTACATCGTGCATAACGGAGAGGAATATACCTTCACGTTTGTTCAGGATATCAGCGATAGAAAAGAGGCTGAGCAAAGTTTGCGTCTGACTCAGTTTGCTATGGACAATGCCAATATCGGCATCTACTGGATCGATCAACGCACCCGGATTTGCTATGCAAATAAACGTGCCTGCGAAATGCTGGGCTATTCGGAAGAACACTTATTGAAGCTGTCATTAGCCGATATCGATCCTGTGTTCCCGTTTCAAAACTGGGCAAGCATTTGGCAGGAACTGAAAACAAATAAAACGCATATTTTTGAAACCCGGCACAAGCACAGAGACAGCCATTTACTGACCGTTGAAATTATTGCCAACCATGTCCATTTCGCCGATACCGAATACAGCGTCGCGTTTGTCAGCGATATCACCGGTCGTAAAATAGCCGAGGAAAAGCTGCAGCTGGCGGCTCGCGTATTCGGAGAGGCTCACGAAGGTATTATCATCACCGACGCTTTGGGGATCATGATTGATGTCAATCCTACCTTCTGCGAGATAACCGGTTACAGACGCGATGAAGTCATCGGCAAAAATCCAAGAATGTTGAATTCGGGCAAACATTCCGACCTGTTTTTTGCTGAAATCTGGCGAACCTTGGCAAAACAAAATTATTGGCAGGGCGAAGTCTGGAATCGTAAGAAAAACGGTGATCTCTATGCTGAACTGCTCTCCATTTCGGTTCTTCGCGACACACAAGGCAGAGTCGTGAATTATATCGGGCTGTTTTCCGATATTACCGAAAGCAAGCAACAACAACTGGCGCTGGAACGCCTCGCTCACTTTGATCCATTGACCCATCTTCCCAATCGAACACTGTTCGGCGACCGGTTCAATCAGGCCATAGCCCACAGTAAGCGCAATCAGTCCCTGCTGGCGATCTGCTTTATCGATCTGGATGGCTTTAAACCGGTCAATGACACCTTTGGTCACGAGGCCGGGGATCAGGTTTTGATTCAGGTTGCCGAAAGAATCAAAAACCACTTGCGGGAGGAAGATACGGTATCGCGTTTGGGCGGCGACGAATTTGCCCTGTTAATCGGAGAAATGGACTCGATAGACCATTGCTGCGAAACAATGGCTAGGATACACAGGGCTATTTCTGAAGCTTATTATATAAATGACCGTATCATTAGCATTTCCGCATCCAGCGGCATTACCTTATACCCACTGGACGACTCGGACCCTGACACCTTGATACGCCACGCCGATCATGCGATGTATCAGGCCAAGCTGGCCGGGAAAAATCGTTTTCATCTGTTCGACAATGACCATAAAAAAGATATCATCAGACTGCACAGCCAGTTAGACGAAATTTCGGACGCTTTTAAACGCGGCGAATTTTGCCTTTTTTACCAACCCAAAGTGAATATGCGAACGGGTCATATTTTCGGCATGGAGTCGCTGCTGCGCTGGCAGCACCCCTCAAACGGACTCATCACTCCGGAGGGTTTTTTATCGCTGGTTCAGTGCTCTGAACTCGAGGTAGCGATCGGCAACTGGGTCATTGAACAAGCGCTTGATCAATTGCAACACTGGTTAAAACAAGGCTTGGACCTGGAATTGAGCATCAACATTTCCTATTATCAATTACTCAATAGCGATTTCATTAGTCATCTGACTGAAGCACTCGCCAAACACCCGGAGATACCGCCTGAAAATCTCCAGCTGGAAATACTGGAAAGCACCGCTATGGGCGATCTGAATGCCGTTGCCGGTCTCCTAACTTTCTGCAGCACTCAACTGGGCGTCAAAATTGCTCTCGACGACTTTGGTGCCGGGTATTCGTCGCTGACTCACATGCGCCATTTACCTGCCGACACCATTAAAATAGACTACAGCTTCGTGCGCAACATGCTCACTAATGCCAGTGATGATGCCATTATCAAAGGCGTTATCGCCCTGTCTCATGCGTTCAGGCGGCAAGTGATCGCCGAAGGCGTGGAGACAGTCGAGCATGGTTTGCACTTGTTAGCATTGGATTGCCAGCTCGCTCAGGGCTTTGCTATCGCAGCTCCCATGCCGCCTGAGTCCATAATCGACTGGCTAGCGAATTACCGGGCTTGTCCGGAATGGCAAAACTTTGATCCTGTTAAAATTTAATTTATCGTATACCGACTGACTCTTTTCAGGGGGATAACCATGAAACCACTGTCATTTAAAAAGTTACTGCCGATAGCAGGACTGACCTTTGCTTCATTATTTTCATCGGCATCAACGGCCATCGAGATGAATAATTTAGATGCTTTCAAGGCAATTTTCGGACGTTACGCTCCTTCAGGTGACTGCAAAAAACAACCCCAGATCATTGTTGACAGCACAGGATTTACTTTTGAAGTCAACGGAAAATCTGAGAAGGCGACTCATCCGGAATACGCCGCCAGCTATGGCGGAAATTTTTACGAAGGCATCAGCCTTTGGTTTTTCCCCTATTACGATCCGAATAAAGACAGACCGCTACTACTGACCTTCAACGCGGGAGAAAAACAAGGTGTGTTATCGGTTGATACAGAGTTTAACTATCCAGGCGGACCTAAACTTGAAGCAAAATATCAAGCCTTGGTCGACGGTTCGCCTTATAAAGTTTGTCAATAAAGGAAAACTTTATTAGCTCACCCACTCCTGTTTGTTGGGTGTAGCCGCTTGATTTGAGAAAGCGCATAAAACATACCTGTTGCAAAAGCCTTTTCAGGCAATCACCTACTACCTCAATTCCAAGTGTGCGAGTAGTTACCAGCCAAAAAACAGGGGCCTGACTTATATAACTGAAGTTTCCCAGTTTTTTAGGGTTGTCCACGCTTGTTAGAGAGCGTTGTTTGCATTAATAGTTACCGTCATTCCGGCAGGGATTGCCGGACCAATCCGCCGGTAGCGGATTGACACTCGCCCGAAGGGTGCAGGGCAGGACAGCCCGGCATGAGCCCAGAAGCCATGGATGGCGAGGGCTGTAGCACGTCCTTGTATCCTGGATCCCGGCGATCCCTGCCGGGATGACGCCTCAGCCTTACGCGAACGAAGATTTATTTATAGGTTTGCCACCGGTTACACAGACTCTATCGATAATTCCTGCAGCCCAAGCATAATGGCTGTCCGTTTTTGAAATTATTGGGAAACTTCATTTATATAAAAGGTGGCAAATAACATTGGCTGAACACGTTTACTCATTAACTGCCTATGCCCGAATGAAGCTATTTGCCAGTAGTCCTTGATTATTTTTAATCGCTAAGTATGACTGCTCTGAAACGGTAATCTCGGTTATTTTCAGTCTGCTTTTGCGTATAAAAGGAAGTGGGTTGAAACTGCTTTTAAGGTTTAACGTAGGACTGTATTGTTTTGGAATGACTGCTTCATCGATTTGGTTCGCATCAATAAAATGATTGAAAGCCGTTTGGTTGAGGCCGGTGAAAAGTTCGGTTGTAATCCGCATTTTTTCGACCGGATAACGTTCACGAATTGCCTTGCATGCCCGATTAAACGCTGCGCTTTTCAAAGACCTGATCAATTCGGTTTTTGAAAAATACAGCAGCTCGACAGGCTCATCAGAAAGAAACAGGCAGTGTGTCAGTATAAAATGAAGTGTATCGTTATTGCTGGTATCCATGGTCTGTTTCACTAAGCTCAATGATTCCATAGAAAAATCCGTAGGGACCAATATTGTTCGATTTATCATGTCAAATCTCTGAAAGTTGCTGCAAATTCATAGTATTGATAAATGCTTTCAATGGCCTTTCAGAAAGCTTTCATGAAGCTTACTAATTTCATTAATCCGTTATATGAATACCTACGACTTACACCCATCACTGACATTAAATTATGATTGAAATCCCCCCCTGCACGTCGCTTGAAAACGGCATTGCGATCATCCATTCCAATCAATTGGAAACGTTGCGGGATGTGCTTGAACACTGGCTGCAGGAGCATCCTTTGGCGCCCCTGGAAAATGAGGTTTTTTTAGTCCAAAGTAACGGCATGGGGCAATGGTTGAAGCAAAGCCTGGCGCAAAACAATTCGCTGGGCATTGCAGCGGGAATATCGGTGCAATTGCCCTCGCTGTTCATCTGGAGTGTCTACCGGGCGGTATTGGGACAGCAGATTCCCAAGCAACAATTGCTCGCCAAAGCCCCCCTGACGTGGCGCTTATACCGTTTACTGCCAGCGCTGGTTTCACGACCGGAATTTGAAACGCTGGCTACATTTCTGGCCGAAGACACCAGCCGCCGCAAACGTTACCAACTGGCAGAACAACTGGCGGATCTGTTCGATCAATACCAGGTTTATCGTTCGGACTGGATTGCCGATTGGGCGGAAGGTCATGATTTTTTGCGCAGCGCACACGGAGAGCCGTTAACGCTTGCCGGCCAACATCGTTGGCAAGCCGCCTTATGGCGAGCCGTCATGGCTGATTTGCATGAAGCCGATAACGGGTTTGCGAGCCGGGCGTTGGTGCATGACCGGTTCATGCACGACATCGACAGGATAGACACAAGACCGGATGGGTTGCCGCGAAGAGTGATATTGTTCGGCTTGTCGTCCTTACCTCAACAGTCTTTGGAAGTCATGGCCAAACTGGGAAAATTTTGCCAGATTGTGCTGTTTGTTCCAAACCCATGCCGGCATTACTGGGCGGATATCATTGAAGACAAAGAACTGTTGAAAGCCGAACGGCGCAGACAATCCTATAAATCCGGCATGACCACCGCGCTAACCGACGACGAACTGCATCTTCACGCCAATCCTTTACTGGCCGCATGGGGTAAGCAGGGACGCGACTATATCCGTTTGCTGGATCACTTTGACGAAACCCAGACCTACGAAAACTGGCATTGGCCGGATAACAAAATCGACTTGTTCAACGACTACGGGGAGCCCGGCCAACGCAGTTTGCTGAACCACCTGCAACAATCGATTCTGGATCTGGAGCCCGTCCCGGGAGCACCTGTTCAGATTAACGCAGCAGATGATTCACTGGTGTTTCATATTGCTCACAGTCCGCAGCGCGAAGTCGAAATTCTGCATGACCAGTTATTGGCCCGGTTTAATGCCGCCGGGCAAAACGGCACGCCGTTATTCCCGCGAGACATCATTGTCATGGTGCCCGACATCAATAAATATGCGCCGCATATTCTTGCCGTCTTCGGACAGGTAAAACCGGATGATCCTCGTTATCTACCCTTCAGTTTGGCCGATCAGCAACAGAGAGGACTTAACCCTCTGCTGGTCGCTGTTGAAGTGTTACTGAAGTTGCCGGAATCGCGTTTCACCGTCAGCGAGTTTCTCGCGTTGCTGGAGGTACCCGCCTTTAGGGAGCGTTTTGCTATCGATGAATCTGCGATTCCCAAACTGCATCAATGGATAGAGGAAGCGGGTATACGCTGGGGCCTTAATGCGGAACAACGCACGCAAACGGTCGCCATGCCCGACCACCTGGACGCCAATACCTGGCAATTCGGCTTGCGAAGAATGCTGCTGGGTTATGCCGTAGGTGCCGGAGAAGCCTTCAATGCTATAGAGCCTTATGAAGAGATCGGCGGACTGGACGCGCAATGGCTGGGCAGTTTGTCTGTTTGCCTGGAAACACTGGAAAAATACACCCACCTCCTGCGCCATGAACACAATGTCGAAACCTGGCAACAGAACTTGTCGGGCTTATTGGACGACTTTTTTAGTGCGGCCAATGAACGGGATAGAAAAATACTCGAAACGCTGAGCCGCGCATTAACCGACTGGGGACAGATCTGCGAACAGGCCGGATTAACGCCTAACGATACCTTGCCGCTGGTTGTGGTCAGGGAAGCCTGGCTGGCTGAAGTGGATGAGCCCTCACTGCACCGCCGGTTTCTCAGCGGTAGGGTCAACTTCTGCACGCTGATGCCGATGCGCGCAATCCCTTTCCGGTTGATCTGCCTGCTGGGCATGAATGACGGTGATTATCCCCGGACTCAACACGGTCACAGCTTCGATCTGATGAGTCAGCGAGGCCAGTACCGTCCTGGCGACCGGTCACGCAGACAGGATGATCAATACCTGTTTCTGGAAGCGCTGCTGTCGGCCAGAAATCAGCTATATATCAGCTGGGTGGGCCGCAGTATTCGTGATAACAGTGAGCGACCGCCATCAGTCCTGGTGAGTCAATTGCGCGATGTCCTGGCTCAAGGCTGGAAACTGACAGAAAAAGACCGCCCCTTGCTTGAAGTATTAACGGTTGAGCACCCGCTACAGCCTTTCAGCCTTCATTATGTGGCCAAAAACCGCGACCCGCACCTGTTCACTTATGCACAGGAATGGTATGAGCAAACCCAAGATAAGTTGACCTTGACGTCAAACAGGGTGGCTGAAGAAAAAACGTTTACGTTGAACCTCGAGTCCCTGGACCGATTTATGAAAGCCCCGGTTAAAGCGTTTTGTCTTCATACACTTAAGTTCGGTTTTGATGAAGAGACCGTAACCAGCGAAGATAACGAACCTTTCGGCTTTAATGATTTGGAATCGTATCTGCTGGCTAATGAGTTATTGTCATCCTTGCAAAGCGAAAAACCCGTGGATCCGGAACGCTTCTTCGAGACTCAGCGTAGGACGATGACTCAAAAAGGCCGACTTCCTTACGGCGGCTTTGCGCGACCGGCTTTTAACACACTTGCTGAACCCGTCAAACAAGCCTGGCGGCAATACCAGGCAGTCTTGCCGGACTGGCCCGTTGAAATGGCACCGCAATCTGTCGAATTCCATTTTGAATTGGATTGCGGCATCACTATTACCTTGCAGGGGGACCTCGATCATTTACGGCAAAACAATAAAGACTCATCAGTCAGCATCATTCATTTGACTGCTCAGAAACTGATGAAACGTGACCAGATCAAATACGCCAATCTTTTGCAATACTGGGTACAGCATCTGGCCGCGTGTGCAAGCGGCATGGCGGTCCAATCGATAATGGCAAGCGCCGATACCGTGCTTGACATAGCCCCGCTGCCCCAAGCCGACGCACTGGAACTGCTCAAAACGCTAGCCGAAGCCTGGTATCAAGGCATGCAAGCCCCGATTCCGGTTGCATGCAGGACAGCTTTTGCCTGGTTAGGCGCCCCTCCCGATTCAGCCATGGCAGCGGCCCAAGAACGATATGAAGGCAACGATTGGAAGCAGGGAGAAGTAGTGTTTGATCCTTATCTGGCCCGGTTTTTTCCGAGTTTTATCAGCTTGAACCCTGACCATTTTGAAGCCTGGACCGTTCTGCTTTATCAACCCGTTTTTCAGCAGATTCGGCAACAGGGAGATTCGATATGACTGGCGTCAACAAGGTAGACCCGCTTGATTTTCCATTGCAGGGCACGCGACTGATCGAGGCCAGCGCAGGCACCGGTAAAACCTATACCATTGCCGCCCTCTATGTCCGCCTGATACTGGGCGCAACAGAGGACGCCTCTGGCCCGGTGCGCGATTTACTGCCGCCGGATATTCTGGTTGTTACCTTTACCGATGCCGCGACCAAAGAACTGCGTGAACGCATCCGTGCACGCCTGACACAGGCAGCCGCTTTTTTTCGTCAACAAAGCACGGACTGCGATGAATTTCTGACGGGATTAAGAACCCGCTATGCGCCTGACCTTTGGCCTGCTTGCGCCCGACGACTGGAACTGGCCGCCAACTGGATGGATGAAGCAGCGGTCTATACCATACACGGCTGGTGTAATCGCATGCTGCAGCAACATGCGTTTGACAGTGGCAGTCTTTTTCGTCAGGAGGTCGACAATGACGACACCGGTCTTTTGAATGAAACCGTCAGGGATTATTGGCGGACTTTTTTTTACCGGCTTACCGAAACTCAGTGTCAGGCTGTCTTCAAACTGGCCGCCTCCCCGGAAGACCTGATCCGGGTACTCAAGCCTTTACTCACGGAAACCGAAGCGCAAGGACTTGAGTGTGTCGATGATGACTTAGCCACCGTATTTAACCGGTGGGAAACCTGGGAATTACAGCGCCAAGACCTGGAAAATCAGGCTCGCATGCTGTGGTCTGCCGATCAGACGGCAATCGAAGCCTTGCTAAACAAAGCCTCTCAGTCGGGTTGGCTGAACGGCAATCGTTACCGGAAAGCCGGATTCGCCGACAAATTGGCTCAGTTGAATGCATGGGCTCATCAAGGTTATACGCTGGCTATTGAGGACCTGGCAAAGTTCGGTCGGCAAAAATTAGCGGAGGGCCTGGTTCAAGCCCATCGTCAGGCCGATCCTTTGCAACACGCCGCGTTTGAAGCGATAGACCGGTTGGTCGGTCATACCGGACAAGAAGAAGACATCACCGAAAAATTCACCTTACATGCCATCCACTGGATTAGAAACCGTTACGATTCAGAAAAGCAACGCATCGCCAGCATGACGTTTGACGATATGCTGACGCGTCTGGACAAAGCCTTGTCCGGACTCAACGGCGAGCGTCTGAAAACAGTCATTCTTCAGCAATACCCCATCGCGTTGATCGACGAATTTCAGGACACCGACCCGGTGCAATACCGGATATTTTCGCGTGTCTATTCCGATGATGCCGGACTGGGCTGCTTTATGATTGGCGATCCCAAACAGGCCATCTATTCATTCCGGGGCGGCGACATCTATACCTATCTTAAAGCCCACCATGCCACGGCAGGCAATCATTACACCTTGGGCACCAATTACCGGTCCACTAAAGCCCTGGTCGATGCCGTCAATCAGGTCTTCGTCTTTGCCGATCAACAGCAAGAAGGCGCGTTTCGATTCAAAAACGGCGAGGTCAATCCGTTACCGTTCATTCCGGTTGAGGCCAAAGGCCGCGAAGAGGCTTGGCAGATCGACGGACAAGCGGCGATTCCAGCGTTGACGCTTTGGCATTGGGAAAGCTCTGAAGGCGTCGGTTTGCCCGTTTACAGAGCGCAAATGGCCAACGTCACAGCCAGTGAAATTGTACGTTTGCTGAACTCGGCCGCACCTCCGCAGACCGGATTTAAAGCGGAAACAGGTCCCTTAAGACCCGTCGAGCCTGCGGACATTGCGATTTTGGTACGCACCGGAATGGAAGCTAAAATCATGCGTGCCGCGTTGGCGAAACGGCAATTACGCAGCGTTTACCTCTCAGAACGTGATTCGATTTATGACAGCCGAGAAGCAGCCGATCTGTTGATCTGGTTGAAAGCAATGGCCGAACCCCGCACCGAACGCAAAGTGCGCGCAGCCTTAAGCACCGCGACGTTGGGCTGGTCCTACCAAACCCTGCATCAGCTCACGCTGGATGAACCGGCCTGGGAAATACAATTGGAACGTTTTCTAGCCTACCAGCAACGGTGGCAGCAAGACGGCATTTTGCCAACGGTGCGGCAACTGCTCAGCGACTACGGTGTACACGCGAGATTGTCCGGGGGCAACGAAGGCGAACGCTGCATCACCAACCTGCTGCATCTGGCAGAACTGTTGCAGCAAGCCGGCAGCCAGCTTGAAGGCGAACAGGCCTTGATCCGACATTTGGCCGAGGCAATCGCCGATAGAGAGAACGCTAACGGCAGCGATGAAAGCGTCATTCGTCTGGAAAGCGATGCCAATCTGATCAAAATCATCACCATCCATAAATCAAAAGGCCTTGAATATCCGCTGGTGTTTCTGCCGTTCATCTGCAGTTTCAGGGAAATCAACAGCCAGCGCACCCGTTATTACCGCTTCCACGATGAACACCAGACCTTAACCATCGATTTGAGCAAGCGCGATGAAAGCAAGCTACTGAACGAGAAAGAACGTCTACAGGAGGATTTACGCCTGCTGTATGTAGCGATCACGCGAGCACAATATGCCTGCTGGCTGGGAATAGCGCCCGTCAAAACCGGCAATTCCAAAACTTGCCAGCTGGAAAAAAGTGCAATGGGTTATTTGCTGGGCTGGCAAGCCAAAATGACGAGCGGCGAATTAAACCGGCAACTGGGACTGCTTAAAGGCGATTGCGAGAGTATTTCAGTCGAAGCATTGCCCGAGCCCAGCTTTGACCTCTATCGGCCGTCACAACGACAGCCCGCCACAGAATCACCCAGAACCTCAACCGCGCCTATCGCCGATAACTGGTGGATAGCCAGCTACAGTGCGTTGAAAACCGAAGATCAGGGTTTTATCCAGAGCGAAGGTTATACGCCCGAAGCGCCGGAAAACTTTCAGGATGACAAACAAAGTGATGAAGCCGATACGCCGTCAGAATTTTCAATGGTTGCACAAGGGATCCATAGCCTGCCGCGAGGCGCAGCACCCGGCGTATTGATTCATGAATTGATGGAGCAATGCGCTCAACAGGGTTTTCAAACCGTCCATGCCGATCAATACCTGCGCAGGCAACTGATTGAATCAATCTTTCATCACACGGACTGGACAGATCAACATGACATCATAGGCGAAGGATTAAACCGGTGGTTAACCCTGCCTTTACTGAAGGATCAGGACATCACCCTGGCCTCGCTGGGCAAAGGCCATTATCAGGCTGAGCCCGAATTTTTGATCGGCGCCGATGATGTCGATATTCAGACTCTGGACCGCTTGGTCACCCGGCACACGTTTGGCGGAAAGCCCCGACCACGCTTGCTCCCCAATCATCTTAACGGCTTATTGAAAGGCTTTATAGATTTGCTATTTGAACACCAGGGACACTATTACGTCATCGATTACAAATTTAATGCACTGGGCGACAACGACGATGCTTACACGCTTGAGGCGATGGAATCGGCGATGCTGACCAAACGTTATGACCTGCAATATGCCCTGTATCTGCTGGCCTTGCATCGGCTGTTAAAAGCCAGATTGGGCGAGCGTTATGATTACGATCAACACCTTGGCGGCGGACTTTATCTGTTTCTACGGGGCAGTCAACATCCATCCGGGGGACGGATGTTCGATAAGCCGCCCAAAAAACTGATTGACGGCATGGATAAACTGTTTTCAGGCGCAACCCGGCAAGGAGCACATTGATGAACCAAGATCACGCAGTACTGAAACACATTGACCAATGGCTAGATCGCGGCTGGTTGAGCCACTTAGACAGGGCTTTTGCGCGCTTCCTATTGACGCAGGACGCACAGGCCAACGAAGCTGTGCTTTGGGCCGGAGCATTGCTGAGCCATCAACTCGAGCAAGGCGAAGTGTTTCTGGATCTGGAAAAACTCAGCCGGCAACCTGAATTGACACTGGCCATTCCCGGTCATGATGTCCGCCGTTCAGGCAACGAAACTGTTTTTGCCGAAGTAACCCTACTCAAAGCCTATACCCTGCAACACTGGAAACAGGGGCTTGCAGGCTCGCCGTTGATCTCCTCGGGGTGCGGCAATACACCTTTGGTTTTGGAAGGTCATCGTTTGTATCTGCGCCGTTACTGGCAGTATCAACAAATTTTAAATGCATCGATTCAATCACGGCTGCAACCTATTCGAAGCACACTTCCTGATAAGTTACTCTTGCAGCTAACCGGCTTGTTTAAGGACAACCGGGAGCAACCGGATTGGCAAAAAATTGCCTGCGCCCTGGCGCTAAGATCCCGATTCGCAATTATTACCGGAGGACCCGGAACCGGCAAGACCACAACCCTGACCAAACTTTTAGCGTTGCTGATTCAGCTGTCGGAAAGCGATGCCGGCATGACACGCAAGCCCAAAGTGCTGTTGGCGGCACCCACCGGAAAAGCAGCGGCGAGAGTCAGCGAATCGATCAGTCAGGCATTAGCCAAACTGACTGTTGATGACGCCATCAAACAACTGATTCCCAAATCAGCAAGCACCTTGCACCGGCTTTTGGGCAGTCGGCAAGGCACCCGACAATTTATTCATCATCGCAATAATCCTTTGGTCGCAGATATCGTCATTATCGATGAGGCCTCAATGATCGATCTTGAAATGATGGCAGCCTTGCTTGATGCCTTGCCGGAGTCAGCTCAATTGATATTGCTGGGTGATAAGGACCAACTGGCCTCGGTGGAAGCCGGAGCGGTGATGGGTGATTTGTGCCAAGGAGCCGAAAATCAGGCCTATGACCTGCCGACCCGGGGCTGGATAGCACAGACTTCAGGCGTGACATTGGCAGAATCCGCCTTAAAAGGTTCAGCGATCAATCAGCAAACCGTCATGCTCCGCTTTAGCCACCGGTTCGGCGAACACAGCGGCATAGGCCAATTGGCCAGAGCGGTTAATGCGGGCGAGGCTCTGAAGGCCCAGGCAATCTTGAATGATACGGCGACTTACCAGGATCTGACCCGTTTATTACTTGACGATCCAGGCGACAGCCGCTTGAAACAACTGATCACGGCCAGCAGCAACCCTCAACAACCCCAAGGCTATCGCTATTTTCTTGATGTGATCCGTCAGCAGCGCCCTGAGGACAGCCACCACTTCAATCAATGGGCGAAACAGGTTCTGGATGCTTTTGATACGTTTCAGGTCCTGTGCGCCGTTCGCCGGGGCCCTTGGGGAGTAGAAGGTTTGAATCAGCGTATCGAGCAATGGCTGTTTAACGGTCATAAACCGGTTCCAATCGCTGAAAGCCCTGTTGACGTTGTTTCCGGTTTAACGCCGGGGAAACGTTATGATTTCTCCGGCCAATCTCATCGTCTTGACCGTTGGTATGAGGGACGGCCGGTCATGATCACTCGCAACGATTACAACCTGGCCTTGATGAATGGCGATATCGGTATCGCACTGTATGACTTTAACGGAAAATTGAGAGTGGCATTTCCTGACACCGGCGACGAGATGGCTATCCGTTGGATATCCCCCATGCGTTTACCGGATGTGGAAACCGCATTCGCAATGACGGTTCATAAATCCCAGGGGTCCGAGTTTAATCACGTCGCATTGATCCTGCCTGAAACACTCAGCCCTGTTTTGACCCGCGAACTGGTCTATACAGGCATTACCCGTGCCAAAGCTCATTTCACATTGCTGGAAAGTCAGGCCGATGTGTTTAATCAAGCCGTTTTGGCTAGCTGCAAATAATGCAGCGCTTAATCAGTAATGCTGCGTGGATTGGACCTACCCCAAAATCAACGGTTAGAGCGTATTGTTACATGCCGCAAATATAAAGAAATAAGTCACCCATGTACTGTGTGAATGCCGGACAAACGGTTGAGGAAACGCTAAAAAAATCACGTTTTATCGGCGTTGTGTCGCCCTGCGCCGATGAACAGGAAGCCTTATTCATTATAAAAGGTCTTCATGAGGCGCATCCCGATGCCAGCCACATTGTCTTTGCCTACCGAATTTTAACGCCGGAAGGATTGGTCTGCCGGTTTTTCGATGCAGGCGAACCCTCAGGAACGGCGGGGAAACCGGTCTTTCAGCATTTACAGGGAAAAGATCTGGTTAACGTGGTGGTTGCCGTCATCCGCTATTTTGGCGGCGTAAAACTGGGCGCAGGCGGATTGACGCGTGCCTATGTGAATGTCGCCAAAAAAGCCATCGAAGCAACCGAAATTGTTGAGTATGTTGTCATTGAGAGAGTAAAACTCACGCTGGATTATAATCAGTTGCAACAGTTTGAATATCAGCTCAAAAAACTGAACGGCAGAATTGTTGATCAACAATTTTCAGGGCAGATTGCCTTGTTGGCCGAACTGCCTGCAGACAATAAATCGCTGCTGATTGAACACTACCCTCAGTGCGATTCAGTCGAATCCCACTGAGGCATTGATGGGATAAGTTAAAAAATTTTGTAACGATCCAGCGTTGCAACAAAACAAAAGTGATGCACCGCGTAGGTTGCGGCTGGCAATAGCCAACCCAACCTACGAATAAGTTAAGCGGTGATTTTCGATATGCCTACCGCTTTTCGCAACTCTTTCATGAAGGGTACAGAGACGGCCCTGGCTTTTTCAGCACCCTCCTGGAGTTGTTCTTCAATATGATGCGGCGCCTGCAACAAGGCTTCATAGCGTTCGCGCGAAGGTGCAATATGTTCATTGATATATTCGAACAATACCGATTTCATTTCTCCCCAGCCTATGCCCTCAGCATAACGCTGGCGGATCAAGGCAACTTCCTGCGCCGTTGCAAAAGCCTGATAGATGCCGAACAGTGTGCAGGTGTCGGGATCTTTAGGTTCGCCGGGCTCCAGGGAATTCGTTTTGATTTTATTGATTAATTTTTTTAGCTTTTTTTCGGGCTCAAACAACGGAATCGTATTGTTATAACTCTTACTCATCTTGCGACCGTCCATACCGGCCAGAGTCGCTGCATTTTCGCTGGTGACCGCTTCCGGAATCACGAAATGCTCACCGTAGATATGATTGAAACGTCCGGCAATATCCCGGGCCATCTCAATATGCTGAATCTGATCTTTACCGACCGGAACCTTGTGTGCATTAAACATTAAAATGTCCGCGGCCATTAAAATCGGGTAGCTGAACAAGCCCATCGTGATGCCTTTATCGGGATCGTTTTCACCGCTTTGCTCGTTTTCGGCGACGGCCGCTTTGTAGGCATGCGCCCGGTTCATGAGGCCTTTAGACGTAACGCACGTCAATAACCAGGTCAATTCCATGATTTCCGGCACATCGGACTGGCGATAAAACACGGCATTTGAGGTATCCAACCCTAACGCCAGCCATGTCGCAGCAATTTCCAGACTGGATTGCCTGACACGTTCAGGCTCCTGACATTTGATCAGCGCGTGATAATCGGCAAGAAAATAAAATGGGCTAACATTGGGATCTTTACTGGCTGAAATTGCAGGTCTGATCGCACCCACATAGTTACCCAGGTGGGGTGTGCCGGTTGTAGTAATACCGGTCAATACTGTCGCTTTAGTCATTCTTTTAACCTAATCATACGGGGAAAGGCAGGATTCAGGGGGCTAGATATTACATCATTTTTTATCAATTGCCAGAGCTAAGTCTTTTTTGCCCGGATATTGATGTAATACCGCCGTTATCAATTCCCGAAAGTCATTATATTTCATCGATTCCGCCTTTTTTTATAGTAAACTTTGGATCTATGGTCTATATAAAATGCTTTGAAATAAGCCGTAAGCCAGGCAAAAATAAAAGAGGATTTCTATGCTGGAATATGATGAAAAACGAAATTACATCCGTATGAACGTCGATTGCGAGCTGAGCTACAGACTCGCCGATTCGGCTGAAATAAAAACGGGTAACTGTACTTCAATCAGTGGCTCAGGCGTTTCGTTTATCGCCGATACTGCATTTGAGCCCGGTAAGGCGATGGAAGTTAACATCATGCCCAAAAATTCAGTAACGCCTCCGATGACGGCATTTATTGAGGTGGTCAGAAATACACTTCAAGACGATGGCCGCTTTGAAATAGCCGCCACGATCAAAAGCATCAAAGGCACTTGATCACATTCACTTAATACAAAACGGACAGTGTACCCATCGAATATGCACATCATTACCAAAGAAGTTTATTTTTGTTACGGTCACCGTCTGATGAATCATCCCGGAAAGTGCCGTAACTTACATGGTCATAGCGTAAAAGCTTCCATATCGATCAAACGGGATCAGCTAAACGATCAAGGTATGGTGTGCGATTTCTCGGATATAAGAGACTGTGTCGAGTCGTTTATTGATGAGCATCTCGATCACAATTTTCTTCTTCATAAAGACGATCCCATCATTCCGCTTCTTGAACAAAACCAGGAAAGGTTTCTTGCTTTAGACGAACACCCCACTGCCGAAATACTCAGTAAGATGATTTATCGCTACATTAAAAGTGCAGGTTTTGATATTGATCAGGTGGTGTTGTGGGAAACTGCCAGCGCTTATGCATGTTACAGGGAAGATTAATAAAAAACCATGGGCTACGTTAACCCTATCAACAAAGCGGCTTGTCTGGAATTATTGTGCGAATCGAATTATAAGAAACTGATAAAGCTTATACCCGAACTGCTCAAAATTAACGTAACTGCGGTTGGCATTTCTCCTGAACGGCCGGATTTAACCTTGTCTATCATCGAGCGATCCCACTACACATTGACGATAAAACTGAGCCATCGGTTCAGTTATGCGACGGACTACCCCATCACACCGGACGTGACCATTCGAATGTATAAAGACGCCCAGCTTGCCGAAGTGCTGAACGATTGCGATCGATCCGAGGTTTACCGGGTCTATAAAGACCCGGCCCAAATCACCGAGATACTCAATTACAAATGGCGATTGAATTATTTTTTGGAAAAATGGCTGGATCACTGTCTGACAACCGTTTACACGTTTAAAGATGAGAACCAAACCAGCCGCTTGCTGAGTTAAACAAAATCCTAACCGGTTTTATGATAAAACGCCGCCCGGATGCAGCGTAACACACCGTAACTGTATTGCCCGTCAAAGAAATCAAATACCGGTTTTAAGGCATTTTTTTGCTCCTCCGGCAAATTCATGATGACATCCTCAATGCTTTGAATCTGGGCTTGCGATAATTCAACAACCTCCGCCAACTCAGCCAGACCCAGCTCGAGCGCTCTGGAAAGATGACTGTATACCGTATCCATCGTCAATGAACGCTGCTCCGCAATCTGCTGAACCTTATAACCCAGCCGGAACAAATCCAGCGTTTTTGCCACTGTATCGCTGTCTTGCGCAGCGACACTCCAGGATTTAATAACCGCGATAAATTTGTCACCGTATAAATCCAGTTTTCTCTGCCCTACCCCCGACAGTGCAATAAAATGGGCGTGTGTCAGCGGCTTTTTTTCCAGCATTTCGTTTAACGTGGCATCACCAAAGATCATATAAGGCGGAACATCCTGGGCTTCGGCAAGTTCCCGCCGCAGTGTCCGCAGTGCTTCCCATAATGAGGAATTTTTCTGATTGTCTTTATTAACCCTGTCCGCTCGGCCGGACTGCTGTTTTTTGGTGAACAGCACATCTTTTCTTAACATGAGATTCTGTTCGCCACGCAGAATAGGCCTGCACGCCTCGGTTAATTTGAGCGCCCCGTGGGCCGTAAAATCAACGGCAACCAAGCCTCTCGCCACCAATTGCCTGAACACCGACCGCCACTGCTTTTCGTCAATGGTTTTACCTATGCCAAAGGTCGACTGTTTGTCATGACCGAAGCTTTTTAAACGTTCGGAGGAACGTCCCATCAGCACATCGATCAGATAATTGACGCCAAACCGTTGTCCGGTCCGGTAAATACAGGATAAGGCCTGCTGAGCCACCAGCGAGCCATCCCAGGTTTCAACCGGTTCCAGGCACGTATCACAATTGCCGCAGGCGGTTTCCATCTGTTCACCAAAATACCCTAACAAGGCCTGTCTGCGGCAACTAACCTGCTCGCACAGCGCCAGCATCGCATCCAGTTTGTGATATTCGATGCGTTTATGGCTTTCATCGGCATTTGAACCGGCCAGCAATTGCTGCAACATGATGACATCCTGCAAGCCATAGGCCATCCAGGCATTTGCGGGCAAACCGTCGCGGCCAGCCCGTCCCGTTTCCTGATAATAAGCTTCAATACTTTTTGGCAAATCCAGATGCGCGACAAAACGGACATTCGGTTTGTCTATCCCCATGCCAAACGCAATCGTTGCAACAATCAACAGGCCTTCTTCCATCAAAAAACGGTGCTGATGTTTTTTTCTAAGCGCGTTATCCAGACCGGCATGATAGGGCAAGGCGGTGATGCCTTTTCCCTGAAGCCACTGGGCCGTCTCTTCGACTTTCTTGCGCGACAAGCAATAGACGATACCGGCATCACCCGAATGTTCGGTTTGAATAAAATCGAACAACTGATCTTTGGGGCTTTGTTTTTGGACAATGCGATAACGGATATTGGGCCGGTCAAATCCGCTGATATAAATATTGGCCTGCTCCAGACCGAGGCGGTGAATAATTTCCTGCCGGGTTTTTTCATCCGCAGTGGCTGTCAGAGCAATTCGCGGCACACGCGGAAAATTTTCCTGCAAAATGGAAAGCTGAAGATAATCCGCCCGAAAATCATGCCCCCATTGAGAAACGCAGTGCGCTTCGTCAATCGCAAACAAAGCAATTTCAAGCTGATTCAGCAAAGACAAGGTTCTCGGCGATTTCAAACGTTCCGGTGCCAGATACAACAGATCCAATTGGCCTTTGCGCAGGAGCTGCTCGGTTGAATTGACTTCATCAGCCGTCATGGACGAATTAAGATAAGCCGCTTTGACGCCGAGTTGATGCATCGCACTCACCTGGTCTTGCATCAGCGCAATCAGGGGCGATATTACGATACCTACACCGGACTTGACGATGGCGGGAACCTGGAAACACAGCGACTTTCCGCCCCCGGTTGGCATCAAAACCAGTACGTCCTTCCCCAGCAATACATCTTCTATGATGGCCTGTTGATGCCCTCTATAGCTACTGTAGCCAAAAACAGTTTTTAAAACTTCTAGGGCTTTGCCCGGCATAATAGAAACATCCTGATTTTCGATAATATTTCTTCAATCTGGTTAAACCTTTATAATGCACCGATTATATCAGGACTGAAGGGCCCCATCGCCCACCTTATGACCAATTTAAACTATAAACTACCTAAACGGCTTGAACTGCTTCTTGACAACAATGGCCAGGACTTAATCAGCGGCGGCCTGAAGGGGATAGAAAAAGAAAGCTTACGAATTTCCGCCGATGGCGTCATCGCTCATACTGCGCATCCGAAAGCGCTGGGAGCCGCACTGACGCATCCGCATATCACCACCGATTATTCCGAAGCGCTGCTTGAGTTCATTACACCGCCTTTTGCAGATGCTAAAGATACGCTGGATTATCTGAATAACATACACCAATACGTCTATGACCAGGTCAAAGGCGAAATGTTGCTTGCGGCGAGCATGCCCTGCGGTATTGATGGTGACGAAAGTGTCCCGATAGCCGAATACGGGTCGTCCAACATCGGAAAGATGAAACATATTTACCGCACCGGTCTTTGGCATCGTTACGGCAGGACCATGCAGGCAATTGCTGGCATCCATTTCAATTATTCATTGCCCACCGCTCTGCTAAAAAAACTGCACAAACTGGAAAAAAGCCCGTTATCGCTGGAAGATTACACCGCTGCGGCCTATTTTGACCTGATTCGCAACATCCAGCGTCAAGGCTGGTTGATTTTATACCTGTTCGGCGCCTCCCCGGCCATTTGTAAAAAGTTCTTTAAGAGCCGTCCGCATCTGATGGATCAATTTGAAGAATTTGATCAATACACGCTTTATCATCCTTATGCCACTTCACTTCGCATGAGCGATATCGGTTACAAAAGCAAGAACCAGGCAAACCTGCACATCGATTACAACTCGTTATCCGGCTATGTCGAGAGTTTAAGCCAGGCCATATCGACGCCGTTTCCTGATTATGAAAAAATCGGCGTCAAAGTTGATGGTCAATACCGGCAGTTGAACAGCAATCTGCTGCAAATTGAAAATGAGTTTTACAGCATCGTCCGCCCCAAACAAATTGCATTTTCCGGCGAAAAGCCGACACTTGCATTAAAACGCCGTGGCGTTCGCTACATTGAACTGAGATCGCTGGATCTCGACGTGTTCAGTCCCATAGGAATAAAACCGGAAACCGCCTATTTCGTTGAAGCATTTCTTATCACATGTTTCTTCCAGAAAAGCCCGCCTTTATCTCAGGAAGATCACCGCACCAACAACCAGAACCAGTTAAAAGTTGCCAATCACGGTCGCAAACGAGGCCTGGAACTGGAACAGGATGGTGAAGAAATGCCACTTGACGATTGGGCCGACCAAATCTTTGCCGCCATGGAACCTATTTGTAAGCTGCTTGATGCCGATCAAAAAGCATCCCCTTACAGGGACGCGCTAAAAAAGATGCAGGAAACCGTTCAGGATCAGGAGCTGACACCTTCTGCCAAAGTCCTGGAGCAAATGACCGATCATAAAGAAGCGTTTGCCTGTTTCGCACTTCGCGCCTCTGCGGAACATGAAAAACACTTCCGCAAGCATCATCTTGATCCCAAATTGACCAACACCTTCAATGAAATGGCCAGCCAATCATTGGCCAAGCAAAAAGAACTGGAGCGAGAAGATCAAATTCCTTTCGATGATTTTCTGGCTCACTATTTTGCCCAGAAGTAACTCCTCTAACTCACCGCATATTTGATAAAGCATGACCGCATTCGACATTGAACAGGCCCAAACTGAATTACATCAGGCCAATCCGCGTAAAATTCTTAAAAAGGCGCTTGAAAGTTTTGACACTATTGCCATCTCATTCAGCGGCGCCGAAGACGTGGTGCTGATCGATATGGCCAAGCGAATCAGAGACGATATCAAAGTATTCAGCCTGGATACGGGCCGCCTTCATCCTGAAACTTACCGGTTTATCGAAAAAGTGCGGCTGCATTACCGCATTGAAATCGAACTGATAACGCCTGATTACACCGTGCTGGACCCCTTCGTCAAAAGCAAAGGGCTGTTCAGCTTTTATGAAGACGGTCATAAAGAATGTTGCGGCATCAGAAAAGTTGAACCCTTAAGAAAAAAACTGGCGCACCTGGATGCCTGGATTACCGGCCAACGCAAGGATCAAAGCACGGATACCCGGCAAGATTTACCGGAAGTTCAAATCGACAGCTCTTTTTCGACACCGGAATATCCGCTGATAAAGTTTAACCCGCTGTCGAATTGGACCTCAGCTAAAGTGTGGGATCACATAGAAGCTTATGACGTGCCTTATAACGCCCTGCATGAACGCGGCTTTACCAGCATCGGCTGCGAACCCTGCACACGCCCCGTACTGCCGAACCAACACGAGCGCGAAGGCCGCTGGTGGTGGGAAGCCTCCCACAAAAAAGAATGTGGACTGCATGTAGATAACATTAAAAGCTGAGGTGGCGATGCTGCTAGCCCGCTTAGGTTAGATGGCATGCTTTTCGTAACCCAAGAGAAATTGAATACTTTGATTCTTGGGTTACGCTCTCCAGGCTAACTCAACCCAGCCTGTGAATCACCATCACTACTCGCTCCCTTGGAATCGAGCACCTACACCGAATAAAACGGGAAGGGTTGGCCAGATACGCATCAGCTTCGTTTTGTCGTTCCGCTAAATCATCACAGTTTTTTTACAACACGGCAAAAGGCCTTCTATCAAAATGAATACGCTCACCCAACTTCATGCTGATATCGAAGCGCGCGTCAGCGTCATCCGTGACGAGAATCCCGATTGGCTCTGCCGCCGGGGTTGCGACGGCTGTTGCCGGCGGCTTGCCGAAATACCCCGACTCACTGTGGAAGAATGGGATTGGCTACGGTCGGGGTTGGCCGAGTTGCCGCAAGAGTTGCTACGGGAAATCGGCCAGCAGATCGCCGCGCTGTCCGTTCAAACATCACGTCCCATCGTCTGCCCGATGCTGGATCAGGAAGCTGGAGCTTGCAGGGTCTACGCGCACCGCCCGGTAGCTTGCCGAACTTACGGATTTTATGTCCAGCGTGACGTGGGGCTTTACTGTAAGGAGATCGAATCACGCGTGGAAAGTGGCGCTTGGGCCAATGTGGTATGGGGCAACCAAGACGCTATCGACCACCGCCTGGGCGATACCCGTGAATTGACCGAGTGGTTTGCAGGTTGGCAGTCTAAAGAAAGCATGGATTAAACCGGCACTATCCTGTGATCACGCTCAATGGGGCAAAAACGACAAATGATAAGGCTTGGCAGTTGATTGTAACGGGGCGTCAATGCCCTTCTGCCAGAGCCTCTGCTGGTCTCGATAATGGGGAGAAAAGGGATGCCCGGATTGGCCTCCCGGCATGTGAAAAATTGCGTTTTCCGGATGCGCAGGCGATAGCACCAGCCTTTCGCTGGCACCATGAGCAGTATCCAAAACTTTGACGCAGACGCTCGCACATCCATCGATTTCAAAGGGTGACATATCCAGTACGTTACCCAAAAAGGGGGCTGACTTGCTAAAAGGATGCTGTAAGCTGACGGAACGCGTCTGTCCCCAAGTCAATTGCGCCAGACTAATTTCCGGGTATTTCTGATGCAATGCGCGGCTGGTTTGGCGCATGATATCGATGACCATCTGCGGCCAATCATCATGATAACGGGTATTCAACACCCCTGGTGGACGCTCTATTAACAAGTGCCGTAACGGTGTTTCCATTTCCCTCCACGCGTAACGGAAATCGGGATCATAGACACGACAGGCCGCCACCACTTTCGCAAATACTTCCTGCGCTAACCGGTTCCTGAATTCCGCTAAAAAAGCAGCACCAATGCTGCCGGACTGCATACGGCCATCCCAGGCGTGAAGCGCTGCTTCAGCGTCTTGTAAGTCGGCATCCTTATTTTCCAGATCCCGCAGTGCGTTAAGCGCCACTTGTTGATAGAAGTCCAAAACCCCGCTGCGATTATCCAATTGGATAGCCAACAGATCCTGTTCCGTGAGTCCTTGACGATCCCGTAATAATTCGGCAATTCGAAAAGCCCGATACCCCAGCGCCCAATTATGTCCAATAACATGAGGATATTCGCTGCCTAATGTGCGGTTATTGGCTGTTACAATAAATCCTTCGGGGGGATCCAGTAAACGCGGCAGTTCCTCCGGAGGAATATAACCCTGCCACGCCAAATGACCATCGGCCCAGGAACGGCTGGCTAAACCGTCAAAACCGATTCGCTTTGGAAAACGCCCCATGTAGGTCCAGCCGATATGGCCTTCCCTGTCGGCAATCACCACATTTTGCGGTGGACCACCCGTGTTATTCATAGCCGTTATCGCCTGCTGGGTGGTTTTTACCTTATCCATATCCAGCAGGCCCAAATCCACTGCATGCCGTTCTAATGCAGACCACTTGATGACGACCGACCGCCCCAGCAAAGCGCTATCGGAAACCGGCCCCCAGACGGTATCTTGCAAAGTTATTTCAATATCCGCCGCATCTTTAACCTCAATGGTTTCAGTGTGCTGATCAAATTTTCGCCAGCCTTGCGGAGTGCGGTACGAGTCCGGTTGACCGGGATTGACCTCCAGACTGATCAAATCCACCAAATCAGCAGTCACATTGGTAAACCCCCAGGCCACATCATCATTGCCACCGGCAACAATACCCGGCACGCCCGGTAATGTGACGCCAAAAAGATGCTGTTGTTGATAGGCCAATTCTGCGCGGTACCAAACATTGGGTACACTCAAGCCAAGGTGCATGTCGTTTGCGACAATAGCCCGTCCATCCGCCATCTTAATGCCAGACACCACCCAGTTATTGGAACCTGCCACAACATTCTCGGCATCGACCCGGTCATTGGCCGCATAGCTCTGGGCCTTCGGCAATGCTGCCAGCGCTGCTACCGGAAGGGTTGGGTTAAACCGCCGCGAAACCGGACCGCCTACCAAAACAGTGGCATAGCTATCGGTATCTGGCGTCAAGAAAGTCAGCAAATCAGAGGGAAGCGCCTGTTCCATCACACTGAACATGCGTTCGTCCTGTTCCTGACCGTTCAGAGTTTGAAACATCCCCAAAACGACCAGAATGCTGTCTTCGGCTTGCCACGGTTCCGGCTGATGCTGCAAAACCAGAAATTCCGGAGGTAAAACACGCGCCTGTTCGATATAGGCATTAACACCTTCGACATACGCATGTAATGCGCGACGTTGCTCAGGCGGCAAATCGTTGACGATTATTCCTGCGGTTCTCGATAGTTGATAACTGCGCTGCTTACGATCCAATTGAGCCGCTGCCGCACCGAACAGTTCCGCCAAACGGCCCGCACTCTTGCGGCGCATCAGTTCCATTTGAAATAAGCGATCACGGGCATGAAGATAGCCCAAGATACGCAAAGCATCGGCTCTGCTATCCGCCGTTATGGACGGAACACCCAGTTCGTCGCCAAGCACAGTCCCCCGGACCGCCAAACCAGGCAAGGTTATTTCACCCTCTTCAACCGGCAATGACGCCCGTATCAATCCGACAATGCCGCTGCCAGCCACGATTACCAGGAATAACAAAGACAAAGAAGCGATTCGTATCATTCGCATGGAGTATCAACTTATGTTCTCAAAGTGTTACTAAGTGCCAAAGCACTTAATTTCTGCAATTCTTCACCTGATTATAAAGATGTTTCAGCTCTAACTCTTTATTCAAATTCGACCTCGTTATTCCGGCAGGGATTGCTGGCATCCAGTGCCATGGATAGCTCAAAGCTTACCATCCATGGCACTGGATGCCCGTTCCGGACGAGCATGACGGGCTTATGGGATTAGTGGAAACAGCTTGCTACTCAGGATTCTTCATAGGCCATCTGGTTCGCCTTAATGAATAGCTTATCCCGCACCTTGTGCTTAATCTTCAGGCACTCCAGCGTGGATAAGGCGTCATTGGACATAAAGACAGAGTTGTTCTGTGGGGTGACCGTTAGTGTGTGCGACTTCGCCAGACCCGCATTAAATTTTAATGGCTAGCGGAACTCTTCGCCTTATCGCTCAAAAAAGCGCTTTAGCCGTTTCAGTCACTTCTGGTAAAGCGGTTTTCAGTCGATTAAAAACCTCTGCTAAATCCATGGTGGTCAAGCTTAATTCCTCAAAAGCCAGTGTTTCAGGCAGCGTTTCTTGCCGGCAAACCCAAGCGACCAATTCCGCTGCGCAACCTACCAGCCGAGCCTCCTGCCAATACAGACCTCGATAATTGGGATCGGCGTAATGCTGCATAACCACAATGAGCCTTGACGGCAGCCCCCAGGTTTCAGCCAGCCAGGCGCCCATTTCGCGAAAATCGGTGCCCAATAATTCAAAAAGCGCGGCATTGGTACCGATTTCAGGATTATTTCGGGTAAGCGTCAATGCCTGTTGGGTTTCCCTGGGCATGATATCCGCCAAACACAACAAACCAAAATTATGTAGCAAACCACCGGTATGGACTGTTTGTGATAATTCATCGCCAGAATGATCAGGCAGTCTGTTCGCCAACAATAAAGCTGCATAGGCGACTAATTGGCTACTGACCCAAAATCGCCGAAGTTCAAATGCTGGACACGCGCCAAGTTTAAACGGTGATATCAACGCCAGACCGATGCTGACACCTCGCACCACCGTTAAGCCCAAATGAATGCAAGCTCTATCGATCGAAATAATAGGTTGTGAAGGCGCCGACCAGGCGGAATTAGCCAATGCAATCAGGCGAGCAGCAATACTCGGGTGATATTCGATGACCTTTGCCAAGTCTTGCAGGCCGAGATTTTCGTTATTAAACGCTTGCAGCAAATGTTTTACCTGATTGGGTAGAGTGGGAATACGTTTACTGTCGGTGATCCGTTTAATCACTAACGAACTGTCCACTCGTTATCCCCCGCGCGGCGGTTAAATGAAGCGGTTTGTAACTTATAGTCTCTTTCAAACATGGCTGGCAGCTCAACTGCAGGCAACGGCTTACTAAAATAATATCCCTGAATCACCTGGCAACCGAGACCGCTCATGACTAAAAGTTGTTCGATGGTTTCAACCCCTTCAGCGACCAGCTTATAACCCATCGCAGTCGACAGACTGATAATCGCACCCATCAGGACCGGGGTTTGGGTATTGTATAAAACGTCCTGTACGAAACAGCGATCGATTTTCAGACAGTCCAAAGGAATGTCTTTCAGAGAGGCCAGAGATGAGTAGCCAGTACCAAAATCATCAATGGCTATTTTGACGCCAAGTTTTTTGATGTTGTGAAAAATCTGCATGTCCCCCTGAGTTTGCATCACGCTTTCAGTCACTTCAAGCACAAGAAACTCAGCCGGTAACCGGCTTTGCCGGAGGGCGCTTTGCACACTGTCCACCAGGCTTGCACTTCGAAAATGTAACGAGGAAATATTCACTGCGACTTGCACCAGCGGCATGCCGTCTTGATGCCACTGCATCATTTGTTGGCAAGCGGTATGTAACAGCCATTCGCCTATCTTGATGATTAGACCTAAGCTTTCGGCTAAGGGGATAAAGTCAGCCGGGCTGACCAGTCCACGTTCAGGGTGTTGCCAGCGAATCAAGGCTTCAACCCCTTCGATGCGGCCAGTCAATACATTGATTTGCGGTTGGTAATACAATAAGAATTGGGTTTGTTCTACCGCATCGCGCAAGGCTTGTTCGTCCTGCAGGCGTTTCATCGCCAATGCGGTCATTTCCGGCCGATAATAGGCATAGCGTTGCTTGCCGGCTTTTTTGGCCGAGTACATGGCCGAATCGGCTGCTTTCATCAGGTCGTGTTCGTTTTCGCCATCTTTGGGGTAGATGGCGATACCAATACTGACCCGGGGCTTCAGGTGGTTGCCGGCTAAAATCAAGGGGTGGTTGATTTCCATTAAACACCGTTCCGCCACTTCGATCGCCTGGAATTCATCGTTAAGGTCATCTACCAGAATACAAAACTCATCTCCGCCGAGGCGAACGGCCAAATCCACATCGCGGATGACCACTTTGATGCGCTGGGCAATCGCCTGCAAAAATTGATCGCCGACGTTATGTCCAAAGCTGTCGTTGATATATTTAAACTCGTCAAGATCAAGATATAAAAAGGCGAACTGTTTATGGTTGCGTTTGGCCGATTTGATGATTTGTTCGATGCGCTCATGATAAAAGGCCCGACTGCAAAGACCCGTCAGTTCATCGTAATAGGCCAACTGATGAATCTGCCGTTCCGATTCTTTTTGCCTGGACACATCCTGAACGGTACCCGTAACGGTTTTATGCGGGCCATTGGCGAGCAGCGCGGTTTCCTGACTCACGACAATCACATCGCCGTTACTGGCCATTAAGCGGTATTCGATAGGTGCTTTTGCGGTGCCATTGAGGGTGGAATAAATGATGTCCTCGACATGCGCCCGGTCTTCCGGATAAATCAATTCGATAAATTGCTGCAACGACCCTGAAAAATGCGACTGCTCTATTTGACACAATTCCGCCAGATAGCCCGACATCTGAAAGTTGTTTTCTTCAACATTCCAGGTCCAATAGCCCATACGGGCAATGCGTTGCGCGTTAGACAGTTGTACTTGACTGGTGCGAAGCGCGGCGGTATCCCGGCTGGATCGCAATAAAAACTGAATGTGGTGTATCAATAAGGCGTAGTTTAGCGGTTTGATCACGAAATCCGAGGCACCGGCATTAAATGCCAGATTGATCGAATCAATGTCATCCAAGCCGGTAGACATGATGACCGGTATATCCGCCAGCATGGGATCGGCTCTCAGTGCTTTACAGGTTTCAAAGCCGTCCAAGTCCTCCATCATGGCGTCTAATATGATCAGAGCAGGCTGCCGTACTTTTAATGTATTCAAGGCATCATTACCGCTGTGTGCTTCGATGACATCGTAGCCGACCGCTTTCAGGTTTTCGCGGGTAATGAGGCGAAAGTTAGGGTCGTCGTCCACCACCAGGATTTGTTCGGCATGGAAGGATTCGGGTACGTCGTTTGCCACAGGGGCGATATTGATTTTCTGGGCATTTGCGCTGGCGCGTTCAAACTTTAAGGCTTCCAGGGTCTGCTCAAAATAGGTATCAAAATCCGTCAAGAGTTGTGGGGTGGCACTAAAGTCTTGCTCTCTGCCGGCGATTTCCAAAGCCAGACAGGTTCTGGATAATAGTCTGGCACCGAGATTGGCACTGGCCGATTTTAAGACGTGGGCCGCTTTGCGCAGTTTGTCGGCTTGTTGGAGGGCAATCGCCTGACGGATTTGTGCCGCGCTGTCGGGCGCAGTTTGTAAATACAAGCCAATGGATTTTTCCAATAGCGTGAGGCCTTGGCTATCGACAATGGCTTTTAAAGATGCCAGGGTGGCAGTATCGAGGATTGTCGGCTCCTGGTTTGAATCGGATGTTGATTTGGACGGCTGGGTTTTAGTCTGCTGAGGCAGCCATTTTTCCAGCATTTGCTGCAGTTGTTCCATATTGAAAGGCTTACTCAGATAGTCATCCATGCCACTGTGTCGGCATTGTTCTTCTATGCCTTTTTGTACATCGGCGGTTAAGGCAATGATGGGGATATAGGCTTTGCCTGTGCGCAGTTCATGCTCGCGTAGACAGGCAGTGGCCGAAAAGCCATCCATGACCGGCATATGGCAGTCCATCAAAATTAAATCAAACCGCTGCTGCTGGGCAGCTTCACAGGCTTCTTGACCATTGTTGGCGATATAGACATTGCAGCCGAGTTCTGCCAGAAATCCTTCTGCCACGACCTGATTCACCAGGTTATCTTCGGCCAGCAGGATATGTCCGCTAAGCCCAAGCTGTTTGGAGGGGCTAGGGGCTGAGGTGTCCGGTTTTATAGCAGGTGTTTGGGCCAACAAGGCCAGCAGACAGGCTTGTAATTGATGTTGAAACACCGGTTTATTGAGGTAATAACTGATGCCATATTGCTGTCTGTGAGCCATGTCTATATTGACGCTTTCTGAGCTGAGCAGTATCAAGGCCAGCTCAGCTAAGCGCGGGTCGGAATGAATGGTCTTCGCCAGCGACAATCCGTCCATGTAGGGCATGTGCCAGTCGAGCAAGGCTACCCGATAATTGAGTTGGAGCTGGCTGGCATCATTCAAAAGTTTTAAAGCCTGGGTGCCACTGTCCACACAGGTGACGTCTGCACCCCAGGTTTGTAGTTGACCGGTGAGGATTTCACGGTTGGTGGCATTATCATCGACTACCAGGATAGACAAGCCTTGCAGGGCTTTGATATCGACTTTGGCCAGCGTCGCTTGCAACCCCACCGGCAATGAAAGTTGAAAGTAAAAACAGGAGCCTCGGCCGGGGCTGCTGTTGAGCTTGAGCTGACTTCCCATCAGATCGACCAGCTGCCGCGAGATGGTCAAGCCCAGTCCGGTGCCACCATAGCGGCGGGTAATACTGCCATCTTGTTGGGTAAAGCTATCAAAGATATGTTCTTGCTGCTCGGCCATGATACCGGGGCCGCTATCGATGACTTCAAACAACAGTTCAATGTACTCGGGATTCGATACGCTATGGCTGGGGCTCAGCCTGAGCTGAACTTCGCCTTGATCGGTAAATTTAATTGCGTTGCCAAGCAAATTGACTAAAACTTGACGAATCCTCTCCGAATCACCCTGGGCCACACAGTGAAAATCGAAAGGAATATTCAAGATCAATTCCAAACCTTTACGGTAGGCTTGATCTGACAGCATTTGGATGGTCTCTTCCAATAACTGCCGAACATCGAATTCTATACTGACCAGTTGCAATTTACCGGCTTCGATTTTGGAAAAATCCAGAATGTTGTTGATGATGCCCAGTAAAGATTTGGCAGAGCGGTAGGCGGTATCGGCCAAACGACTTTGCCGCTCGCTAAGATCGGTGTTCATCAATAACTCAGTCATACCCATCACACCATTCATGGGGGTACGGATTTCGTGACTCATAGTGGCTAAAAATTCGGATTTGGCTTTACTCGCAGCCTGTGCATCTTCCATCGCTAGACGTAACTCGGCGGTGCGTCGCTCAACTTCAGATTCAAGCCGATTACGGTGGTTCTCCAGTTCGTTATCACGTTCCTGGATCTGCTCTATCATTTGATTGAAGCTGTTTATGAGCTGGCCGATTTCATCGGTACTTTCACAGTTTGCTCTGACGGTATAGTCTTTTTCTCGGGTTACTTGATCGGCTAATCGGGATAAATGGCTCAAAGGTGTTGATATGAGTAAAGCTAAACGTCGACCGTACATTCGGCTAAGGAGAAAAGCACTCAGCATCACCAGCAAAATTTGCCCTAAGTTTGTTAGCAAATCCCACCATAGAGGACTTAAATCGCTAATCAGGCCTAAATAACCAACAATTTCGCCATTATGCCGGATTGCTTGAAGCTCACGCTGATTCAGGAGAGGTAATGGATTTCCCTGTAACAGGCTTTCAAAGTCGCTCAGGCTATCCGGCAACGTAACAGGCTGATTGTGCGCGATATAGTCGGCAAAAGGCGTGCCTTGCAGCGTGTAAATGCGAGCGGCAATCACCGAAGATTTTCTATCGAGAGCCGCTAAAATATCGGTCGCAGAGATACTGTCGTTGAATAATATCGCCGCAGACGCGTTAAAGCCAATCATGTTGCCGACGGCTTCGATATCAGCAAGCATTTGTTGGCGCTCTTGCCAAATTTCGGTAATGCCGCTGACCAATAACGTAAAGATGAGCGCCAACCCAACAGTAAACGCCTGCAAACGCTGCAGCTTTTTGAATATCGGCAAATTGGCGAAACGTTGGTTTTTCATTGCTTGAGTCACTATAGCTTTTCAGTGAGTAGATTTGACATATTTTGCCAGTTTCAATAATTGGGCGTGGATATGAATACCGACACTATTTGCCTGGTCAAGATTTATCTCAAAACCTAGCCGATTGTCGATTGGTACCAAACCAATTATGCCATTTTGCTGGATGAATCCTGCTTTGTCACTGATGGTGACAATCGGCAGGTTTTTCAGATCATTAACAATTGCGGCAGCATTCTCGGAAGCAGCAATGAAAACCATATGGCACGTCTTTAAATCTTTGCCTGCGATGTCCCGATGAATGGCTATTGGTTTATTGTTGATGCTTTTATTTGCCAAAACCATCAGGCTATCACCTAATTGGTCGTTGTTGGTTGTACATAAATGATAAGCGTCTTGATGAGATACTGCATCCGGCCAATCAATGAATTTAAGAAAATTATACAAAAAAGCGGTTTTGACTGCCGCTTCACCACCGGATTCGGCATGCACTTGCCCGGCAAGCATACCCGTACAGAGCAAGACCAGTAAAAATCGATTGAGGAGGCGAAGAATTATCGGCATGGCCTTAAAATTCCCATCGCACAGTCGCATAAATCTCACGCTGGATGGCTGTTGCTTGCGCGAAAAAAGCGCTGCCAAACTCCACATGCTGTTTATTTAGCAAGTTGCGGCCAATTAAGGACAGTTCTAAGTTGTGCCCGACATCCCAAGCCAGTCTGGCATCCAGTTCGTGGTAAGACGCCGTGGGTTGTGAGCTGAGCTTTAACCCGTCTACATAACGCCAGTTCAAATCCAGGTTGAGTTGTGGCGTAAGCTGATAGATGGACCATAACATGGCTTGATGTGTGGGAAAACTGCCGGCGGTTGTGGTCTCGGTCAATGCTGGTGCGAAACTGGCAAGCCTGAACTTCTCTTCGGTATGGGTGTAACTGACGCGCAATTTCCAATCTTCTGTAATGCGCCAGTCCAGGCTGGCTTCACCACCGTAAATGTCTGTTAAACCGTAATTAGTGAAGCTACTACTTTGTACTTGGTAGCCGGCAGCGATATTCGCATTATCTAGTGTGTTGGGCGTCAGCGTGGAGATGTGATGATAATCGTAATAAAACAAGGTGACATCGGTAGTCAGGCCAGGAGTTAACTCACTTCGCCAACCCAGTTCGTAAGCCAACAGGTCTTCCGATTTTAAGTTCTGACCACCCCGTATGGTAATCAAAGTAGCTGGGTTGGCCGGATTTGCGGCACCTCCACCCTTAGGCGGTTGAATTGCCGCATTATAATGCACATCCTGCTCCCACCAGTTCGGTGTGCGCACCGCCCGCGAAACCGAAGTCCAAAAAGACTGATGTGCGCTCGGAGTCCAGGCCAAACGAGCGTTGGGTTGCCATTCGAATTGAGTGACCGGATTATGCTCGAGTTTAGCACCGAGAGTTAGTTTCCAGCGCTCAGGCACCAAGGTGATTTCATCCTGAACAAACAGGCTATAAATTTCGTCTAGCCGAAAATCGGGGTGCCAAGCGAAATAGATGCCGTTTGTGGTGTTGTTGAAGTTCAAACGGGCACCTGTTCCCCAGGTCAGATAATGCTGCTCATTCAACTGAAGGTTATGCTGAAAATCCAGATCTAGCGTGTCTATTTGATAACCAGAGCTGATCAAATCGGCCTGGCGTTCATTTCGGCTCCAGAAAAATCGCAATGCGGAGCTTGAGTTAGAGGTGATGGCATGTTGCCAGCGCCCCATAATATAGTGCCCGGAAAAACTGAGATCGGTTTCGGACAAATGGGAATACGGTGAGCTTAATGTTGGCAATTCATGGGGGGTCAAATTGGGTAAAGGTTGCGCGGCGCCTCCACTAAAACCGGAAAATACATCGCCTTGAACACTGATTTTTTCCGCATTATCAAAGTCTTTATCAAAGCGAAAACCGATTTTGCTTAGGCGACTATTATCACCCGCATCCGCGTTACTATTGGGCAACTGGGCTTCGTCGTAATTGCTGTGACGAGCGTAAACCTTTAGATAAGCGTCATCGCCAAGATCGGTGCCATACCGCAAACCGCCGCCCAGGCGCATATTGCCACCGTAAGCAGACACCAACCCACCTTGGGTATCCTTCGCACGTTTAGTGACAATGTTAATAACGCCATTGACCGCATTCGTTCCCCACAAACTGGCGCCAGGGCCGCGAATGACTTCTATGCGTTCGATGTCATCCATCATTACATCTTCCTGATCCCACCAGGCGCCGGAAAATAGAGGCGTGTAAACGGCACGGCCATCCATCAAAACCAGCAGTTTGTTAGCAAATACACCATTAAAACCGCGCGCGGAAATCGCCCATTTATTGCCATCGACACGGGCCACATGCAAACCCGGTACAACCCGCAGTGCTTCTGGAATGGTGGTGGCGCCGGTACGGCGGATTTCGTTGCTGGTCAAGACATAAATAGAAGCCGGGACATCCTTTAATGCAGTCGGCGTTTTCATGACCGAACTAAGATCAATATTCAAAAGTTCTTCAACATTTAATTCTGTCAAATCCGGCAGGGATGCTTCTAAAGGGGCTTGATTGGCAGCCATGGCAATATCTTGCAAAAAAGCCATGAGCATGAAGTAGCCAAGACGAAGGAAATGATTTGTAGGCATCATTTCAATCAAAGGTAAGTTGTAGCTTGATACGAAACTCCCTTCCATTCATACGTAGAATGTTTTGAGTAATGTCATTGGGACCCGTACCGCCCAACATCTGATAGTGGCTATCAAAAAGGTTATATGCACCTACTGACACATCCAGACCGGGCGCAATTTGGTCGCTGGTTAAATTGAGGTTAAGTTGATAATAGGCATCGGCGCTGCCGTTTTGCGGGGTTAGACGCTGATCGACAAAGACGTTTTCTATACCCAATTTGGCAAAATTATTAAACAGCGGCTCGGCGTAATGCAGTTTGAAAATATTTTGTGGCGAGGCTTGTGCGCTGTTGCTGTTTTCGGCCTCATTGGTGACGCGAGAATAGGTGTAGGATGCTTTGAACATGCGACCATTATTCCAGCGCTGTTCAATTTCCAGATCCGTGCCAATCGCACGCAGATGACCGCTATTGATAAATGGGCCGGCGGCACCCAACCCTGGATCAATAGTTTGCTCCAAAAGCTTAGTCATATCGTTGTAAAACACATCCGCGGTTAATTTCAGGCCATTTGTCGATTGCCATTCGACAACGCCTTCATAACTCTTAATCCGTTCTTCGTAATTATCAGGATTGGGGGTATTGACGAATGAAAAGTAGTCTCTTTCCCAGACATTGGGAGCCCTAAAGCTAGAGCTATAAAGCAGTTTAAAGGTGGTGCTATCTAATGGATTCCAGATCAAACCCACGCGAGGGTTGAGCTGTAGCTTTTTCAGCATGTGGTGATAATCAAAGCGCAAGCCGGCACTGAAGATCAGGTCATCCAGAATCTGGATGTCATCTTGTGCATACAGTTCGACTCTATGGCCGTTACTATGACTATCAAGATAAAACGTGTATGGGTTAATATCGTGGTTCAACAGGCGTTGACGCTGGTCATACTGATACTCCAGACCCAATATTAATCGGTGCCTATCGAATACGGTGCTGGTTACCTGCGCTTCGCCCCCCCACCAACGCCCGCTGGCTTCATCATGATTAACAATGCGTGTTTCATCAAAATAGGGGTACCGTCCCGTGTAATCGTAACCTTGATAAAACCCTTTAAGTTGCAAAGATGTTTTGGCGCTAAGCGCCTTATTATATTTAAGGTTGCCGAAAAACTGCCTATCGTTAGTGTAGGTTTCGGAGTCGTTGAAAATGGTTCCAAAGGACGCTGTAGGTATGCGTTTGTAACGGTCGACAAAGCCACCCATCAAGGTGAACTCTTCATATTGTATACGTCCGAAAATGCGATCTGCACGTTCGGTATCCATGTCATGCGCGATACCGTTGTTAGTGGCAGGGTCGTCGAATTCCTTAAAATACAAGTTCTCATCGCCGGCACTGCCGTAATGAGAGGCCGAGAACAACACGTCAGTGCCGTTATCAAACTTTTTGCCGTAGCTGGCACGACCTTTGTAGGTGTCGAAAGTGCCGTACTCACCAGCGATTTGCGCACCATTGATCGCTTGACCTTTTTTGGTGACAATATTAATCAAGCCGAAAAAAGCATTGGCGCCATAAATCGATGAGCCGGAACCCGGGATAAATTCGATACGCTCCACCAGTTCCATATCCAGCATGAACTCCTGCCCGATATAACCACCATCGTAGAGGTTTTCGTTCATGCGCTGACCATCTATCATGATCAGAACGCGCGAGTTGTAATCGTTGGGATGCATAATCCCGCGCACGCCCAAATAGCTGTAGTTGCGATCGTTACTGGTATACAAGCCTCGCATGGCATTCAGCGCCTCTGCCAGTGTCCGCCAGCCGAAAGTACGGATGTCGCTGGCGGTTAAAACAGATAGCGAAGAAGGTGCCTGATTAGGCTTTTGTCCGAGTCGTGAAGCGCTGATTACTTCGACATTCAGCAGTTCTTCAATGGAAAGGTCGGTTAAATCCTCCGCACTGGAATTACTTGCTGCAACGAAACTGTTCAGGACAAGCAGGATGCCAATTAGGATTAGGCGGAGCATTGTTCAAAGTATTGTTTCTGAATCGTCATAATATAAGCAGAGGTTTACCGGCGAGTTAGAGGCCGGCAGTTGAACAATTTTAAAAACCTAAGTTGCAAATCAATAGCAGAAACTCATTTTTGAAAAGTCGAACAATGAGTTTGCATTTCAGATAACTAGTCTAGTCAAACTTGTTCAAAAGGGTGAAATGACTTAGCGACTCGCTTGATTTTCAGTGCTTGACTAACTAATGCGCCAAACAACAGAATGTGATTGCCTTTAGAATTAATGCCAAAAAGCATGCCTCACAATTTGCCTTGATGATCGCCCACAAATAACGTCCCCTAATTAATGGCGATGACTGCTTCAAAGTAGCCCAAATGGCCGAAGGCGAAAATGTCCCAAAAAACGCTAACTAACTACCCAACAGGGATAAGCGTGGTAAAGTCGGGAAAACAGAACCAAAGCCGCTGTCGAAAATGAACTCGCCACCGCCGAATGAGTAATGGGCTTCCTGCAGATAAAGGACGACCGGGTATTGCTGAAATCCAGCATACCCGGTTCGATTTTTAAATTTAAGTGTTCCAGAAAGCCTGTCTAAAAACCGGACTCCCTGATGCCAATCAATAGCCATTGTCTGGCTATCTTTTCAGCAAAACTAACGGATTCACTGTTTAACCTCAAACTGCCTCTTAGCTGCATGGCAAAATCTGAAGAACGCTCGGTAAGAGATTCCGTTTTTAGCAAAATTCGATAATAAGGGGTTTCCGTAGTGGCAAGCTGATTTTTGTCGGTTCTGACTGCAATAGGACCACCATAGCTTGAAGCCAGCAAGGGCGGCAGAGTGTTAGTGCTCCCATCCTCGATGGCGATGACTCGACAGGACACTGGAGCCAATTCCAGATTATCCGGATAAAACACAGCTTCCGCATCCAAACTGATATGGCTTATGTCCGTTTCGCTGACATAGGCTTCAATGACAAATTCGGCCATATCGGCCACAATCAGCAAAGGCTCGCCGGTCTTCAGCCACTGCCCCGCTTGGACATGGTCGTTAGTATCAACAACCGTGCCTGATAATGGCGCTTTAATGTGTAGCTGCGCAAGCTTGCGATCTATACCGGCATGCTTGGTACTGGCCGATTCCCATTGTCGCAGACGAATTTGCCTGCGTTTGGCCAGTTGCGAGTCGGTGCCCTGGTAGGTTAATTGCCAAAACAAGATATCCGACTCCTGGACACTATTACGAAATTCATACTGCAAATCGTCTGAAGTCAACTCAGCCAAAATATCGCCGCTGTCTACACGACTGCCTTTGTGGACAGCCAAACGTTCCAGACGGGCGGGATAAGGCAGGTAAATTTCCGCGTAACGCTCCGGTTTGATCAAGGCGGGTAAATCAAGCCTTTGGGGTAGTGGTACGCAGAACAATCCAATAGTCAGCCCGGCCATCAGCATGAGGCTTTTCCTGTGCTGTTGTCTGGCAAGCAGCGCAGGCCAGTTTTTCAGTTCCCGCCAGATGGGTTTGACAATAAACCAGCTGATTTCCACCGCCATCAGAAAAATGCCCAACACTTTGAAAAAAAATGCATAGACCATCCAGGCAATGCCCAGATATAAAAATAACCGGTATAACCAGGTACCCCAGGCATAAAACACAAAAAAACGCGCGGTAGAGGGCGGCAGAGGCTCGGGCGGGGGCGTGTCCGTGTCAAATAAAAATCGCCGCAATACCCAGAGGTTATAAGCAAATGCGCGCGGCTGCAGGTTTTCGATTTTCATAAAATCGGCCAACAGATAATAGCCATCGAAGCGCATGAACGGGCTAAGGTTAATCGCCAGAGTCAGAATCCAGGTTGATGAAGCCAGCAAAAATACGGCACTGCGAAGCGGGCCATCGTCCAGAAAACTCCAGGCCAGGGTTGATAAAGCGGCCAAGCCCAGTTCGGCGATGATGCCGGCCGAGCCGACAGCCAGACGCTGTTGACGGGAATTGAGTTTCCACACTTCATTGGCATCCGTGTAGAACATCGGATACATCACCATAAAGGCTACGCCCATTGTCGGCACCCGGCAACCGTAACGATGAGCCGTCAGCGCATGCCCGAATTCATGCAAAACCTTGGCAAAAATCAACGCCAGAAAATATTGACTCAATCCCTGCCAGTTAAAAAAATGCAAAAAGGTATTGGTAAATTGCTCCCATTGCCTGGACAAAAGATAAATCCCTGTAAAAGCACAAACCAACAGTGCATAGCCACATTCGCGGGTATAGAGCCAAGCCAAACGGGGATACAGCCATACCAACAAGCGGTCGGGTTTTATCAGCGGAATTTTGAAAAACAGGTAGTTGTGCAGAAGCCAGGTCGAGATGTTTTTTTTTCGGGCTGCCATCTGTTGCCAAAGTCGCTGGATGGCCTCAGCGCTGCTGACATTTAGCAAATTGTTGTTCAGCAAAAACTGGCCAAAGTGCTCCACATCCTGTGCGGACAAACTCAGGGTGGTTTCCTGGTTGATTTGTTCGCTGATACGCTGCGGATTGCCGGTTGACCATCGCAACAGCATTTCAAACTCCGGCCAGCCAATACGAAAAAACTGATTGTTGGCCGGGTCTTGCAGAGTCCAGGAGGGGGAGCCGTCAAACTGCATCGGTCCTTCAAGACAATTCACTTCTTCGCGCAGAGGCGGCAAAACCGACACTGATTCTACAACCCCAGCCATTGACGCAACCCCGCTAATGGACGGCGAAACAGGTAGTAAAACAGACTGACGTGCTCACCGTAAATCTTGGCCGTACCTTTCAAACCAATCCGCGGCGAGGATGCTGTGGACGCAAGATGGGCCTTCACGCGATAAGCCAATACATTCTCAGCCGTCACTTCGGCCTGATAAGCGACATAATAGACATTGCCGTCCAGCGGGTGCTGCGGGTCGGTATTCAAAAACATCGCGACTTCAGCCGAAGATTCCAGGCCAATCAGATCGGCAACCGGCAAATGTATCTGCAGTTCAACTCGCTGGGGATCAGCGACTGACAGTATGCGCTCACCGATGCTCACCGGCTTGCCCAACCAATCCTGCGGATCGGTGAATATGACAATCCCTGCATGGGGTGATTTAATGTGTGAGCGCTGCAACTGGTTTTGCAGATAGGCGACTTCCGCTTCATGCTGCTCGATTTTGCTTTTCAGTACGGCCAGTTCCGATTTGTTTTTGCCATCCAGTACCGCCTGTTGTGCGTTGCTGCGATATTCCGCTTCCGCCACTGCCAGCGATTTTTCGGTTACGGCCAGACGATTGGCAATATCGGTATTTTCCAGTGCCATGAGGGGTTGCTCCTGCACCACCGCTTGGTTGGGACTAACAAAAAACGCACTGACTACGCCATCCAGGGGCGCCCGAATAAAGGTGGGTTCAATGGCGACAACTTCCGCCGGGGCCAACACCGATAAACGGACCGGCCATAACAGCACCAACGGCAATAACAAGGCCATACGGGACTTACCACGCACGAACAATAAACTCCGCCACCAGGGCCTTTGAGGTTGTAAAGCCCACCAGGCATGACTGTAGGCATCGACTAATTCAGCTAACAAGGTGATTTCGGCTTCCTGCCAGGGGCTGTCTCTAAATAACAGCAAGCCACCGATGTTGTCCGGTATCCTCACCGATCCCAGTTTGAGCCATAATCCAAACGGAGCGGCCCAATCTGTCCATTGCCCGGCCCATACATCAGGCAATTCATTGGCTTGAAAGACCTGACTGGCGGCATTGCCGGTTTGCTCAACCAATTGCTCCGCCACGCCACGTAACCATGTAACATAAGGGGCATTGCTTTCCTGATGCGCCACTCCCGAGACTGCCACTATCCTAGATAGCGGTTGTTTTATCCATAATGCCGCCTGCCGATAAGGCAGCAATATGCGAGTTTCATTGACGATGGTAAAACCCAGAGCCAGCGGGTCCTCGCATTGGCGGGCTTTTCTTTGCAGCTGCAACAGCAAAGCCAAGCCTTGCAATTGGTGTTGTTGCGTGTCTATGGCGTTCATCAGGCTGATTGCCGGTTTGCGAAAAGCCTGCAACCAACCAGGTGGGATTGATAAATCATTTATTTTACGGCATCTGCAAAGATGGCCTTGCCGCTCATGCCGGTCAGCAGTTCTCTGTGTTTACCTTTTATTTGCCCGACCACGGGCACGGTTTGACTAACCGGATCGATACTCGCCCCGATACTGTCGATTTGGGCCGGAAACACTTGATTCAATTCATCGATGTGTACCTGAAAAGTCTGACCGGTTTTAAGCCAGCGAAGCCAGACTGATGGCACGATCAATTTCAATTCCAGCTGGCTGCCGTCGATTATGTCCATGATAGGATCACCGATTTTAAGATACTGATGTTGATGCGCGGGCAAACTCACCACGCGACCGGAGAAGGGAGCCTGAATCCGGCATTTATTCAACGATGCCTGCATCAAGGCAATATCTGCATTGGCTTCGCCCAGTTTGGCCTTGGCGACCTCCACATCCAGTGTACTGACCGAATCCAGTTCCGACAGCCGTGAGTTGACTTGAAAGGTTTTAGTCGCCCCGTTGGCGGTCGCCTGGGCTTTCTGCAATTGTGCTTGCTGAATGGCGCAATCGAACACCACGAGTAAATCGCCTTTCTTGAAAGATTCACCCTCTCTGATCGTCAATTGCTTGATAGCGGCCGAAATTTCGGCCGACAGAATAGTGCTGTACCTTGCCGTCAATTGCGCACGCACTTCGTTGGCGGCGATGTTGTCCGTCTGTTCTGCGTTAACCTGAAAACAAAGCAGACAGCTGAACAGCCATGCGGAGCGGTTGAATAAGTCAGCGTTCTTCATATTAACCCCCGATCTGATTTTTAGCGGCACCGGCGGATTTGGGATCATCAATTGCTTGAGTTGGAAATTGGCCATGCTGCCACTCCTTATCGATGATTTCGATGGCTTTGGCCAAGGTATCGACACTGCCGTTTTCAATTGTTTGTGGTAATGGATCAAAGCCAAGAGACACATAAAGTTTGGCCAAAGCTTCCTGAGAATCAGCATAGGCCTGATGCTTTTGCAAGGCGGACAAAACCGAATCCACGGAAATACGTACCCGCTCCAGTGAACTCAATGCCTCTGCCAGTTCGCTGTTAAGCACATGGTGGTGAATTTTTTGATTGATATCATCTAGCTCCGTAGTGCGCTGGAGCTGATTTTCAGCCAGGTCCAGCTGTTGTTGAGACATTCTCACCTGGGTAATGATGGCCATATAAGCCGCTAAACGCTTGGTATGCGCCAGGGATTCCTGAGTTTCGGCGGTGGCAATAGCCGTCGGTGCAGACAAAAGCTCGAACAAATTTTTGGAGATTTGTGCGCCGATGGACCCCCAATTCTGGTTCAACAGATATGAATTAGAATCATAGTTTCCACCTAACTGGAACTCAACGCCGGGCAGCATACGCAACATGGCTTTTTTCACTTCATCTGCGCCAATGCGGGTTTGATACATCTCCTGCCGCAGTTCAGGTCGTAATTGCAAGGCCAATTCATCCATTTGCTCAATCGACAACTTGGGTTTGCTGATGACAGGCCAAGGATTGTTCGTATCATCCGCTAACTGAAAATCCTGATTTGGCGGCAGATTGATCAAACCGGCCAACTCGGATTTGGCCAAGCGTTGCTGATCCAGCAACGCTTCCAGACGCCGGACAATTTCCAGCAAACTTTTTCGATAACGCAATGCGTCCAACGGAGAGCGCAGTTTTTCAGCTTCTGCCTGCTCGGCTTTTTGCAGGGCTGATCGAGCGTCAGCCAACACAGGATCTATCCTCGCACTCATGCGTTGTGCGCTCAATGCTTTCCAAAAAGCAGTACGCAAATCCTTAATGATGTTATGACTGATTTTACGGCGATTCTCAGCAGTCATCAGTACCTTGTTGCCCTCCTGTTGAGCCCTAAAATAGCTCACCCCGAAATCCAGGATATTCCAGCGTAAATTCAAATCACCCATGAAACGGGAACGGTCTTGCGACGTTGAAGTCCGTAATGATTCTTCACCATCTTCGATGCCACGACTGTTTGAGGCATTAAAGTTGTCTCGGGAGTCATAGCCCGCGGCCGCCACTAAGTCCGGCAACAAATCGAATTTGGCCAGACTGGCCTGACCTTCGGCTACAGCGTGTTCCATCATTTTAACCCGGTGATCCTGATTGTATTTCAACGCTCTTGACATGGCCTGATAAAGCGTTAACGGACCGGTGAGCGGTTCCTGATCTTTAAACAAGGTAAGCTGATCGGCACCAATTTGCGTTTGCCGATCAGCGTCGGTCAATGGCGCCGGTGTCAACGAGCAGCCTGTCAACAGGCTGATGCTCAAATATAACGGAGAAAATCGGGAAAAAGATTGGCTAAACATGGTATTCATCATCTCGATGGATCTAAGTTAAGGAATCGCTGAACAAATTGATTCCGCTAATGGTTCGACCAACTCGCCACGAACGAAATCAACAACTTACCGTGCGTCATGAGTCTGGCGAAGGATTTAATTATTACAACCTTGATAATCAGGAATGGCCTGACTGACCAAATACTTGCTCAGCCGCAGCCAACAAATGGTTTGCAACCTGCTGAATGGAATGCCGTCCATCACTCATACTGATCTGCTCGCTCAAGGACTGTTTGCCAACCCACTCTGAGAGCTTAGGTGGTGTGTTGACTTTGGGTTTGTTGATCGGCATTTTGGCGACAACCTTGGCTTTCAAGATAATGGTGACGGTTACCTGATTTCCCTTGGTGTCGGTGGCCACCACTTTTACTTTTACGGCTTCTTTCAGGAGTGGTGCATTCTCGCTGATGCTCAGACTACCGTTGTTAGGATCGAATTTGATCCATTCGGGTAACTGTTCGCCATTTGTCAAACTGGCATCAAAACGCAAGCTGTCGCCGGTATCTAGCCCCATCAAGGCTTCCGGCGGCAATTTGAAGAAACCGCCTTGATCGACCCCCAAATCAATCGTGGCCTCCATCAATTCCGAGCGCACCTCACCCCAAACTTGTTGATACATATCACGATCACCACTGATATGAATACCCGGCCAGCTAATCAAACCATACTGCCAGCTAAAATCTTCGGGGCGATTGGCGTCGCCAGCGCCAGTAGTGGGCGAGTTATAAATATTGCTCTCGGTAGTAGCCTGTTCAATGCCTGTGGGAGATGCATTGAAGTCAACGATTTGGGTGACATTGACATCGTCTTCATTCCGAGGTCGGTCGTCGTCGAGATTGCTGTTATCAGTGAATGGAACTGGACTGGTGCTGGTGGGATTGGTGGGCGCAACATCGGGATACTTCACACCTCCACCATGATCGTCGATGGTCGCAATGCCATTGCTGGTATTGCCATTACTATTCTCAACCGTCAACGTGAAGGTGTGATCGCCCTCGTCAAGCGCATCGGGGTTGATAGTGGTGCGTACCAACAGCTTGGCGGTTTCCCCGGCGTTACCATCGCCATCGGTCGGGATGCTGATGAAGCTATTGGTGGTGTAGTTGGTCCAGGCGCTGCCGTTCCAGTATTGCAACGCCGGACCGAAGTCTTCGGAGCCGTCGGTTTTGATTGGTACGTTGCCGTCTTCGAGGGTGGCCGTACCGCTGCTCAGGCTGAGTTTGACCTGTTGCCCTTCAATACCGGTGACGGTGAACACCGCATAGGGCGAGCCTTCATTGACACGAATGTCGTTGACGGTCAGCTGTCTGTCGTCATCCAAGTTAGTCGTGTCAAAAATGGGCGTCCCTGTTGTCAAAGTGCCGTCGTATTTGGTACCCGAACCATCATCGACAATACCGGCGTCCGCCGTGGCAGATTTGCTGACATTGCTAGTATAGTTGGCTTTCAATGCAAAGGTTTCGGCGCCTTCAAAGTTGGAATCGGCTTCGGAGGTGATGTCGACGCGCACATACACCTTGCCGCTGGCAGGCACCGTCGGCTGGTTGCCGGTACTGCCGTTCCAGGTATAGGTTGTCCAGCTTGTGCCGTCGGTGGAGTATTCGTAGGTAAAGCCGGTGCGTGTTGCCGCCGTGCCGCTGCTGGCAGCTTGCAGGGTCAAGTCCAGCGCGTAGCCTTCCAGGGCGGTGACGTTGAACATGGCGTAAGTCGAGCCTTCGTTGACCGGGCCGTAACCGGTCACGCTGAGGGTGCGGTCGTCGTCCAGGTCGGTGGTGCTTTCGTTCGGTGTGCCGGCAGTCACGTCGGGTCCGTATTTTTTGCCGCTGCCTTCGTCGACGATACTGGTGTCGGCGGTCGCCGACTTAGCGGTGTTGCTGCTGTAACTGGCTTTAAGGGCAAAGGTTTCCGAGCCTTCGAAGGTGGTGTCGGCTTCGGAAGTTATATTGACGCGCACGTACACTTTGCCGCCCGCCGGCACCGTTGGCTGGTTGCCGGTACTGCCGTTCCAGGTATAGGTTGTCCAGCTTGTGCCGTCGGTGGAGTATTCGTAGGTAAAGCCGGTGCGTGTTGCCGCCGTGCCGCTGCTGGCGGCTTGGAGAGTCAAGTCCAGCGCATAGCCTTCCAGGGCGGTGACGGTGAACATGGCGTAGGTCGAGCCTTCGTTGACCGGACCGTAACCGGTCACGCTGAGGGTGCGGTCGTCGTCCAGGCTGGTGGTGTTGCTGACCGGGTTGCCGGCGCTGAGCGTGCCGTCGTATTTGCTACCGGTGTTGTCGTCGATGATGCTGGTGTCGGCGCTGGCCGATTTGGCAGTGTTACTGGTGTACTCGGCTTTCAACGCAAAGGTTTCGGCGCCTTCAAAGTTGGAATCGGCTTCGGAGGTGATGTCGACACGGACATAGACTTTGCCGCTGGCAGGTACCGTTGGCTGATTGCCGG
>JAGXSU010000130.1 GCA_018333785.1 Methylomicrobium sp. | reverse complement strand
ACGTCAACTGATGGGTTTGCGACCGGCGCCTGAATTTGAACAGTGGCTTCAACAACACGAAATTTTTAACGCGTTTAATCAGTTGCAACAAAAGTCTGACGTGCCTGAACTGTTTAAATCGTCATTACAAAAGCTGCCTAAATTAAGGCTATGTTCGCGTTAGTAGTTGAAAGTAAATAAACACCGTCATTCCGGCATGGATTGCCGGAGCCGTTAGACCGCGTAAGCGAATCCAGGTCACAAGGATGTGAAAGCCCAACGCCATCCATGGCTTCTGGACCCCGGCAATCCCTGCCGGGGCGACGCCTACTATTAGCCTAAATTAAACTATGAGTGATCTTACTGATCTTACTGATCTTACTGATCCTAATGATCCGGAGCTAAGCCACGATCCCTGGCTTAGTATGAAGCAATTCACCCCGGCGCGTATTGCCTTGGGAAAAGCGGGCATGAGTTTACCGACTCAAGCCTGTCTGGATTTTCAGTTGGCTCATGCCTTGGCGCGTGATGCAGTGAAGAGTCCTTTGGACTTTTCAGAGCTGACTCAACACTTAAATCAGCAGGGAATGGCAGCCATAACCTTGCAAACTCAAGTCGAAAATCAGCGCGCCTATCTGCAAAGACCTGATTTAGGACGACTGCTCAGCGAGTCTGCTTTAAATACATTATCGCATTTAATAAGTAGGCCGTTTGATGCCGTCGTGGTCGTGGCCGATGGTTTATCATCAAAAGCCATTGAACGGCATGCCATCCCTTTTTTGACTCTATTATTACCTGAATTGTCTCGCAGATCTTACGCAGTGCCGCCGATATGTCTGGTCCGGCATGGACGAGTTGCCATTGGCGATGCGCTAGCCGAATATTTTTCAGCCCGATTGTGTATGGTGTTGATCGGTGAAAGACCGGGACTCAGTTCGCCCGACAGCATGGGCATTTATTTTACCTACCAGGCCAGATCCGGCACGACAACGGATGCTGATCGCAACTGTATTTCCAATATTCATCAACGAGGCCTGAGTTATGCGCAAGCACTCAAAAAATTACTCTACCTGATCGATGAAGCAGAGCGTTTACAGTTGTCAGGTGTCAATTTAAAAGACGAAACCAGCGATGTTGATCCCGCCCTGCAATTGGAACAGGGTAATTTTTTACTGGAGTAAACCGGCCAGGCGAGGATGCCTTTCAATGCCGTTAAGTTAGGCTATGTTCGCGTTAGTAATTGAAAGTAAATCAACACCGTCATTCCGGCATGGATTGCCGGAATCTAGGTCACAAGGATGTGAAAGTCCAGCACCATCCATGGCTTCCGGACCCCGGCAATCCCTTATATCTTGATTCTAACGACCTCGATGTCCTTTCAACTACTGACGCGTACTTGAAACATAATCATTGAAAAGCGGCAATGAAAACAGTTAAAAACATGATTGCTGGATCACGCCATGCAATACGGCGATACCGATTAATCGCGGTCACGGCTCTGGTAGGGGTGCTGTGAAGCCTGCAGGGTTTGGCTAAACACAACGTTGCTTTCAATATCCTTTAAATCCACGGTCATGGCTTGAGTCTTGCGGTCGATGTTAACCTCGCCGAAAAACTGTAGACCGGCGTAAGGAGATTAGTTTACCTGGCCGGGCGCCGTTTCAAGCTGTATCGATATTGCTTGATTTTGTTGGGTAATTGTTTGACCATTACGCCTCGTTTCCGGGTCAATTCCTGTCGTTGGCGTTGTTTGCCGACTACCTGAACGGCAGGGGTTTTCGGGGTATTCCCCTTTTGGATAAGAAACATAGATAGAATGTCAAAAAAAGGACTCAGCGAAGCCGACATCTGTGCCAAATACATTACACCCAAGCTGATCCAGTCTGGCTGGGATGAAGCGACACAAATCCGTCGGGAAGTGATGTTCACCAAGGGCCGGATTATTGTCCGGGGCCGACTGGTGACTCGCGGTAAAGCCAAGCGCGCCGATTATGTGTTGTACTATCAGCACATTCCCATTGCCATCATCGAAGCCAAGGACAACAACCACGCCATAGGCGACGGAATGCAACAGGCTCTTGATTATGCCGCCACATTGCAAGTACCGTTTGTATTCTCCAGCAATGGTGACGGCTTTCTGTTTCACGACAAAACCGGACAATCGGACCCGTTAGAACAAAACCTCGGCCCCGACCAATTTCCAAGCCCCGCTCATCTTTGGCAACACTATCGGCTTTGGAAGCATATCGATTCGCAGCAAGAAGACATCATCCTGGAACCCTATTACGACGACGGTTGCGGTAAAGAGCCTCGCTATTACCAACGCAATGCTATCAACGCCACTATCGAAGCCATTGCCAAGGGACAAAATCGCGTCTTGTTGGTGATGGCAACCGGCACCGGGAAGACTTATACCGCCTTTCAGATCATCTGGCGTTTATGGAAATCCGACTGGCACAAAAGCCGGCAAAAACGCGTCCTGTTTCTGGCTGACCGCAATATTCTGGTCAACCAAACCATGGTCAATGATTTTCGGCCGTTTGGTGAAGCCATGGCAAAACTCAGCACCAACGCCAAAACCATTGAACGTGACGACGGAACCTTCGTGGAGTTAACGACAGCGGTAGACAATAAACGCCGCATCAATACAGCTTATGAGATTTATCTTGGTCTCTATCAAGCGTTAACTGGGCCTGAAGAACGGCAAAAGATTTACCGTGAGTTATCGCCCGACTTTTTCGACCTGATCATCATCGACGAATGCCATCGGGGTAGCGCCGCCGAAGATTCTGCATGGCGCGAAATTCTGGAGCATTTCAAACCCGCCACCCAGATCGGTTTGACCGCTACGCCCAAGGAAACCGAATACGTTTCCAACCTCCATTATTTCGGTGAACCGGTTTACACCTATTCGTTAAAACAGGGGATCAGTGACGGCTTTCTGGCCCCCTATAAAGTCATTAAAGTGCATCTGGACATCGATGTCGAAGGTTACCGTCCCAAGAAAGGCGAAACGGACCGGCAAGGACGGCTGATCGACGATCGAATATACAACATCAAGGATTTCGACCGTAACATCATCATCGACAGTCGCACCCGGCGGGTCGCCAAATGGATTTCCGATTACCTCAAGCAAAGCGGCGACCGATACCAAAAAACCATCGTCTTCTGCGTTGATACCGAACACGCCGCATTATTGCGTCAGGCATTGATCCTGGAAAATCAGGATGAGGTGTTAAAAAACGAACGCTACATCATGCGTATTACCGGCGATGATGGTGCCGGCATCGCCCAACTGGATAACTTTATCGACCCGGAATCCACCTACCCGGTCATCGTTACCACCTCGCGCCTGTTGTCAACCGGTGTGGATGCTCAAACGTGCAAACTGATCGTCATCGACCGCACCGTTGGCTCGATGACCGAATTCAAGCAAATTCTGGGGCGTGGCACCCGACTGTATGAATTCCTGAAAAAATTCTATTTCACGCTGGTCGATTTTCGCCAAGCCAGTGCGCATTTTGCCGACAAGGATTTTGACGGCGAACCGGTACAAATCTACTCACCTGACGAAGACGATCCTGTCACGCCGCCGGACGATATTCCTCCAACAGTCGATCCCGAAGACCCGACCTCGAATACTCCCGGCGATGATGAAGAAATCCTGTTTGTACCGCCAACGGTAGAACCAGACCCGCCAGACGTCAAAGAGCCGCCGCCCAAATACCGTGTCAAAGGTAAGCCGGTCAGCGTGTTGAAAGAACGGGTCGAATACCTGGACGAAAACGGCAAACTGATTACCGAATCCCTGCGCGATTTTTCCCGCAAAGCCATTCGTGCTCATTTCGCCAGCCTGGACCAGTTTTTAAAACGCTGGAAATCCGCCGAACGCAAAGAGGCCATCATCGAAGAACTGGCCGAAGAAGGTTTGCTTTTGGAACCCTTGTTGGAAGAAGTCGGCAAAGACCTCGACCCCTTTGACTTGATTTGCCACATCGCTTTTGATCAGCCACCGCTCACCCGCCGCGAACGCGCCAACAACGTCAAAAAGCGCGATGTATTCACTCAATACGGTGAACAAGCCCGTGCCGTGCTGGAAGCTTTGCTGGATAAATATCAGGATGAAGGCGTCGTCACCGGCCTGGATAATGTCAAAATACTGGAAATTGCCCCGTTCGACCGGATGGGTACCGCATTCCAACTGATCAAACAATTCGGCGGCAAAGCCCATTTCGAACAAGCCGTCCACGCACTGCAAGCCGCACTCTACGAGGAAGTCGCCTAACCCATGTCAGCCAGAACCACCGTTAAATCCATTCAAGACATCATGCGCCAGGACGTCGGCGTCGATGGTGATGCCCAGCGTCTGTCGCAATTGTGCTGGATGTTCTTTTTAAAAATCATCGACGATCAGGATCAGCAACTGGAAATCATGCAGGATGACTACCATTCGCCGATTCCGAAAGCCTTTCAATGGCGCAACTGGGCGGCCGATCCGGAAGGTATCACTGGCGAAGCCTTGATGAACTTCATCAACACGGAACTGTTCCCGGCCCTGAAAAACCTGACGCCCACCGGCAGCCAAGCCAACCGGGCCCGTGTGGTCAAAAGTGTGTTCGAAGATGCCTATAACTACATGAAATCCGGTCAGTTGATGCGCCAAGTCATCAATAAAATCAGCGGCGTCGATTTCAACGATCTTGCCGAGCGTAAGCATTTCGGCGATATTTATGAACAACTGCTCAACGACCTGCAAAGCGCCGGCAATGCCGGCGAATATTACACCCCGCGCGCCGTTACCGCCTTCATGGTGGATCGTATCGATCCCAAGCCCGGCGAAATTCTGTTCGACCCCAGTTGCGGCACCGGCGGCTTTCTGACTTGCTCGATCCGCCACATGCGCGACCGGTACGTCAAAAAAGTTGAAGACGAACAAGCATTGCAAGCCAGCTTGCGCGCCGTCGAGAAAAAGCAGCTGCCACACATGCTCTGCGTCACCAACATGTTGCTGCACGGCATCGAAGACCCCAGCTTCGTTCGTCACGACAACACCCTGGCCAAGCCCTACATCAGTTACGACCAAGCCGACCGGGTGGATATTATTCTGACCAATCCGCCTTTTGGCGGCCGGGAGGAAGACGGCATCGAATCCAACTTCCCGGCCCATTTCCGCACCAAGGAAACGGCCGATTTGTTCCTGGCCTTGTTTATCCGTCTGCTCAAACCCGGCGGCCGTGCCGCCATCGTGTTGCCGGATGGCTCGCTGTTCGGCGAAGGCGTCAAAACCCGCCTGAAAGAACACCTGCTGGAAGAATGCAATCTGCACACCATCGTGCGCCTGCCGAACAGCGTGTTCAAGCCTTACGCCAGCATCGGCACCAACCTGCTGTTTTTCGAGAAAGGCCAGCCGACGCAGGACATCTGGTTTTACGAACACAAAGTACCGGCCACACAAAAAGCCTACTCAATGGGCAAACCCATCCGCGTAGAACACCTGCAGGGCTGTGTCGATTGGTGGGGCGGGGCGGAGAGAGTAGGGCGCCAGGAAAACGAGCAAGCCTGGAAAGTCAGCATCGAGGACATCAAGGCGAGAAACTACAACCTGGATTATAAAAATCCGCACACCATTGCCGACGATCACGGCAATCCGGCGGAACTGTTAGCCAAGCTGGAACAAGACGAACAAACCGTTGCCCAGTTGCGCGACCAGCTCAAAACCATCCTGGCCGAGGCCTTACTGCGATGAATCAGCTTGCTACCAGCGACTTCACCGAAATCACCCAACTGATCGTCAGCGCCCGCCAACGCGCGGTGCAGGCGGTCAACACCGCCTTGATCGACCTGTATTGGCAGGTCGGGCAAATCATCAGCCGCAAAATTGCCGCCGCCGAATGGGGCGATGCCGTGGTGCCGCAGCTGGCCTCCCATCTGGCCCAGACCCAACCCGGCTTGCGTGGTTTTACCGCTCGCAACCTGTTTCGGATGCGGCAGTTTTACGAAGCCTACCGAGATGATGAAAAAGTCGCACCACTGGCGCGACAATTACCGTGGACCCATAACCTGATTATCCTCAACCAGAGCAAACGCCAGGAAGAACGCGAGTTTTACCTGCGTTTGGCCATTCAAGAACAATGGAGCAGTCGCGACCTGGAACGCCAACTCAAAACGGCTTTATTCGAGCGTACGGTTCTCAATCCCGCAAAAGTGTCAGCAGTGCTGTCACAAATTCACCCCGACGCCATTAACCTATTCAAAGACAGCTATCTGGTCGAATTCCTCGACCTGCCGCACGGCCATGCCGAAGCCGATCTGCATCAAGGTCTGGTGCAACAGCTCAAGCAATTTCTGATCGAACTGGGCCGGGATTTTTGTTTTGTCGGCAGTCAATACCCGCTGCAAGTCGGCGGCCGCGACTTTGCCTTGGATTTGCTGTTTTTCCACCGTGGCCTCAATTGCCTGGTCGCCATCGAACTCAAGGTTGGCCGTTTCGAGCCGGAATACCTCGGCAAGCTGGATTTTTATCTGGAAGCCCTGGACCGCGACGCCAAAAAGCCCCACGAACACCCCAGCATCGGCGTGCTGCTCTGCGCCAGCAAAGACAGCGAAGTGGTGGAATACGCCCTCAGCCGCAGCCTGTCGCCGGCGCTGATCGCCGAATACCAAACCCAATTGCCCGATAAAGCCCTGCTGCAAGCCAAGTTGCATGAGTTCTACAGATTAAATGCGCCGTACGACGACATGATAGACGATAGCGGAACTAGAGTATGAAACCTGGTAAATTACTAATTAACGCAACATTTCAAGCACAAACGATGATATTGATTGAGTGCCTACCACGATGATTCCTTCTAATCTGCTCGAAAAACTTCATTTACTAGGAGACTCGCCAGAAGTTATCCAACAAATACGAAAACTGCTTATTGTTTTGGCCATAGGAGGCAAACTTGTTTCAGAAAATAGCCAAAACTTTAATGCAAAAGTAATGCTTGAGCAGATACTAGATAAAAGAAAAGTACTTTTCAAAAATAAACAACTTCGTAACCAGCAGCCTCCTGAAATTTTACCCGAGGAACTACCAGATGGACTTTGGGCTGACGTTTGCCATTTTGTTCGACTGGGATTTATAGCCCAAGTCGAAAAAGGTCCTACTGGAATACAAAAAGCTATCCCAGGCGACTATCCACTAGTGGCGACAGCAGAAGATAGATTAACGTGCGATCATTATGACTTTGATGACTCAGCCGCAATAGTTCCGCTTGTTTCCTCTGCAGGACACGGCAAAGCGAGCTTGAATCGCCTTCACTATCAGGAAGGTAAATTTGCGCTTGGAAGTATTCTTGCCGCCATATTTCCGCTAAATCCAGAACTAGTTTCAGCTCGTTTTCTCTTTGAATACTTGACCGCTTTTAAAGATGAACTGCTCGTATCTAAGATGACAGGAACGGCCAATGTCACTTTAACAATTGGCAGACTTTGTGATGTCCCAGTTCCACTAATATCACCCGTAGTGCAACTTAGAATTGATGAACTGATGGCGTTATGCGACCGGTTGCAGGCAGCGCAAACCGAGCGGGAACAATGTCGCGACCGATTAGTGGCCGCCAGCCTGAATAGATTAAACCCGTCTGATCAAAGCCGTCGTCCCGGCAGGGATTGCCGGGATCCAGACTTCATGGACGAGAGCGACTTGGGCTCCTTACCCCCCGATTCGAATCCAAAACAGCAAAACGTCAGCATTATGGAAGGTAAGCAGGCATACTTCCCTGTAAACTGGATCCCGGCAATCCCTGCCGGGACGACGGGCTTCGATGACGTGCGTTTCGTACTTGAAAACCTGCCGCGCCTCACCACTCGTCCGGCCCACATTAAACAACTCCGACAAACCATCCTCAACCTCGCCGTCCGTGGCAAACTGGCTCCCCAAGACTCGAAAGATGAGCCAGCGGCTGAGTTGTTGAATCGGATTAAGGTGCAACGAGTAGCGTCGGAGCTCAAGTCAAAAATTAAAAATGTTGGGGAAAGTTGCGCGTCGTATTCAAAGCCACGTGGTTGGGAATGGTGCGAAATTGAAGCGTTATCCAAACTTGTTACAGATGGTGAACACGCCACACCAATAAGAATACGAGAACATGAAATTCCTTTAGTTACAGCAAAAAATGTTCGTGACGGGGAAATGGATTACTCAATAACAGACTGGGTTTCCCGAGAGACGGCAGAAAAGGCTTGGAAGCGATGCAAGCCTGAAGTGGGAGACATTTTGCTCGTATGTGTCGGCGCCACAACTGGACGGCTATGTATATTACGAGAGGCCAAAGAAATGGTTTTGGTTAGGAGCGTTGCTCTTATTCGACCGGAAATTGGTATCGATGTAAATTATTTAGCTTTGGCGATCAGAAGCCCTTTAGGACAAACGCAAATTTGGGGTAGCGTTAAAGCTACTGCACAGCCTTGTCTTTACATAAACAAGATAAATAATTTGTCATTTCCTTTACCACCCCTAGCCGAACAACACCGCATCGTCGCCAAAGTCGATGAACTCATGGCGCTGTGCGATCAACTGGAAACCCAGCTTACCCGCACCGCCGCCGACAGTCGCCGCCTGCTGGAGGCCTTATTGCACGAAGCGCTGGTACCGGCCAGCGAACAAGCCGCATGAAGTTTGCCTCCCTTGCCATCATTGCCACCCTGTTGATAGTGCTGGTCTTGCTGTGGCGGCGCTGGCGGCGTAGCGTGCGTGCCGACTATATCCGCACTTACTCCTTTCCGCCTGCACTTTACGAGAAACTCCGCAAGCGGCGACCGGAATTGGCGTTGAAGGATTGCCAATTGGTGGGGCGGGCTTTGCGGCAGTTTTTCCTGGCTTACTTGCAGGGCGGTTGCCGTTATGTTTCGATGCCGTCGCAAGTCACCGACGACCTCTGGCATGAGCTGATTCTGTACACTCGCCATTACGACAGCTTCTGCAAAAAAGCCTTTGGTGGCTTTTTGCACCACACCCCGGCGGTGGTATTAAGCCGGAACAAGCAAAACAACAGCGGTCTGCGCCGCATCTGGTGGTTGACCTGTCGTGAGGAAAGCATCGATCCCCGTCAACCCAGTCGTCTGCCGCTGCTATTCGCCATCGACAAAAAACTCAACATCACCGACGGCTTTGTCTATGCGCCGGATTGCCGAGTTATACGGCGCAGCGACGACACCGGCTCAAGCACCCCATTCTGCGGCGGCGATTTTTCCAGTTCTGATTTCGACGGATCAACTGACGGCTTCGGCGACTGGTCCGGTAGCGGCGACAGCAGTGATGGCGGCTGCGGGGGTGGGTGTGGGGGCGGGGATTAATTTCTAGCCCTTTTTTGAAGCCTGCCCGGCTGAAAAAGCGATTCGACTTGGCAACATCACAACAAGAGTTGCAAGGTCTTAAACGATGGCAACTATTAATGCCAAGATAACCTTGATTCATACCCCTGCAATCCTGAATAACGTTTAAAAAGGTTATGTTCTTGTTAGTAGTTGAAATTAAATCAACGACGTCATTCCGGCATGGATCGCCGGAGCCCTTAGACCGCGTAAGCGAATCTAGGTCACAAGGATGTGAAAGTCCAGCGCCATCCATGGCTTCTGGACCCCGGCAATCCCTGCCGGGGCGACGCCCACTATTAACGCGAACATAGCCTTAAAAAACGGGGCAACTTCAGTTCATCAAAGCTTTTCGCTATCCCTCTTCTGAGTTTTCAAAAATCGTATTACGTTTAACCAAAATTTCGGTAAATCGTAATAGTCGTAAAACCTTTATATCTCACACTATCTCAAGGCTTGACCTGATCTTCGGGTGTTATATCGACTTTTTGTAACGCTTGGTCAGAGTGGGTAAAGCGTCAGCACAGTCTTGATCCTGCTGGCAAAGGTAACTGAGCATACCGCGGGTATGTTCTGGGTATTTAATTGAGGGGGAATTGTTCGATATGCTACGTTTTAAACAGTATAAGTTACGCAATACGGCTCTGGCTGTGCTGAGTGTGCTCAATTTAGGGATGACCGCCCAAGCGGCTACACCGGTTTTTATCAACGAAATTCATTACGACAACGCGGGAACCGATGCCGGTGAGGCTATAGAAATTGTGGGCCCTGCGGGAACCGACCTGACCGGATGGCAAGTCATTCTCTATAACGGAGCCAATGGTCAAAGCTACAGCAGCGTTACCCTGAATGGCGTTTTACCGGACGAATCAGGCTCCGGCATGGGTACGGTAGTCATTGATTATCCCGTCAACGGCATTCAAAATGGTGCGCCTGATGGCATGGCATTGGTGGATGCAGCGAATAATGTCGTGCAATTTTTAAGTTATGAAGGTGCATTTACCGCATTGAATGGTCCTGCAGCCGGTAGGTTAAGTCAGGATATCAATGTGGCTGAAACCAGTGATACACCGTTAACTTTTTCGCTGCAACTGACCGGAACCGGTTCAGAATATGAAGACTTTAGTTGGAATTCACCCAGTGAAAATAGTTTTGGACGGATTAATTCCAATCAATTTTTTTCAGCTGCGCCACCGCCTCCACCGCCACTTTCAAAGTGTGGTCAGCCGGCGGTGTTAATCAGTGCTATTCAAGGTTCAGGCAGTGACAGTCCGTTGCTGGGTAGCGAGCAGCCTATAGAAGCCGTTGTTATCGGAGATTTTCAGGACAGTAACGGCCTAAACGGTTTCTTTGTACAGGAAGAAGACAGCGATGCGGATAACGATTCCAAGACATCCGAAGGTCTGTTTATCGCGTCTAATCTTCCTGTAACTGTCGGCGATAGGGTGCATATCGTGGGTACCGTTTCCGAGCGGTTTGATATGACGCGGCTCGAGTCGGTCAAGTCTGTCGATGTCTGTGCCAGCGCATTACCTTTGCCGGCGATAACCGAGTTGAGCTTACCGTATGATTTGGATGCCAATAATCCGGAGTGGCGTGAAGGGATGTTAGTCAAGTTTCCACAAACTTTGACGGTAACAGAAAACTTCAATTTAGCCCGTTTTGGGGAATTGATGGTATCGTCCGGTTCGCGGTTGATGATTCCTACTCAGGTAGCCGAACCGGGTGCTGCAGCCAATGCCGTTAAGGATCAAAATTTGCTGAACCGTTTGGTTTTAGATGACGGCAGTAATAAACAGAACCCTGATCCAGTCGTTTATCCGGGGCCTAATGGCCTGAATGCTGATAATACCCCTAGAATTGGCGATACAGTGTCGGATGCGATAGGTGTTTTAGCTTATGATTTCAGCATGTTTCGGTTGCATCCTACTGAAGCCCCCGAGTTCTCCTCAACTAATGCAAGGCCTGTACCGCCTCAGTTGCCGGGAATAGGTTCGCTGAAAGTCGCATCATTCAATGTGCTGAATTATTTTAACGGTGACGGTTTAGGCGGCGGCTTTCCCACTTCGCGTGGCGCCAATACGTTAGCCGAATTTAACCGGCAACGGGATAAAATCATTGCGGCGATCGTCGATATGGATGCCGATATAGTCGGCTTGATGGAAATCGAGAATGACGGTTACGCGGCTCACAGCGCCATTGCGGATCTGGTTGACGGCCTTAATGCCGTGGCCGGATCAGGCACATACGAATACATCGATCCGGGCGTCAGCCGCATCGGCACCGATGAAATTGCGGTCGGTATCATCTATAAATCAGCCAAGGCAGAGCCTGTAGCGCCGTCAGCGATTTTAGATAATTCGGTTGATCCGCGCTTTTTGGATACAAAAAACCGACCAGCACTAGCGCAAACTTTCCTGGACAAAGCGTCCAATAAAACCCTCACCGTTGCGGTCAATCACTTTAAATCCAAAGGGTCCAGCTGTGATGACGTGAGTGATCCCGATACCGGCGACGGTCAAGGGAATTGCAATTTGACCAGAACCGCTGCAGCCCAGGCGTTGGCGGATTGGTTGACGACGGATCCGACCGGCAGTAAAGGGCGAAATGTCATGATTATCGGCGACTTGAATGCCTATGCCAAAGAAGATCCCATTGCCGCGCTCAAGACCGCGGGCTACGTTAATCTGGTAGATAAAGTGATTGGTGACAGTGCTGCTTACAGCTTTGTGTTCGGCGGTGAGTCGGGTGTTTTGGATCATGCACTGGCAAACTCCAGATTGACCAAACAAGTCAAAGGTTTAGCTGTATGGCATATCAACGCGGATGAACCAAGAGCTTTGGACTATAACGTCGAGTTCAAATCAGCCGGTCAAGTGACTGAGTTTTACAGTCCTGATGTCTTTCGTTCTTCCGATCATGATCCTTTGCTGGTTGAATTGTTGGTTAAAGGCGATCTGGATAACGACGGTGACGTCGATATTCAAGACAGAGTTGCGTTCAGCCGAACGCTTGGTCAATGCGATGGTAAGAAAAACTACAATCCAGAGGCCGATTACGATCGCAGCGGCTGTGTAACGTTTGCAGATTACCGCTCGTGGTACCGCCACTTTAAAGAATATTCAGTCAAAGTGAAATAGCTTAGGGACAGCCGGAAAGTCTCAGGCTTTCCGGTTTCTCGTAAAAAGCAATTCAGTAATTTCTGTCAGAACTTATAAGAATTTGGGTCAATAGCCGGAACGCGATAAAGCGATGGGTGATTTCCTACTTGTACAAGGATTTGGCTTAACTTCAGTCTTTGTTGATCTGGTAGCTGCAAATTCAAAATAACTAATAAGGTGAGTGTGTGATGAGAACAATAAAAAGTCAGTCTACTGATTTACTTTTAGTCCTGATGATCCTGTGGTCCGGCGCAAGCCAGGCGACTACGGTCTGTGTGGATGATTTTTGTGGAAATCAGGGAACGAATTCCGGTCATCGTATTGTCAAAATCGGTGAGCAATTTTCCGTCACGGCTTTTGTCAGGAATTTATTTGACGAAGCCGATACTGCAGATGAATTGCTGGCGTTTGGGTTTAATGTTTTCAGTTCTATTAACATTGAATTGATTGGCCGCGAGATCAATCCGATTTTTCAAGACGATTCCGAAATAGTAGGTCTGACAGCAGCCGGATCATCATTTCCAGGCATAGCTTACGAACCTGAGTTTCAACCATTTGAACTGGCGACTTTGCATTTTAAGGCCTTATCGGAAGGTGCTGGATTCATAGCCATCGTTGCGGATTTAACTGATTTGAATCAAGGCCTGATTTTTTTAAATCGCGACCCTATGGCGTTCACTATTGAACAAGGGATTACTGCCGTTCCATTACCCCCTGCAGTGTTCCTGTTTTTGAACGGCTTAATGATAATCGGTTGGCTAAGACTGCTGTTTTTCAAGAATAAAAAATAATTGACAAAATCACTTGGTTAATTGAACTTGATGGGTATAAAGTGTGTCTGTCAATGTGGAGACAGAGGCTATATCCGATTACCGGGCTTATAAAAAAAACAGGTGACTGTGTTGTAGGTAACGAACAATTTCTATCGTAAAGGATTAAATAAGGTCCGTTGACTTGATCAGCCAATTCTCCAAATCCTGACAAATGGCTTAACAAGCCCAGTTTTTTCTTTGATGTCCTTAAGGAGATTCAAAATGAATAAATTGTTTATGGTATTGGCGTTGGTTTTTGGCTCAGTCATTGTGACTACTGCGTATGCTACTGAAAGTTCAGCAGATAATGAAATCGTGGTGGATTGCATCGTTCATATGGAGGACGGTGTCGTCTCGTGTAACGAGTAGTTTGTTAAAGCTGCGAACAAAATTAAAAAAATCTCAGGCAATGGGCGTTGCATTTCTGTTTTGAATGTTGCTTATACGCGCATTGAGTTTAACGTTTTAGTAAGTTTTTGAGTGTTTTGTGATATACCTTTCGCACTTCAAATTTCGGCAGTGCCTAAGAAGGTAACGGGTTGTTCGGAAAAGGCTATGCCAGCAGGGATGCTGGCATAGCGCCTATAGGGATGGTTTTACGGCGTACTTTGACGGGCGCCCCGGTGTCGAATTTCGATCTGCGATGAGTATAATTCTGGGCTGGTAGCAGCAAATGAGGCGATGTCTTGTTCTGTTAGGCGCCGATGGCCATGCCCATCAAAAAACACACCAGAAACATCATTACAATGCCACTCAAAATGCTGGTATCTGAGCACACATCCAGCAGTCGCTCAGTCGGCTGCAAAGCTAGTCTTTCGATAGTTCGCAGGCCAAAGCGCTGTCATAACGAACTGATCGGATGTTCGAAGTGGTCGGCTGCAGCGTTGAAGGTCATCTCCTTTGAGCTTGGCTTGTTTGTGTTCGTCCATCAATGAACCCCGCCGAACCAATGTTGTGTCCGTTTGCAAAAACCGACCAGGGCCAGCATCAACGGCACTTCGATCAAAACTCCAACCACCGTGGCCAGCGCGGCGCCGGACGACAGGCCGAACAGCATGACGGCCGTGGCGATGGCGACTTCGAAATGATTGGAAGCGCCTATCATGGCCGAGGGCGCGGCGTTTTCGTAGGAAAAACCCCACAGCTTGGCGGCCAAATAGGTGATGGCAAAAATCAGGATGGTTTGTATCGCCAAGGGAATTGCAATCCACAGTATCGTCAGTGGATTGGCGGTGATGACTTCACCTTTAAAGGAGAACAGCAACACCAGCGTCAACAGCAACGCGATGATGGTAATGGGGGTCAACACATGCAGGAATTTTTGCTCGAACCAGTCAAGACCTTTATGAGCGATGATCCATTGCCGCGAATAGAAGCCGGCGACCAGTGGTAAGGCTACGTAAATGCCGATGGACAACAGCAAGGCTTCCCAAGGCACCGGTAATTGACCTACGCCCAACAAAAAGCCGCCGATCAGGCCATACAAAAACAGCATTGCCAATGAGTTGATTGCCACCATTACCAGCGTATGGCCGGCATTGCCACCAGCCAGATAACCCCACACCAGCACCATCGCGGTACACGGTGCAACGCCCAGTAAAATACAGCCTGCCAGATAACTGCGCCATAACGGCACTTGCAGCATCTTGACGCCGTCTTGCAAAATAACGGTACCGGCACCGTATTCGCTGCCGACCGGCAAATCCAGTCCGAACGGCATTTTCACCAAGTCCACCGCATCGGCGCCTAGCAACGATTGAAACAACACGCCCAAGAATAAATAGGCGATGCCGTACATCGTGAAGGGTTTGATCGCCCAATTGACGATTAAGGTCAGACTGACTGGCTTGATGCTTTTACCGGCCTTGACCACTTCGGCAAAGTCGATCTTGACCATGATAGGGTACATCATGAAAAACAGGCAGATGGCGATAGGGATGGAGACGACCGGCGCGCCGTTAACATTGATACTCATGCCGTCCAGCGTCTTGGCGAAATTTGGTGCGAAAGCGCCCAGCAGAATGCCACCGGCAATACACAAACCTACCCAGAGAGTCAGGTAACGTTCAAAAAATCCCATCGCGTGTTGTTTGGCTGTCATGGTTTTGCCTCTTAGGTTTTGTAGTAAGGATTTTGCTAAAAATAACTTCACCCTTTAAAAAAGGAGTTTGAAAAAGGAGTTCGAGGGGGATTGACTAAAAGGTGATAGGCCTTTGCAAGCGCTTCAACACAGTCGCTCCGGATCCTGATTGATCAAGGGTTGGCTCAGCGCCAACAAGCACGCGAGACCAACCGGTTCATTTTGCAATAGCGGTACCACCGCATAACGCTGGGCATGCTGACGGGCGACGGCATTGATTTCCCGCAGTTCATTGGCGGCCCGTTGCCGTAACAAGGGCGACTCGGTTTTAGTGGCCGCCACGCTGGAATTGACAATCCAGGCCCAGGCTTCGATGCCGGCGCGTTTCAGGTCGGACTGGAGGTTGGCGGCTTCGAGTACCGGTGTGGTTTCTGCCAGTGTCACGATCAACACTTTGGTGTGTTTCGGGTCTTGCAGCCGCATCAACGGCGTGCTGTAGTGCAGGCCGGTCGTATCCATCTGCCGGCTGATCTCGCGGTGATAGGCGCCGGTGGCATCCAGCAGCAGCAAGGTATGGCCTGTGGGTGCCGTGTCCATGACGACGAACTTGCTGCCTGCTTCGCCGATGATGGCCGAAAAGGCTTGAAACACCGCGATTTCCTCGGTACAGGGAGAGCGCAAGTCTTCTTCCAGTAATGCGCGGCCTTGCTCATCCAGATTGGCGCCTTTGGTTTCCAATACATGGCGGCTATAACGTTCGGTTTCCAACTGAGGATCGATGCGGCTGACCGTCAGATTGTCCAACGCCTCCTTCAAGGTGTCTTCCAAATGGGCGGCCGGATCCGACGTGCTCAGGTGTACCGGCAATCCGCGTTGGGCCAATTCCACGGCAATGGCCGCGGCCAAGGTAGTCTTGCCGACACCGCCTTTGCCCATTAGCAGGATCAAGCCGTGTTGGTCTTTGGCGATTGCGTCGACCAGTTCGGACAGGCCCGGTTCATCGAGTGCCAGTGGCGTATCGACGGTTACTTCGGTCATTCTGGGCGTGTCGTCGAATAAGTGCCGCAATGCGGACAAGCCCACCATATTGAAAGGTTTGAGCATCACTTGATCACGCGGCAGCGTTTGCAAAACGGCAGGAATAGACTGCAATGCGGCTTGTTCGCGTTCGTGAATGGCCAGGGCCAAAGGATCGGATTCGGTTTCAATCTGTGGCAGAATGCCGTTGATGACCAGATATTGTTGAATTAAACCGATCGCCGCCAGTTCTTCATGGGTGCGGGCGACTTCGCGTAAGGTGGCTTGTTGGGCGCGCGCGACTAAAATTAGCCGGGTGCGCTGAGCATCGGCCAAGGCGTCGACGGCGGCTTTGTATTGTTCGCGCTGTTTTTCAAGGCCTGCTAAAGGCCCCAGGCAAGACGCATCGCCCTTCCCGGCTTCCAGGAAACCGCTCCAGGCACCGGGCAGTTGCAATAAGCGAATGGTGTGGCCGGTCGGCGCGGTATCAAACACGATATGATCGTAATCCGCCGTCAGCGCGCTATCGGTCAGCAGCGCAGTGAATTCGTCGAAGGCCGCTATTTCGGTTGTGCAGGCACCGGAGAGCTGTTCTTCTATGCCTTTGACGACCGTTTCCGGCAACAAGCCGCGTACCGGGCCGACGATGCGGTCACGATACGCCTGAGCGGCGGCTTGCGGGTCGATCTCCAAAGCGGCCAAACCCGACACGGAAGCTATTTCGGTAATCCGGTTGCCGATGGTGATGCCAAACACCTGGCCGACGTTGGAGGCCGGGTCGGTGCTGACCAGCAATACCTTACGGGCGGCATCGGCCAAATGAATGGCCGTGGCGCAGGCAATCGAAGTCTTGCCGACACCGCCTTTGCCGGTAAAGAACAAAAAGCGTGGCGGCTGATCGAGGAATTTCATGCAGTAATCCTTTAGCAACACTTGCTGCCGCTGCAACAGCTGGACGCTGCCTTTTCTTCAATGACAGTGATTGCGGCCCAGCGTGTCAGTTCATTGCGAGTGGGATAGCGACCGGCCAGAGCCACTTCGCCGTCGACCAGAATCAACGGTAAGGCTTCCGCGCCGGAACGTTCCAAAAAGCCTTTGACGACCGGGTTTTCCGCAAACGCCATCGGTTCTTGCGCCAAATTAAAGCGCTCGATTTGTGCGCCGTTTTGCTTGGCCCAATCGACGTCGGCGGAAAAATCGACCAAGTGCTGATCCACATCCACACCGCAGACGCCGGTACTGCAACATAAGGCCGGATCGAAAATTTGAATAGTGCTCATGACATACTCCCAATAATTAAGGCATTAACGTGCCGATACGATCCAGTTCAGCTTTCAGGCGCTTTGGATCGTTCTTTAATTCGTCCAGCGGCAAAGCCAGAAAGGTTTCGATGCGGTGCCGCAAAATTCCGTAAGCGGTCTCGAAAGCCGCTTTGATTTCGGCTTCCGTGCCTTCCGCGTGCGCCGGGTCTTCAACGCCCCAATGAGCGCGCATGACCGGACCGAGATAGGCCGGACAGGTTTCGTTAGCTGCGTTACCGCAAACGCTGATGACGATGTCCGGCGTGACCGGAAGGTCATTCCAGGATTTGCTGTAATAGCCTTCGATGGAGATCCCTTTTTCTTGCAGCAAAGCCACGGCCCCGCTGTTTAAACGACCGATGGGCTTACTGCCGGCACTGATGGCGTGCCAGCCCTCGGGTGCCAGATGGTTGAACGTGGCCTCGCCCATCAAAGAACGGCAGGAGTTACCGGTACAAAGAAATAAAACATTCATAATGGAAAGTGCTGAGTTGTGGATGGAAAAAAATTAGTCGCTATCGCAACACGCCGAAACCTCACCGGTATCGAGACAAAGTTCGGGATGACCTGTGCAACACTCCGCCGTCAGATAATCGATCAAGGCTTGCATGACGGTTAAATTGGCTCGGTAACGTAAATAGCGTCCTTCTTGAGTGACGTTGACCAAGCCGGCATGCGTCATCGCTTTCAAGTGAAAGGACAGATTGGTCGGCGGCAAAGTCAATTCAGTGGCAATTACACCGGCAACCAGACCGGTTGGTGCCTGTTTGACCAATAACCTGAACACATCCAGCCGAACGCCGGAGGACAGGGATTCAAAAAGTAAAGTGGCGAGTTCTTTATTCATGTTATTACTCTACAACTATAGTTGAAATATGTAAATAGAATTTCTAAGTTCACATTATGTGCTCTTGATGTGGATGCTTGATGTTTATCTGACATCCATTTCTGTAGTGAATCTGTATCTTTTTAAGCTCAAATTTTGTCTGTTGCTCTGAACTGCCATTCTTGCTGCGTATTCTGACTAACTGGTTGATGGTTGGTTGGGGAAGCGCGACACCTAGGAATCGTGTCCTATTAGCTTATAAAAGTCTATGTCCGCGTTAATAGTAGGCGTCGCCCCGGCATGGATTGCCGGGGTCTAGAAGCCATGGATGGCGTTGGGCCTTCACATCCTTGTGACCTGGATTCGCTTACGCGGTCTAACGGCTCCGGCAATCCATGCCGGAATGACGGTGTTGATTTACTTTCAACTACTAACGCGAACATAGCCTTATAAAATGGCTTTAGAAATCTTCGGAACTTCATTGGCAATGCTCAGGGTGTGTTGGCATTGTTGGTTCAAAACAGCCTCAATGGCTTTCAAGGTGACATCGTCGGCGCCAACTGCAATCAGATTTTGCTTCAGTTCAGGCCAAATCTTAAGAACTTTGTCGGCCATTTGTTTAAGTTCCCGGCCAACCAGTCTGGTATTCAATCCACATTCAATTGCCATCATTGCCCAGTCGTAGGCCGTTAATGACCGGGCATCAAAGTTATCACCAATGGCCATGGACAGCGTATCGCTGATCTGGCCGTTGGCGTAAATTAGGCAACACACCAAATCGTAACTAGGCGCTAAACGGATACCGCCTGAGTCAATAAAAAAAGACAGGTTTTTACCGTGGGCATCGGTATTGCCGATCAGAATTTGAAAGATCGTCCAACGTAATAATGCCAAACGATCGGCTGTCGGTTGCGCGCTGGCCCGGTCTAACAATGCAAACAGCTTGGTTAAGGACGCGCCATCCCGTATATGCTTTACATCACGACCATCGCCGTAAGGTCGTTCGTATTTCATGCTAACACCGAGACCTAACGCTTGGCAGCCATCAATACAATCAAGGCGGTCGATGCTTTCAGTCGATATTCTGCGATCAAAACGGCGAATGAGCAGTATGGGCTCAGGAATGCGCTCCAGGCAAACATCAGCTGCGGCTATCCCGACAGCCTGAGCCAAGCGCATGCAGGCGAATTCGTTGCTCGTCATATGCTGCAATCCACCGCGGATGGGATCGGGTTTTAGCAGGTGCGTAGACGCCAAGCGGCCACCGTCCACTAGGAACCATAGGTCGTTTTCCATCAATATTGCAATCTTGTCCTGATAGCCTGCTATGGATAAACGCACTTTGCCGTCCCACACGCTAAAGGCTAGCTCGGGGCGAGAACGGATACGTTGCGATAATTCCTCGGGGGTGAGCAAACGCTTGCCAGCTAAGGGCATCGGTGATGGCAGCGGATCGTCAAGGCTGATCTCTAAAGCTCCAGCAGTCTCCCTGCCTAACGCCACCAGCAGCCCAATCAGGTTGGACTTTGACACCTTATTGGCTTGCGCCGCATCGTCAAGGGCTTGACCTTCTGGCAACAGATTCTGAAAAAATTGCCGTACATTGGCGCTATGCTGTTCTGCAGGCAAACTTTCGTTTACTAACGGCAAGGCAGGGCTGAGTGGAAAACGCTGTTCCTGAGCGAGCCACTCAACCGAATAGTCAAACGCATACAGTCCGGAGATGACATCCAAACTCAACCAACCGATGCAGACACCGTTAGCCTGAACCGTCAATTTCATGGTCGATTGTCTACAATTAAATCGGATAGACGGCGACGAGCGATTTCGCGTTGCGATTGCGGAATAACAAACAAAGAAACGCCAAGTCCTTGTGCGACTTGCAGAATTTTACCGATACTAACCCCAGGCTTTCCGGCTTCAATGTCAACCAATGTTTGTAAAGACACCCCTATGGTCATAGCAGCATCTTCCAAACGAATACCGGCCTGAGTTCGTGCAGAGCGAATAGCCGCCCCTAAGACAACGGGGGAGTCGAGATAAGGGTCTGCAGGGAATGGGGTTGGAACTACACGCTTCATAAAAGTCTCCTATACTAGAGTTATAGAAGATGATTGATGCTTAGTCAATTATAATTCTTTAAAAGCAGAATTTAACATCGGCACGGTATTGAATCAGATATAGTTCTAATATCCCAGAATTTAATGGCATAGCATGAACCAGTCCAGAAGACTCAAGGTGTTTTGGGTAAATCATTTATAAGGCTCTATGTAAAAATGGAAAACAAGTAGGGCGTTTTCGCGATAGCAAAACGCCAAGATTATTTAAAGCTATGGCGGATTGCCTGGTTAACCGTATCAACTTTTCATCTTATATCTTAAATAAATGCCATTCTGCTCTGATCCCAACTGTTTCGAACGCCCAATTATTCTGTATCAGTAATAAATATTTCCAGTTTTGCTCTTATCCGGTAATATTAATTGCTGGATTGGCATATTTAAGTTGTCAGCTCCATCTAAATGAGGATTAGCAACTGCAGCTCGATAAGAGGCAAAATGATCGATACATTGAAGGAAATAATCTTGGATTTTCAGGAGATTGATTTAAACACAGGAACTCCACGACTCATTGAAGTGACGCCCGTCACAGAGAAGGCCACTGTTTGTATAGGCGTTCGACGCGGCGGTAAATCAACCTTTCTATTCCAGCTGATGAAGCGCTTACTCGACAGCGGGGTAGACAGGCAGAATATCCTTTACCTTAATTTTTTCGATGACCGTTTACACCGTCTTCAACATGAAGGCTTAGCCGCAATACTCGAAGCTTACTTCTCACTGTTCCCGGAAAAAAAGAACAAAGAAAAAATCTACTGTTTTTTTGATGAGATACAGATGATCCTCGGCTGGGAGCCTTTTGTGGACCGCCTGATGAGAACAGAAAAATGTGAAGTTTACATTACCGGCTCATCGGCGCAAATGTTGTCGAAAGAGATTGCGACGCAGATGCGGGGGCGGGCC